>JANQZS010000104.1:4433-37372 GCA_030728405.1 Candidatus Nanopelagicales bacterium | reverse complement strand
CATGCTCGTGTTCGTGGTCATGCTCGTGTTCGTGGTCATGCTCGTGTTCGTGGTCGCCAGACATGCCCCACCTCCTCATTCGGCATGTTAAATCATTTAGCAATCGATTGCAGAGGGTTTGAAGATCCCGCAAAGACTGGGCGGGGTTACCATCGTTCCTAGGACTACAGCCGACGTTGCGCCTGAAATCTTGTTCTACGGAGCAGAGTGGTGCGGAGACTGTCGCCGCTCAAAGCGCCAACTTGCAGAACTCGGAGTTTCTTTTACCTACCTTGACGTGGAGAACAACGACGAATACCGGGATGCAGCTATCGCCATCAGTGGCAAGCAGTCGATTCCTGTGGTCGTTTTTGAGGATGGAACCTACCTTGTGGAGCCCTCAAACCCCGATCTGGCAGAAAAGTTACGCGAACTCGGGATCACCGCCTGACTCCCTTTGTCTTCACGAACGCAGTCTCTTGGAAAGGTTGGCTCTTGGAAAGGTTGGCTCTTGGAAAGGTTGACGATGATGCGACTAACTCGACTTTTTACAGCTCTAGCGGCCAGCGCGTTACTGATCGGGCTAGCTGGCTGCGGCAGCGATTCCAACTCCGCCACCGAAACGCCGGAAATTCCCACCTTTTCTTCGCCAACACTGGCTGGTGCTGAATTCACAAGTGCTGAACTTGCTGACAAAACAACCGTTCTGTGGTTTTGGGCACCGTGGTGCTCGGTGTGCTTCGCTGAAGCACCAGAGATTTCTGCGGCAGCCTCTGAACTCAACGGCGAGGCAGAAATCATTGGAGTGGGAGCCCTCGGACCGGTTGATGACATGAATCAGTTCGTTGCCGATACCGAACTTGGCCAACTCCGGCACATCTCAGATGAGAAGGCGGCTGTGTGGGCAAAGTTTGGTGTGGCCGCACAACCAGCCTTCGCATTCATTTCAGCTGATGGCAGCGTGCAGATAGTGCCAGGATCACTCAACGCAGAGCAGATCGTGGAGAAGGCGCGAGCATTCTCGTAACCGAACTAGTTTCGGCGGCTCATCACTTCAGCGAGAACCGGCGCAAGGGCGCGGAAGGCGATCCCGCGGTGACTGATCGCATCTTTTTGCAATGCAGTCATTTCGGCGGTGGTTTCTTGGTAACCCAACGGAATAAAAATCGGGTCGTAACCAAAACCATTGCCACCACGCGGTGCATCGATAAGTACCCCGTCGAGCACCCCCTCAACTACTCGCTCTTCACCTTCTGGCGTGGCGATAGCGGCTGCGCAATGAAAAGCAGCAGTGCGCTTACGCGCTGGCACATCGCGTAATTGCGCGAGCACCAGTTCAAGGTTGGCAAGATCATTTCCGTGGGTACCGGCCCAGCGGGCCGAGAAAATGCCGGGCATTCCATTGAGTGCATCCACACACAGGCCAGAGTCATCAGCGATCGCAACTAATCCCGTGCGCTGGGCAACATCACGTGCCTTGAGTAACGCATTGGCTGCGAAAGTGCTGCCGGTCTCAGGAACATCAGGTAGACCGGGGAACTCGCCGGTGCCCAACAACTCCACCTGCACATCAACATCAGCCAAGATGCGCCGCAGCTCGGTGACCTTGTGGTTGTTACGTGTTGCAAGTACTACCCGCGCACTCATGCCAGAAACGCGGCCTTTTGCAGTTTCGTTAAGTCGATGCAGCCAGCTGCCGCCAAGTTGAGCAACTGATCAAGAAGGCCACGATCAAAGGGCTCACCTTCAGCGGTGCCCTGCACTTCAATGAAGCGCCCACCACCGGTCATCACCACGTTCATGTCTGTGTCGGCGCGGACATCGTCGTCGTAGTGCAAATCAAGGCGAGGCTCACCATCGATGATTCCCACGGAAACTGCGGCCACCGAGTCGATCAGTGGATCGCCCTTCACATGGCCCTGCTCGCGAGCCCACGTGATGGAATCAACCAGTGCCACGTAGGCACCTGTGATCGCGGCCGTGCGGGTGCCACCATCGGCCTGCAACACATCGCAGTCAATCAAGATCGAGTTCTCACCCAGTACCTGCATGTCAACAACTGCGCGCAGACTGCGGCCGATCAGACGGCTGATCTCCTGGGTGCGACCACCAAGTTTTCCCTTTACCGATTCACGTTGATTACGGGTATTGGTGGCGCGGGGCAGCATTGAGTACTCAGCGGTGACCCAACCTTTCCCGGAATCCTTGAGCCAGCGCGGCACGCCGGGTGAGAATGACGCGGTGCACAGAACCTTGGTGCGGCCAAAGGTGACCAGTGCTGAACCCTCAGCGTGCTCTGACCAGCCACGCTCGAAGGTGACGGGACGGAGTTGATCGGCTACACGGCCATCGGATCGGGTCATGGAAGAAGACCCTAGCGAGCACCGCGGACAGTGCCGATCTGCGGACCAATCACACGGCGACCAAATGACTCAAATTCCGCTGGATCACCGGTCACCAAAAATTTGTGCTCGGGTACCTCGCTGGTTTGGCGCAGCAACCCACTCGCCATCAACTCCCGGTACACATCCTTTGCGGTCTCTTCAGCGCTGGACACAAGCGTGACCTCGTCGCCCATGACATAGGAAATTGCGCCAGCAAGGAGCGGGTAATGAGTGCAACCAAGAATCAACGTGTCGATATCTTCAGCCTGTAATGGCGCTAGGTACTCCCGGGCCACCGCAATCACTTCGTCACCACTGGTCACGCCTGATTCCACGAATTCCACGAAACGCGGGCAGGCAACGGAGGTGAGGGAGACATCCGGCGCAGCAGAAAAGGCATCGTCGTAGGCCCGGGATGTGATGGTGGCATTTGTACCGATGACACCGACCCGGCCGCCTCTGGTGGCAGCCGCAGCTCGGCGCACCGCCGGGTGGACAACCTCGATCACCGGGACTTCGTAGCGTTCGCGCGCATCGCGCAATGTTGCAGCACTCGCTGAGTTACAAGCGATGACGAGAGCCTTTACCCCGTTGGTAACCAACCGGTCCATGATTTCTAGGGAGAATTCTCGGACCTGCGCCAAGGGCCTCGGGCCATAAGGGCCACGCGCGGTGTCCCCAACGTAGAGGACCGATTCGTGCGGCAGTTGGTCCATCACGGCCCGGGCGACAGTTAGGCCGCCAAAGCCGGAATCAAACATGCCGATGGGCGCATCAGTCATAACGTGGTCAGCCTACGGCGCGCCATGGCCATCTGGGGGGCTGACGGTCTCTACGCTCGGTTCATCGGTCGCTCGGACCGAAAAACTGTGCTTTTAGGAGATTCAATGTCGCAAGACGCCAACATCAAGCGCCCAGTCGGGGTCACCATCGTGGCGATCCTGATCGTCTTGGCCGCAGTCTTCAACATCGTGATTGGCACGCTGCTGATCTTCTCGGCATTTGGCGAGAATCCCACCTTCATCAACCACATCACCGGTGAAGAGCAGACGGTCTCCGGCTTCTACCTCTGGTTCAACGGTGGCCTGATGATCCTGCTCGGCCTGATCTACTTCTGGCTCTCCAAGATGACGATGATCGGCAGCCAATCAGCACACATGCTCATTTCGGTGCTCGCAGTGCTGAACATCATCTTCGGCTTCTTCAACCTTGGATACGGCGGTTGGGGCCAGATCATCCTGAACCTGATCATCCTGCTGATCATCAACACCAATCGCGCAAAGTTGTGGTTTAGCCAATACGCCTGACCACAAACGATTCGTGGGCTTGCTAGCCAGCGCTAACTAGGCCCACAGTTGTCCTTCGAGGGCACTCTCGGCTTCCTCGAGGGTGCCCTCATAGGCGCCAGTAGACAAATATTTCCAGCCGCCATCGCACACAATGAACGCGATATCAACCTTACGGCCCTCTGTATCCGCCTTCGCCGCAATTCCCAGGGCTGCGTGCAAGATCGCACCGGTTGAAATCCCGGCAAAGATGCCTTCCTTCTCCAATAACTCGCGCGTGCGCTTCAGCGCATCAAGTGGACCGACAGAGAATCGCGTGGTCAACATTGACTCGTCATAAAGTTCCGGGATAAACCCCTCGTCGAGATTACGGAGACCGTAGACCAATTCGCCGTATCGCGGTTCAGCAGCCACGATGGCAACGTCGGGCTTGTACTCCTGAAAAAATCGACCTACGCCCATCAAAGTGCCAGTCGTGCCGAGCCCGGCAACAAAGTGTGTGATCGTTGGCAGGTCAGCGAGCAACTCTGGTCCGGTCGAGTCATAGTGCGCCTGCGCGTTAGCTGGGTTGCCGTATTGGTACAGCATCACCCACTCTGGATTTTGCTCATGGATTGCCTTGGCGACCCGGACGCCCTCATTGGAGCCGCCAGCCGCGGGAGAGTAGATAATCTCCGCGCCCCACATGCGCAGGAGTTGGGTGCGCTCAGCTGAGGTGTTCTCTGGCATGACACACACAAGGTTGTAGCCGCGCTGCTTTGCCACCATGGCCAACGAGATTCCGGTGTTACCCGAAGTCGGTTCAAGCAGTGTGGAACCAGGATGAAGCAGACCCTTTTTCTCGGCCGCCTCCACCATCGCTAACGCGGCGCGATCCTTAACCGAGCCAGTCGGGTTTCGATCCTCGAGTTTTGCCCACAGCCGCACATCCGGGGAGGGCGAAAGCCGCGGCAAGCCCACCAAAGGGGTATGACCGACGGAATCGAGAAGGGAGTCGAAGCGCACGTCAGCCGCCGGCCACCGCGGGCAAAATCGTGATGGAGTCTTTGTCTGAGATAACAGTCCCTAACCCGTCTAGGAAACGCACGTCTTCATCGTTGAGATACACGTTGACGAATCGACGCAGGCCGCTGTCATCGATCAAGCGATCTGAAATACCCGCATAGCGAGCGTCGAGATCGGCAATGACCTCAGCGAGCGTGGCGCCTTCTGCAGTCACCACCTTCTCACCGGCCGTATACGGGCGCATGATGGTGGGAATCCGCACTTCGACTGCCATGATCCAGGTGCCCTTTCGGTGGCTCGTTCGATTCATATTCCGAATCAGGGCTTAAGCGTACGAACATTGCCCAGAATGGGCGCTACGAGGACTCGCAAATGCGAATTATTCGCAGCAATTCAGTCGAGAAGTCAGTTGAGTAGGTCAATCGACTCCTCCGTGACCTCACCGTCAACGATTCTGAAGGATCGAAGCTCATAGGGGCCATCGACGGAGCCCGATTGCCTTGTAGACACCAGAACGTAATGGGCCAGTGGCTCAGATGCGTAGGAAATGTCCGTGCGGGAGGGGTAGGCCTCTGTGGCCGTGTGTGAGTGGTAGATGACCACCGGCTCCTCGTCGCGCTCGTCCATGTCCCGATACAGCCTGAGCAGATCAGCGGAGTCAAACTCATAAAACGTGGGCGAGCGAGCCGCGTTGACCATCGGGATGAACCGCTGAGGGGAATCAGAGCCCACTGGACCGGCAATCACCCCGCAAGCCTCGTCGGGATGATCAGCCCGGCAATGGGCCACCATCTGGTCCACCAGGCCTTGGCCAATCCTGAGCACGGCCTCACGGTACCGCCTCATGGAAAAACGACACGTCGCGACATTGCGCGTTTGACTTGCGTATTGGGCCAAAGGGGTAGAGGGTTGCTTAGCTTGGCGATCCTCGGGCGACCGTCGGGCACCAAGACACCAACGATCGGGCCACCTGCCCGACACCCAACCCGGAGGTTCGTGTGGGAGTACTTGAGCTTGACTATTCGCAGTACCAAACTGTGTACAACGTTTTGTCGCTCGCGCTGGCATCCATGCTGGCAACGTTCATCTTCTTGCTCGTAGTTCAAGGACGCGTTCTGCCCCGCTACCGCCAGGCGCTCGTCGTCTCGGCGATGGTGTGTCTGATCGCTGCCTACCACTACTACCGCATTTTCAACTCGTTCACCGGCTCCTACGTGGCCGTCGACGAGGGCACAGCTGCGGCAGGATTCGACGCGATGACGTATGTCCTCGTCAATGGCGAGGGCTTCAACGAGGGATACCGCTATGTCGACTGGCTGCTGACTGTTCCGCTGCTGCTCTTCGAAACCATTGCAGTCCTCGCGCTTCCGCGCGCAGTTCGCAAGTCGATGTTGCTCAAGCTCATCCCAGCATCCGTGCTGATGATCGTTCTGGGCTACCCCGGCGAAATCGCAGTCGACAACGTCACCAAGGGCGTGTGGGGCGCACTTTCCACCATCCCATTCCTCTACATCCTCTACGTGCTGTTCGTCGAACTCAGTCGAGCAGCCAAGGATCAGCCGAAGCAGGTGGGCAAGGACCTCAACGGTCTGCGCTGGCTGCTGCTGGCAACGTGGGGCGTTTACCCGATCTCGTACATGATCCCCATGTTCGGCATCGAGGGTGCAGACGCATTCGTGTGGCGTCAGGTTGGTTACTCCGTAGCCGACGTGCTCGCCAAGTGTCTCTTCGGCCTGCTGATCTACAAGATCGCACGCGAGAAGAGCGCCGACGATTCGGCCACCTTCGCCGAAGAGGAGCTCGAAGCAGCACCATCCAGCAAGTAGCTCTTAGCTTCACGAAAGAGGGGCTCGGCCATCACGGCCGAGCCCCTCTTTCGTGTCGGTGATCGAATTTCGCGTCAGGAATCGTGAAAGAACGACGCTTGCAGAAGTGACTCCTGCAGAAACGTTAACCAGTCGTAGACGTGGTACATCCCAGAGCGAGGGTCTTCATCGGGGAGGTCATTAAGTTCCTGGTGATTGGCTTCGGTGATGCCGATTCTGGTCCCCAACGCCAAGCGAGCATCGTTGAGAAAAGCCAGCCACGACTGCGCTTCATCGGCACTCAGGGTGACTTTCTCCCCCGATCGCGCCAAGCAATCACGCACAACGGCGGCATGAGCGACTTTTGACGTGCGCAGATCCCGGTCAGTGAATCGTCGAAAATCAGCGGTTGAATCGGGGTCGTCACGGTAAGCATCCGGCAGCAACCGGCGAACCACCTCATCAGTTGGCGCTTCAACTTCAGCGTCAATTCCCACCATGCGCGCAATGGGGTCAAGGTCAACATTTTGCGAGGTCGGGGCCATGATGTTCATGATTTGATCGGCGAGGGTATCGAGCAATCCACGCTCCACCAGATCGGTGCGCAAAACCAGGCGACCTGAATCTGATCGCCTGAAGCCATACGAGACTTCCTCGTGATCACTCATTTTTACTCACTGTTGCCCATAGTCCGTAAGAGTGCATCGCCGTGACATCGCGCTCCATTTCCTCGCGGGTTCCGGCAGATACGACCGCTCGACCTTTTACGTGCACGTCGGTCATGAGTTTTTCAGCTTTTTCGCGGGAATAGTGAAAGTAGGTCATGAATACATACGTGACGTATGACATCAGGTTGACCGGGTCGTTCCATACGATGGTGATCCACGGGGTGTCCGGCAGGACCACTTCGGCCAATTCCTCGCGGGGGCGGACCTCTGTTTCCGTGGAACTCACTCCCCCATTGTGCAACGGGTGCGCACTTAGTCGAATGGGTCGTACTCTGGGGGCGTGAGTTCCCTGTCTATCCCCAACCGCAGCAACAAGCTGGTGGATCCGCCGATTCTTCGCCAGATCCGCGACAGCGTGATCGGTGACGACCAAGTCATGTGGGGGCCATACGGCCCCAGGCGCGTCACCTACGCCGATTACACGGCAAGTGGCCGCAGCCTGGGCTTTATCGAAGACTTCATTCGTGGTGAAGTGCTGCCCCGCTATGCCAATACGCACACTGAATCCAGCGGGACGGGGTTACAGACCACCCGGCTGCGCGAGGATGCCCGCCGGATCATCCGGGATGCGGTCAATGGCGATGACTCCACCTGCGTGATTTTCTGTGGATCGGGCTCAACCTCGGCAGTGCACCGACTCATTGGAATCCTGAATCTGCGAATCCCCGCCGACCTTGATGCCCGCTACCACCTTTCTGATCAGATCCCAGGGGGCGAGCGACCCGTTGTTTTTATCGGACCATTTGAGCATCACAGCAATGAGTTGCCTTGGCGTGAATCCATCGCCGACGTCGTGACCATTCGGGAGGATGCTCAAGGTCACATCGACCTGATCCATTTGCGTGAAGAACTCGAGCGTTATCAGGATCGGCCGTTAAAGATCGCTTCATTTAGCGCTGCCAGCAATGTCACCGGAATCATGACCGACACCCACTCCGTTGCTGAAATCATTCACGAATACGGCGCGCTGTCTTTTTGGGATTACGCCGCTGCTGCGCCCTACGTGGATATCGACATGCGCCCGCACTGCAATGAGCATCCCGGGGCATACAAGGACGCGGTGGTGCTTTCCCCGCACAAGTTCATTGGCGGACCCGGCACGCCAGGTGTGTTGATTATCCGCAGAGAGCTACTGACCAACTCTGTGCCAGACATGGTGGGTGGGGGCACGGTTGCTTATGTCAACGAAGACGAACACGTCTACCTCATCGACAGCGAGCACCGAGAAGAGGGTGGTACGCCGGCGATCGTGGAATCCATTCGTGCCGGTTTAGTCTTCCAACTCAAGCAAGAAGTAGGAACCACCACAATACGAGCCCACGAGGATGACTTTGTCCAGCGTGCGATTGCAGCGTGGTCGACAAACGAACGAATCTCCATGCTTGGTAACACCGATTCTGAACGGCTCTCCATCGTTTCGTTCGTCATCAAGCGCCCTGAAGGGCCATACCTGCATCACAACTTTGTCGTGTCAGCCCTCAACGATCTCTTTGGAATCCAATCTCGAGGAGGCTGCTCGTGCGCCGGTCCATACGGCCATCGACTTCTCGGAATTGACTTAGACCTCTCGCACGCCTTTGAACGTGAAATCGGACAGGGCTGCGAAGGAATCAAGCCTGGCTGGGTGCGGGTGAACTTCAACTACTTCATTTCAGATGAAGTTTTTGAATATCTTGTGCGTGCTGTTGACCTCTTGGCTACCCACGGCTGGCGTTTGCTCCCCGAGTATCGCTTTGATCCGAGCACCGGACTGTGGACGCACCGCAGTGGCCCGGTTGAGCCCCCAATCAGGCTCAGCCAGGTGACTTACGACTCCGACGGTAACCTGCGTTTCCCGAAGCAACATGATCGGGCGCCGGAGTCAGAGCTGATGACCTATCTCGCATTCGCGGAGGATCTGCTCACTGGTTTACCCATGCCTGACCTCACCCACTCAAGTCAGTCTGTTTCTTCCGACTTTGAAACCCTGCGCTGGTTTGATCTACCCAAAGAGTGCTTGACGACTACTTCTTCTTGACTCTGATTGGGACCGGCTCCGAGGTGGCTCCCTGAACTCCACCACCGGGTCGTACCACCGCACGGAATTGCCACAGACCTGGCTTCTTAGGTGTTGTGACAGATGCGGCCACCCGACCTTTGGAATTGACCTTGGTCGCGGTGATGAATTTCCACCCCGTTTTGCGTTGCATCTCGATGCGCACCCGTTGACCAGGCACAGCCGGGCGGGCGACGACCACTATCTTCGCCGTTCCCCCTCGTGAGATCACCGGAGTCTTTGCACGCACGGTCAGGGCCGAGAACACCTCCACCAAGATCGGAGGACTCTGCGAAGCAGCTACTCCCCCAGCACCAGCAGTGACAACCTGGAAATTTCCGGTGCGCTGGGCTGGCACTGAGAATGCGG
Source organism: Candidatus Nanopelagicales bacterium (assembly GCA_030728405.1). Classification (GTDB taxonomy): domain Bacteria; phylum Actinomycetota; class Actinomycetes; order S36-B12; family S36-B12; genus CAIXFB01. The sequence goes on along the minus strand of JANQZS010000104.1, from coordinate 27,781 downwards.
CAGACCCATCTTGGCCTGTTCTCACAACTTGAACAGACTCCCATTTGGCTTTCTTCTTGGTGTCCCGGAATTGCAGGGTCGCTTCGGCGTCAACCACCGGTGCGTTATTGAAAGTGACATTGGCGGTGAGCGCATATGACTGCCCAAAGACCGCACCTGGCTCAGCCACGATGGTGACATTCGCTTCAGCAGGTGCGAGTGACTGCGCGTAGCTTCGAATGAGCGGCCACTGCGACTGGTTCTCTCCGCCCACAGTCCAGTAGGCAGCTGCTTTGATGCCGTAGGTGCCCACGAGTTGGGTTCGAGCCAGGACCGCTTCCGGTCCGACGAACCACATAACTCGCTTGGCCGAGCACGTTTGGGTTGCGCCCCCTGAATCCACCCACGTGACATTTTTGTCGTACTCAAACCAGCTCTCCTTGGACTTCTCATCCCACGTGGCGGCGGCAACCCCATTGGCAGCCATGATCGCGGGGATCTCAGCATCCGTAGCCGTCGACATCGCAGTGAGCGAGCGGAAGGCACTCTTTTGCGCCGCGGTGCCAGAGTTTGTTGGGCAGGTCCCACTCAAGCGAAACTTGCCAGCGGAGTCCTTACGCGTCCACGCGCGACCGTACGTGGGTACGCCGATTTGTACCTTGGCCGGATCGATCACACCTGCGCTGTACGCAACGATGGACGTGACCCAGTTGATAGGTGCGATTGGCCCAATTGCGTGATAACTGAAGTCGTAGGCCATGAGTCGGATGAGATCGACAAATGGCGCGATGCCGGTCATGTTGTAGACCCAGTAACCCGATTGACCACCACATGCACCACTGGTACTGCACGGTGGCGGAATCGTGACGGAGAGCAGTTTTCCTTGGGCTTTGAGCGCAGCGCCCAACTCCTGCACGAAAGCTGTCCAGTTTGGTTGGGTGGCATTCCAGGTAGCGCGTCCATCACTGAAGGCAAAAACTTCATAGTCAAGATCGATGCCATCAAAACCTTGGCTCATCACCAGATTTACGATGTCTGCAACGTGGGCGGTGCGCTTTGCCGGGTCAGCGATCACCGATGCCATCCGGCCCTTTCCTGATCCGTCTGCGATTGCCGGGAGCACCACCAGGCCCGCTGCGCGCAGTTGACCCATCGCCCACGAAATGCTGCTTTGCCCGCCAGAGAAGTTCGGGTTGATCGCAAGACGCACATTTCCGTCAGGTGCCGACAAAGCGGAATACCAGAAGGGTGAAACGTCGGTAAACAGATCCGCGTTGGCGGTGGCACTCAGAATTCCTTGTGGCTTTGCCGGCGAAGACATCCAGTAGGGAATCCAGCCACTCACTACTCGCGCAGGTGCTGGACCTTCTGCCGAGGCAGGTGCTCCAGGAGTGGCGGTGAGAAGCAGCGCGCCGGTCATGGCAGCAGCCAGGGATCCAACGAATGAACGTGTGGAGAGTCGGGGAAGGCGCACCACAGCATTGTGCGTCATCTTTCGCGGATTGCCCAACACCCCCAGCCGCCTCGGTGAGTTCGTGAGCAATATCTCAGCGCAGAACGCGAGCGATCTCTCCGGCTGCACGAGCAACGCGAGGACCAGTCTCTTGTTCAGGTAATTCGCGTAGAGAGACGATTCCCACACTCGCCTCTAACCCGGGAACCCCAAGGATCGGCACGGCAAGGCCATACGCCCCCTGTGGGCCTTCGCTCGTTGCAATCACCCAAGCAGGTTCCAACGCGCGCCCAGCGGTGGTACGGGCCGCCAGGATCGCTCTACCAGCAGCCCCGGCCTCTAGCGGGCCTCGAGCCCCGATCCGGATGCCTACGTGCACATCTGACCGCGAGGGCTCCACCACCACGCTCGCTACGCCCTCACTCCCATCTGCCACGGTGAGTACCGATGTTGCTCCTACAGCCTCTGAGAGCAAGCGAAGTGCGGGTACGGCGGCATCGCGTACTACCGGCTGAACGGCGCGACCCATCGCCAGAACCCCCAGGCCGAGCCGACACTTGCCATCAGAACTTCGGCGCAAAAGCGCGTGAGTTTCCAACGTAACAACGAGGCGATATATCACTGTTCGGCTCACACCCAGCGCTGATGAAATCTCAGTGACGGTCAAACCGCCTGGCTCCTCGGCTATCAGTTCGAGCACCCGAAGGCCGCGATCAAGTGTTTGCGAGGTCTCTGATGCCACGTCACCACTTAATCATGTGCGGAGGGGAATTGCCACGTGCGCGCCACAGCGACACCGCGAAGATGCCACAAACACAAAAGCGCGAGGCCCGACGCAACGGGTGCGTCGGGCTTCGCGAACAAGCACAAGCGATTAACTAGACCTTCATCAACGAACGCACGCGGAACGCCGCGACGATCTCGTAGATACCCAAGATGATCAGCCAGATGCCTGCAACGAGCGCAAGCGTGAGAAGTGAAAGCCCTGGCCATACGAGAATGACGATGCCGCCGATGAGGATGACGATGCCGAAGAAGATGTTCCAACCGCGGCTAGATGTGGACTCAAATCCTGTGAAGAGTGCTGCGAACCCACGGAACAGGAATGCGATTCCGATGAAGATCGCCAGGATCTCTGCAGCCTGGAACGCGCTGCGCAGCGCGAAGATTCCCAGCAGGATCGAGATAATTCCGGTGATGAGGTAGAGCGCACGTGTGCCACCGGTAAGCCCATGTCCGAATCCACGGACGAGGGAGAAGATGCCTGAAACGATGAGCCAGATGGCGAAGAGAACGGCCACGACGATGATTGTGCGGCCTGGCCACACGATTGCTGCGATACCAATAGCAACGCTGATGATTCCGCCAACGAGCAGAATCCACCAACTACGGCCGATAGCGTTCACGATGCTGTCGTCGAAATCATCATTGATTTCGCGAGAATCTACTGCTGACATACCCACCTCCATGGGGAAGCCTGGGACGGATAGCCCCGCGGCTAAGGGACTTACCACCTTGGCAGTCACCGACACACATGTTAAGGGCGCGGAACCGCTATTTACGGGGGACACGCGCACCTACTCGTCAGTAGGACTAGTCAGAGAAGTATGGAACCGTGGCGCCCGTTAACCAAGTGTCCTGAATATTTTGCAATTCACCGGATGCAACGAGGGAACCGAGTGCCTTGTTGACGCACCCCACGAGTGGATTGCCTTTCTGGAAGAGCAGACCGAACTGCGATCCGCCCATGTTTTCCGGGAATTGACCGACGATCTTGCTGTTCTCGATTTCCCCAGAGGTGATGAAAGAGGCAGAGGGAAGATCAACGACGATGCCATCAATTTGTCCGCTGCGTAGCGCAGCCCGTGCCTCGGCAAAGTCGTCATAAACAAATGCGTCTGTATCGGGCTGAATATCTTCCTCGATCAAGGCAAGACTCGTTGTGCCGAACTGGGCGCCCAACGTGGCATCTTTAAGTTCAGCCACCGTGGTCGCGCTAGCGATCGAAGAATCGGCGAGTGCTACAACTGCCTGATTCACTGCGTAGTAACCATCCGAGAAGTCAACTACTTCAGCACGCTCCGCAGTGATCGAGATCTGGTTGATGTCGAAGTCAAAGTTCTTTTTTCCGGGTGCAAGAGCTGAACTGAACGGTACAATTTCCCACGCAACCTCAGCTGGTGCAAAGCCGAGTTGATCAGCAATCGCGTAGGCAACCGCGCTCTCAAAACCTTCACCATTAGAGGGGTCATCTTCAGAGAAAAACGGCGGGTATGCCGGTGAATCAGTACCGATAGTGAGCGCACCCGGCGTGATGGTGGTCAAGTTCTCTTGTGCGCATTCGTCGAGCGCCGCATTGGTGAGAGAAGTTTCCGCAGACCTAGATTCAGCCGGTGCCCCATCGGAGACAGACGCGGCTACGTCGGTCTCTGAACTTCCACAAGCTGCCAGCACCATTCCTGCGGCCGCGACGATAGAAGCACGCACCACGAGGTTTGCTCGGTGGGCAATAGTGGATCGCAGCATCGTTCGGTGAACTCCTTGATGATGTGCTTCAGGTGGGGATTGCTTCTCTGGATGGGGATGCTTACTTGTCCCCGGGTTTGCCACCCTTGGGCAAACCCGCGTGAATCTCTTGGCACTGCGGGCAGACCGGAAAGTTGGATGGATCCCGATTCGGAATCCACACTTTCCCGCATAGGGCCTTGATCGGCTCACCTGTGACGGCGCTTTCCACGATCTTCGCCTTTTCGACGTAATGGGCAAACCGCTCGTGGTCGCCATCCTCATGTGAAAGTGAGGTGCGCTCCTCCAGCAGGGTGCCGCCAGAAATCTCCGGAGAGTCCAATGGGGTGCTCATGTGCACGATCCTACGTCGTCGTGCATTATGAAAAGCATGAATTCTGTGCCAACCTCAGCCAGCCAGATCGCACCTGACCACACCACGCCTTACCCGGCAAATGCCTTTGCCTTTCATTCGGTAACTGCCACCGCCCGTGAAACAGGGGCCAAGACTCTGGTCGAAGTGGGTGTGGGCCACGGCAACGCGCTCTCCACCTTCGCCTCGAGCGGCCTAGAGGTGTTCGGCTTTGACAACAACCCGGAAATGGTGGGTAATTCCCAAGCTAAGGCAGCTGAGTTGAGGCTGCCCGCCGATCGGTTTGCCCTCGGATCCCTTGAGGATGAAGCGACGTTCGCTGAAACAGCGGCATCGGGGCCCTTCGATCTGCTCGTCGCCATGGGCGTGCTCCCCCATATTCCTGATCCGGCCCCGAGGCGAGCGGCGCTGACCAACGTGCGCTCACTCCTCAAACCAGGCGGCTACGCCTTCATCGAGTTCCGAAATTCACTGTTCAGCCTGTTCACCTTCAACCGCTACACCTTTGAGTTCATCATGGATGACCTCCTTGCCGAGGTGCCCGAGAGCATTCGCAGCGTCGTTGCGGCGGATCTGCGACCACGCCTCGAGATGGAGCGCCCCCCTCGATCGGGCCCAGGGGTGACCATGTCGGGATTTGATAACCCACTTGAAGTACCGGCGCTGTTCACCGAGGCTGGCTTTACTGATGTGGAGACCATCTACTTCCACTTTCACGCCGGGCCGCCTTTCCTTGAGGAGCGCGATCCAGCTGGGTTCCGGGCCGCGTGCCACGCCCTTGAAGAAGACGGGTCGAGCTGGCGCGGAATGTTCCTTGCTTCGGCGTTCCTGATCAAGGCGCGGGCTCCGCTAGACGATTCCGGCAATACCCCCTAGGGTATTTCTATGACAACTGTGAACCTGACAGAAGAGACATTTGCCGAGACCATTAGCGGCAGTCCAATCGTCCTGGTGGACTTCTGGGCCGCGTGGTGTGGACCGTGTCGCAACTTCGCACCGGTCTATGAAAAGGCCTCCGAGGAAAATGCCGACATCGTTTTTGCCAAGGTGGATACTGAGGCTGAGCAGGGCTTGGCCGGCGCTTTTTCCATCACGTCCATCCCCACCCTGATGGCGATTCGCGATGGCGTCGTGCTGTACTCACAAGCAGGCGCGCTACCCCAAGAGGCATTAGCAAACCTGATCACCGCGGTGCGCGATGTGAATATGGAAGAGGTACGCGCCGCGCTCGTCGCAGACGATGCCTGACCCACCACAAGCATGTGCACTTCTTCCAAAGGTCCCAAGGTCAACCGATCTCGGGACCTTTGGCCTCTCCCGGGCGCGTTCATCGCACTTATCGTGTCCGGTAAGCAATAGCCCCGAGGTAAGAAATAGCCCCGTAGAGAGGAAGAGCCGATGCCACAGCAACCACTCGCCCAAGTACCCAGCGATGCAGTGTGGAACTGGCAGGAGGAGGGAGCCTGCCGTACCTATGACCCACTCCTCTTCTTCCACCCGCAAAACGAACGAGGCAGTGCCAGGGCTAAGCGAGACCACCAAGCCAAAATGATCTGCGCAGGATGTCAGGTGCGCCTCGAGTGTGCCGACTACGCAATCAGGGCACGCGAACCTTTCGGAGTATGGGGCGGTCTCACCGAGGAGGAGCGCGACCGGGTCTATGCGCGCTTGAATTCTCGGCACCACCCGCGCGAACGCGGATCAGGCTTACGCGCCGCCGGCCGGGAAATCAATGAGGCAATCTCCCCGAGGGCGCTGGGAATCACCGCTTAGTGGAGGCAGTACCGTGTTGCGATGACTAGCGCTAGCGCCTCATGGCAGCACGCCGATTTCTTGCAGGAGTCTGACTTCACCGCGGAACAATTGTCCTATCTCATTACTCTCGCAGGTCAGCTCAAGGTTGAGCGTGCCGCGGGCATGGAGCAGCAACGCCTAGTCGGTCGTAACGTCGTGCTCATTCTGGAGAAGACTTCTACTCGCACCCGAATCTCCTTCGAAGTCGCATGTCGAGATCAGGGCGCCGGCATCACGGTGCTTGATCCAGCATCGAGTCAAATTGGTCACAAAGAATCAGCGGCAGATAGCGCGCGGGTACTCGCCTCGGCCTTCGATGCGATTGCTTATCGCGGGGCTCGGCAATCTATCGTTGAAGAACTTGCTGAATATTCCACGGTGCCGGTGTACAACGCGCTTACTGATAAGTGGCACCCCACTCAGATGCTCGCGGATTTCATGACAATGGGTGAGCATGCAGGTGACGAGCGCATTTCTTACGCATACGTGGGTGATGCGCGGAGCAACATGGGCAACTCAATATTGATGATGGGCGCAATCATGGGCTCTGACGTACGCATAGTGGCACCGAAAGTGCTGTGGCCAAGTCAAGAGATTCGCGACGCCGCAGCGCTGCGCGCTGCCGAATCGGGTGCCACGATCACCATCACAGATGATCCGAGTGTGGGGCTGCCGGGTGCACGTTTTGTGCACACCGATGTGTGGGTCTCCATGGGCGAACCCGCAGACGTCTGGGCAACCCGCATTGAGCAACTCACGCCCTACCGCGTCGATGCGCAGTTCCTCAAACTGACCGATCGCCCAGATGTTCGGTTCATGCACTGCTTGCCGGCTTATCACGACACCAAGACCAAAATCGGTCAACTTGTAGCCGAAAAGTTTGGCCTCGCCGATGGCGTTGAAGTCACCCACGAGGTGTTCGAGTCACCGGCCAGCATCGTGTTCGAGCAAGCAGAGAACCGCATGCATACCATCAAGGCGTTGATGGTGGCCACGGTCTCTTAGGTTGGCTGAGAAAAGCGAATCAGCGTTATTCCGCGAGTCGGGCCCGCAACGCCGCCAACTGATCGGCCATCGCTGCTGGCAACCGGTCACCGAACTGTGCAAAGTATTCAGCGATCATGTCGGCTTCATAGCCCCAAGAATCCGTGTCGATTTCGAAGAGCCCCTCGATGGCGCCATCAGCAAGCTCAATCCCATCGAGTTGCAGGTCACCAGCAACGGGAATGCGGCCAAGCGGGGTATCGACCGCGTCCACTTCGCCAGCTACCCGGCGAGACACCCATTCCAGCACACGTGAATTCTCACCAAATCCGGGCCAGAGGAACGAACCACCTGCGCCACGCCGGAACCAGTTGACTGAAAAGATCTTGGGCAACGCATCGGTGGTGGTGGCGTCGGCCATCTCGAGCCAGTGACCCCAATAATCGGCCATGTTGTAACCGGTGAACGGCAGCATCGCAAACGGATCGCGTCGCAATTCACCCACGGTGCCTTCTTGGGCTGCCGTCTTCTCACTCGACAACGTGGCACCCATGAAAACACCGTGCGCCCAGTCATACGACTCAACAACGAGCGGCACATTGGTGGCGCGTCGACCACCGACAAGGATCGCATCGATCGGCACCCCGGCCGGATCTTGCCAGTTATCAGCAATGGAGGGGCACTGATCGGCAGGGAATGCGAAACGCGAGTTCGGGTGGCTGGACAACTCGTCAGAGGAGGGAGTCCAATCGTTGCCACGCCAGTCGATTAGGTGACTCGGTGCCTCGGGGGTTAGTCCCTCCCACCAGATATCGCCATCATCGGTGAGTGCAACATTGGTGTAGATGGTGTTTGCTGCCAACGATCGGATCGCATTGGCGTTGGTGTCTATGCCGGTTCCCGGTGCAACTCCAAAGATGCCGGCCTCCGGGTTGAGGGCGTAGAGACGACCGTCCTTACCAAAGCGCATCCAGGCGATGTCATCACCAAGGGTTTCAACTTTCCAGCCGGGCAATGTTGGCTCGAGCATGGCCAGGTTGGTTTTGCCGCACGCTGATGGGAAAGCGCCAGTCACGTAGTGGGCGCGACCCTCTGGTGAAGTCAGTTTGAGAATGAGCATGTGTTCAGCAAGCCAGCCTTCATCGCGGCCCATAACCGATGCGATGCGCAGCGCGTAGCACTTCTTTCCAAGGAGTGCGTTGCCACCGTAACCCGAGCCGTACGACCAGATTTCACGGTCTTCGGGAAACTGCACGATGTATTTGGTCTCATTGCACGGCCACGCAACGTCGTCGCGATGATTGCCATCTGCATCGATGAGCGGGTAACCAACAGTGTGGATCGCTGGAACAAAATCGCCGTCCACGCCGATTGCATCGAGCGCCGCTTTACCCATCCGGGTCATCACGCGCATCGAGGCCACCACGTATGGGGAGTCGGTGAGTTCAACTCCGAGCTGGGAAATGTGCGAACCGAGGGGTCCCATAGAAAACGGAACGACGTACATCGTGCGCCCACGCATGCTGCCATCGAACAGTCCGCGCAAGGTGCTGCGCATCTGGGCGGGGTCCATCCAGTTGTTGGTGGGACCCGCATCGGATTCGGCCACCGAACAAATGAAGGTGCGGTCTTCGACGCGGGCAACATCACTGGGATGCGAGCGAGCGAGGAAAGAGTTGGGTCGTAATTCCTCATTCAGTCGAATGAGCGTGCCTGAGGCCACCATCTCCTCGGTCATCCGGTTCCACTCATCCATGGACCCGTCGCACCACACGATTTTGTCGGGCTTTGCAAGCTCTGCGATTTCTTCGACCCACGCCAGCAGGCGGGCATTGGTTGTGGGGGCATTCACGATGGTGCTGGTCGTCATGACATCACTCCATTGTGACGTTGGACTGCGGTTGAATGCAGTGGCCGATAGTGCGTACTGATGGCCCAACAATGCTGGCTGGCCAGCCCGGAACCAAACCGAAAACGGCGTGTAAACGTTCTCTTGTGATCAACCGCACAGCGGCCATGCGACGTAGATCACATAGGCCTTCGCGGACCGGAGAAACTGTCGAATTGCTCGCTTTCGTTAGCAGAGTTAATGGCGTTACGCATGATGCGTGCGAATGCTCGAGCGCCTTCGGGTCTGAGGTGAATTCCATCCGCGTAGAGCCACTGCAGATTCTTCGTGGCGGCCCAATTCCAATCAACAATTCGCACCCGTTCGGGGCCAAAACCACTGGCGCACTTGCGCAGCATCACGTTGTTCTTGTCCTCATAGGTTCGGGGGACTTTGATCGTGACGAGGAAAACCCGACGTTGTGGTCCGGCTGTGCGCACAAGCTCCCGGCACATGGCCTTGGAATAAGTACCGTTGGAGCCGAGGTGAACGACCACATTCCGAGGCAGTTTGGCACCCTGTTTCCGCAAAAGCCCCGGGCCGGTTACCGCCTGCCGGCTCACAGCGGCATCGACCACGTTGAAGCCCCTGCGCTGCAATTCATATTTAGCGCCAAGCATCACACTGTCACCGATCGCGATTGCATCGATCTTGGAAGCTGCCTGAGCTGGGACCGCAATAAGTGCGCTGAGGGCGAGCCCCACTACTGAACTGAGCACCAGCACAGCCTTCACTGGCTTACGACGCATCCTGGCTCCCGGTCGTTCCTCGGGCGATGCGCGCAACAATTTCTTCAATAATCCTCGCGGATGTGCCGATATTGACTCGAATGTGCCCTGCACCGCCAGCACCGAACGTGGGCCCGGAGTTCACCGCAACCCGACCAACCTCGAGTAAAGGCAGGGCCGGATCATCCCCTAGTTCATATGCGCTCAGGTCAACCCACGTTAAGTAGGAAGCATCGGGTGGACGGTAGGCGGCTGCCGGCAGCGCATCGGCGAGTTCCCTACCGAATAGATACCGGTTGCCATCGAGAACCCCCAGCATCTCTTGGCGCCACGGCTCACCATCTTCAAACGCGGCGATCGAGGCGATCACGCCTAGGTGCCCAGCCCCGTACTGAGTCTCTAATGGCACGGATGCAAAAAGTTCCTCTGCCACTGCCGTGCTTGCGATCAACTGAGCACATTTCAAACCAGCGATGTTCCACGCTTTTGATGCAGAAACCACGCTCACCGCACGAGCATCAGCTCCGGCAACACTCAAGTACGGGGTATGCAGTGACCCTGCCAAGGTGAGCGGAGCGTGGATCTCGTCGGCGATCACAAACACCCCGTGCTCTGCAGCACTGCGCGCAATCGCGGCAAGTTCTTGCGCGGTGGGCACTGATCCCACCGGGTTATTCGGACTGCACAGCACATAGGCAGTGACTTCGGGCCGAGCAAATGCTGCATCGAGGGCAGCTAGGTCCCAGCCATACCGACCCTGCTCGTCAGGAACGAGGGGAACGTCGTAAATGTTCCGGCCTGCAACATCGCGCACAGTTGAGTAGAAAGGTGGATACACCGGAGAGTTGACTACTACGGAATCAGCAGGTCGGGTACAAAATCGCAGGGTGGTCGCAATACCGGTCATGACATCAGCGAGCACCATCATGTGGGCCGGATCCGGCGACCAATTCCATTGCAGTGCACAGAAATTCGCGAGTGCCTCTGGCAGCCTGCCGGTAGAGCGGTAGCCGGTATCTGATCGAGCGATGGCTGCGGTGAGTGCATGCGCAATCGGTGGGGCTAACGAGAAGTCCATTTCCGCAACCCACGCCGGCAGAACATCTTCCGGGCCGTAGGTCCATTTTGCGCTAGTGCGGGTGCGCAGCTGTGCGAGGTCGACGTCAATTCCCCCGTGCTCGTTTCCCCCGTGCTCGTTCATCTACGCAACCGTAATGAGTTCATCACCACAAACACCGATGAAAACGCCATCGCAGCACCGGCCAGCATCGGATTCATCAAACCGGCAGCCGCCAGCGGGATCATCGCCACGTTGTAGGCGAAGGCCCAGAACAGGTTTCCTTTGATGATGCGCAGGGTGCGTTGCGAGATCCGCAGGCTAGATACCACGCTGCGAAGATCGCCAGTGACGATCGTGATGTCACTTGCCTCGATCGCAACATCAGTGCCAGTTCCCATAGCGATACCAAGATCGGCCTGCGCCAGTGCTGCAGCATCGTTAACGCCATCCCCCGCCATACCTACATACCGGCCGGCCGCCTGCAACTCTCGAACTGCATCAACTTTCCCTTGCGGGGTCACTTCGGCAAACACTTGCGTGATCCCTACTTGGGCAGCAACTCGGTTCGCGACCTCGAGATTGTCACCGGTCACCAACATCGGTTCAATACCCATAGCTGTGAGTTCGGCAATCGCTTCAGCACTGCTGTCTTTGATCGAATCGGACAAAGCGATGAAGCCGAGGAGTTGGCCCTCGGATGCGATAGCCACCACGGTGCTTCCCTCGGCCTGTGCATGCTCTATCGCTGTGGTCGCTTCAAGACTTACGACGACGCTGCGCTGGTCGATGAGCCACACGGGCCGGCCGATCTCTAATACTCGATCATCAACGGTGCCCTCGACGCCCCAGCCGCCATGGGCACGAAAATCTGTTACGCGTGGCACGGTCGTGCCTGCCTCTTCAGCGGCCAACACCACAGCAACGCCGATCGGGTGTTCGGATCCAGCCTCAACGCCGGCAGCAAGACGCAGCAACTCAGCGCGGTCACCGCCTCCGAAGGGAACCACGTCGGTCACACTGAGGCGTCCCGTAGTGATTGTTCCTGTTTTATCCAGAATCATCGCGTCTACCTGACGCGTTGACTCCAAAATTTGTGGGCCCTTGATGATGATGCCCATTCGGGCAGCGCGACCGGTTCCCACCAGGAGCGCGGTGGGCGTGGCAAGGCCGAGTGCGCATGGGCACGCGATGATCAATACCGAAACCGCTGCCGTAAACGCGAAGTTGGCGCCCGCACCCGCGAGCAGCCATCCGCTAAGTGTTACCAGCGCAATGACAAGGACGATGGGAACAAAGACAGCTGAAACTCGATCGGCCAGACGCTGCACAGGAGCTTTGCCGCTCTGCGCAGCCGCCACTAACCGTGCCATCTGGGCAAGTTGGGTATCTGCACCAATGCGCGTGGCTTCGACGGTGATCAGCCCATCAACGTTGACCGTTGCTCCGGTGACAAGTTCGCCCGGTTGCACTTGCACGGGCATCGACTCACCAGTTATCAGGCTGGAATCAACACTGGATGTGCCGAGGCGGATAACACCATCGGTGGCGATTTTCTCCCCCGGACGGACAACAAACTCCATACCGACGCCCAGTTCAGCGATCGGCAGCCGAATTTCCGTGCCGTCTCGGATGATGGTGACTTCTTTTGCACCCTGACTCATCAAGGTGCGAAGAGCATCACCCGAAGCAACTTTTGCGCGGCCTTCGAGATAGCGGCCGAGTAAAAGGAACGTGATCACCCCGGCCGAGACCTCGAAGTAAATCTGCGCCTCTCCCATGTCTTGCATCGGCAGCAGATGGAAAGCCATTCGCATGTCCGGATCTCCGGCGCCGCCCCAGATCAACGCATACAGCGACCACACATAGGCGGCGGTCACGCCCATGGAAACGAGTGTGTCCATGGTGGTGGTCCCGTGCCGAAGGTTGATTAATGCAGCGCGGTGGAAAGGCCACCCGCCCCACCACACCACCACAGTGGCCATGACCAAACTGATCCATTGCCAGTAGGGGAATTGAAATGCGGGAATCATCGCCATCGCAATGACAGGAATTGAGAGCACCGCTGACCACACGAGCCTTCGACGCAGCACTCCAAGTGCGATGTCATCGCTCACAGCGAGATCTAGAACTGGTTCCGCGAAATACCCCGCCGTCTTGATGACCTCTATCGCGTCGTCGACGGTCACACCTTCAGGCAGGGAAATCGTTGCGCGCTCTGTAGCGTAATTGACGGTGGCTACGACCCCTGGCACTTTATTGAGTTTGCGTTCGATACGAACAGCGCAAGAGGAGCAGGTCATGCCTCCGAGGGCGAGATCAATGATACTACCCGACGAGGTCGTATCCGGCTTCGTCGATTGCAGCTCGGATGAGCTCTTCATCGATTTCTGACCCACTCTCTACATTGACCACTGAATCACCGTCGATCACAAGATCCACTGAAACCGATAACACTCCCGGGACCTCAGTTATTTCCTCCGTTACTGACGATACGCAATGCGCGCAGGTCATGCCACGCACCAGGAAAGTCCTGTTCATCATGCGAGGGAGAGGAAGAGCTTTTCCAACTCATCCTGGCTCAAGGGCGCGTTCTCGCCCTGCTCGAGGCATTGACGCAAGCCGGTGGCCACCACCTTGAAACCGGCCCGGTCGAGCGCCTTGGAGACGGCAGCTAATTGGGTCACAACATCAGAGCAGGTGCGCCCTTCTTCAATCATGTTGATCACGCCATCGAGCTGGCCACGCGCACGCTTAAGTCGCATCAAGACGTCGTGGCTGACTGTTGGTTCAATTTCCATTTCCCCAGCGTACCTCCTCATACCCTGTGGGGTATCCTCGACTCATGGAACATGCCCACGGAAAAGTCGTTCAGGAAGGCCTTGCCCCCTTAGCGAGAGATCTGCGTCATGCCATTCCCGACGTTTATGCCGGATTCAGAGACCTGCATAAGGCTGCCCTCGCTGAAGGGGTTCTGCCCAAAAAGTTCAAGGAGCTCATCGCGCTCGCGGTCGCAGTCACAGAACAGTGCGACGGTTGCATCGCTGCTCATGCCAGTGGTGCCGTACGCGCAGGCGCCTCCCGAGAAGAGGTAGCGGAGGCCATTGGCGTCACATTTTTGATGAAAGGCGGGCCAGCCACCGTGTATGGCCCGCGCGCCTACGCCGCATTTTGCGAGTTCGCCGACGCAGCCGAGGCTAAAAACGCATGACCCGACCCGGCCGAATCGCGCTGGTCGGAAGTGGCGAGTACCTCCCGGTCATGCAGGGCGTGGAAGCGTGGCTGCTTGAAGACCAGCCGCCGATCTACGTGCAGTTGGCCACGGCAGCCTCCAGAGAGGGTCAGAAGTCACTCGACTACTGGCATGAACTTGGCGCAGCAGCCGCTGATCGCTTGGGTGCCCAACAGGTGATCGTTGATATTCGTAACCGGGCAGATGCCGAGGATCCTGCCCACGCGGAGCTCATCTCTGGAGCCGGACTCGTTTATCTCTCGGGCGGGAATCCCGCACATCTTGCCGACTCATTGCGCGGTACAGCTACTTGGTCGGCAATTTGGAAAGCCTGGCGAAACGGCTCGTCGGTGGCGGGCTGCAGCGCGGGCGCGATGGCCCTGTGCGGATACGTTCCTGATTTTCGGCACCCGAAAAACGGTGGAGTATCAGGCCTCGGCTTACTCCCACACCTGAGGGTGCTTCCTCATTTTGATCGCTACACGCGTTGGATCCCAGATATGGCTCTACGCCCGCTCGTCACCGAAGGTGCCCAAGTTGTGGGCATCGACGAAGACACGGCTCTTGTTGCCCAGGCACCTGAAGACGGTGAGGTGAATTGGTCCTTTCGTGTTCGCGGGGCAGCCTCGTGTTGGCGCATTGACTCTGACCGCAAGCATCGCATCAATGGCGTCCTCACTACTTCGATCGGCTGAACTCATTATGCGCCAAATGATTCCCGTGGAACGAGTGTTCGCGCACCACGAAGCCTCCACTCTTCTATCCCCCGGCATCCGGACTTTCAAAACTCGACGAAGCCGCATCACCCCCACCCAAGAACGCGCACTCATCTCCTACGCGCACTACCTCATCGGGATGCGCAGCGAACCATTGAGCGTGGAATCTGATTGGCAGATGCCCGGGGCGCCAATCGTCGTCGAAATTGGTTTCGGAACTGGCGCCTCCACTGTTGCTATGGCAGAGCATGATCAGGCAACAGCGCTACTCGCCATTGACGTGCACACCCCCGGCATCGGTGACCTGCTCGACAAAGCGGGGGCTGCTCAACTCACCAATCTGCGAGTCATGGAAGCAGATGCGCTGACTGTGCTGGAGCGCATGGTGTTGCCTGAATCGCTCAGCGGTGTGCGCTCGTACTTTCCTGACCCGTGGCCAAAAGTCAGGCACCACAAGCGTCGACTCGTGCAACCACCCATTGCGCAATTGCTGTATTCAAGGCTGCTGCCCGGGGGCTATTGGCATATCGCGACCGATTGGGATGAATACGCAGAGTCAATCAAATGTGTGATGGCAGAGGAGTCAGGCTGGATCGGTGGTCAGATTGAGCGCCCGGCAGACCGACCAGTCACCATGTTTGAAGCACGCGCGCTGAGCGAGGGCCGCACGATCACTGACCTGCTTTATACAAAGGCGTAGTCACCGAATCTGCCCCAAGCAACAAAGGCTGCGAGCAAAAGGAGTACGACGGGCATAACGATGTCTTTCGTTTCTTCACGACGAACATGAATCGCGATCGCGCCGGCCATCACGATCGCGAGCCCGACTGCTGCCCATCCCACAAAGAAGGGCGCGATGCCGGTCAGCGGCGGCAAGATCAATCCAATAGCAGCCAGGACCTCAACAATACCGATGGCTTTGACGCCACGCTCGGAAACATCGTTGACCCAACCCATTCGGGGATTGGCGAGCAGCTTTGCTCGCGGTGCACCGATTTTCATCGCACCCGCTAACAAGAAGACGATGGCGAGTAAAGCGGCGGCGATCCACAGGGCGATGTTCATTGCCGAAGGCAAGCACGCGCAGGTACACCAGACGCGCAGGCGCACCGGTACGGATCGGGAGACTTCTCACCCGTGCAGGTGATCGCCGATCATGATGCACCTCACAACCCTCCTCTCGGGGATTGAAGGGTCGAGGCGAGGCCCTGGAACCCCTGTCCCGAGTCCACGGACCCCGGTGTTGCGCTCACCTAGGGGTATGGATCACACTTATGAACGGTTCGGAGATGTCAGCACCACAGTTCTGAGATGCCCGCCCAATTGAAGGCTTCGGCCGGAGATGGCGGGCTTCGCACTATCCGGGAGGAATCCCGATGGCGGAATAACGGCAAGGCAGTTTTGAACTCGCGGCGGCGATCGTCCCTCGCGAATTTTTTGTAAAGGAATAAGCATCATGGCTCAAGGCACCGTTAAGTGGTTCAACTCAGAAAAGGGTTTCGGCTTCATCGAGCAGGCCGATGGCGGCCCGGACGTATTCGTGCATTACTCAGCCATCGACTCCGACGGCTACCGCTCGTTGGATGAGAACCAGGCAGTTGAGTTCGACATCACTCAGGGCCCCAAGGGTCCCCAGGCCGACAAGGTTCGCGTCGTCTGATTCGACTTGATCGAGAGGAAGGCCCAGCCGAAAGGTTGGGCCTTCCTCATGTTCCAGGACGCATCACGCGCCGGGTCGGGCACTTCAACGTAGGCACGCTCGTAGCGCCAGAACCAATCCCACAACTATGGGTAGTAGTGGATCAGACGAGAAACTCGATCTCCACGAAGTTCATCGCTCGAGGTGAGTTGCTAATGACGTTATGCATTACCCCTGCCTGCCGCTTGTAGCACTCACCAGGCTGCTGAATCATCGAGGTGGAAAGTCCTTCGGCGTTGTTGACAATGAATTCACCGCCTGTGACTGGAACCACCAAGTAGTCGAACTCATGCACGTGCATTCCCGTGGAGGCACCAGGCTCAAAATGCCACCGGGTCACGCGTATGTGACCGTCATCGACCTCCACGCTGGGCACAGCTGCGACTGCCTTCTTGATTTCTGACATTGGTTACGCCTCCACCTGCTCGTAAAATTCTAATGAGAGAAATTCCTGCCGTGCCGGGAGAGATCCCGTGTAACACGTCACGACTCAGTCCAAGATGCGAAGGATGCTTGTGCGCCGATTCCGTGCGGCAGCACGCGCCTCCAGTGCCTCGTCCAGAGTCACTGGTCGAAAACGTGTCTGTGCTCCTGGTGCACACTGCGCGACGAGATCCATATCCGCGCTGATGACCGTTCCCACCATCGCATACCCCCCGCCAGAGACTGCATCACGATGAAGAATGATCGGCTCCACTCCTCCCGGAACCTGGATCGAACCCACCGGGTAACCCGCATCAGTAATGTTGGAAGGATCTGAGCCCGCACCGAACGGCTGAATTCTCTCGACCCAGTCCAATGCGCCACCGTCGTACCTGAAGCCAATCCGGTCAGCCACGGTCGTGAGTTGCCATGGCTGGTCCAACAGAGCGCTCAGGCCCTTCTTGGTCAACCTGTAGTCATAGAGGCCCAGCACCATTCGCACATCTACTTCCCGACTGAACTCCGGACGCAGCGACATCGGTATGACGACCCCGGGCCTACCGTTTCCCACCCCGACGGGCAACACGTCACCTGACTGCAAGGCGCGCCCCTGAAAACCACCAAAGGCCCCGAGGGCATACAGGGATCTGCTGCCAAGCACAGCCGGCACATCTATCCCGCCCGAAATGCTGATGTACATCCGGGCACCGCCCTGCAAGATGCCGAAGGACAGGACATCACCAGCCTGCACAGCGAAGGATTCCCACAGCGGCATCTCTTGGTCATTCACGAGGACGGGGATTTGCGCACCCGTCACCGCGACGATGGAAGGCTCAGTGAAACGGAGTTTCGGACCCATGTAGGCGGACTCGATCACTGCAGCAGATGGATCGTTTCCCACCAGCACATTGGCCGCAGCAGCCGACACCAGATCAAGTGCTCCTGATGGCGGAATACCCACGTTGTAGTAGCCCACGCGACCCTGGTCTTGGATAGACGTAGCAAGCCCCGTCTCCATGATCTCAATTGCCATAGAGCACCTCCAGAAGTCGTGCATTGTATGCATCAGGGTCGGCGAGAAACTCCTCGAGGACGAACGTCACTGGAGCCTGTTTGTACACATAGACCCCAGCTTCCACCTCGGCCAGGATGCGGGTGTACTCAGCCTCATCCACTCTCCGGAACTTCACAATGTCTCCCGGTTTGAAGAAAATCATGAAGTCCTTGAAATCGAGCAGCTTCTGCTCCGGATCGAAGATGGGAACCGGAGTGATTCCGAACATCTGATACCCGCCAGCCCCACGAACGCTGTAGATGGCAGTGAAGCAGCCGCCGTGCCCGATGGTCAATTTGGGTGTGTCTGTTCTCGGACGCAGATATTTGGGCACTTCCAATTGACGCTCTTGTGGGACCATCTGGAAGAGGAACGGAAGCCCTGCCACGAAACCGACCATTGACGTGAACCATGGTGAACCCTCATGGGCTCTGATGAAGGCCTCCGCATCGGGAAGATCATTCTCCATGGCGGCAAACTCGAGATCATTCTTATCCGGAGTCTGGTGTCTATCGCGGAACCGAGCCCCGGTCTCGTTGGTGTAGGGATCGTCGTACCACACGGGGAGTTCGAAAATTCGTGTCTCCAGCTCCTGCTTCGTAGACAGGCCAACACTCGCCTCGGCCTCCCGCACGAGTCTCTCGACCTCTGTGGGTGCAATGAGATCCGGATCGAACCGCACCAGGAGCGATGCATTCGACGGACAGATGTCGGTAATGCCCGAAGCTCGGTCCTGATCCAAGGCGCTGGCCATGGCCATCGCTTTGAAGTTGGCCTCCAGACTCATGGCCTCCGAGATCTGGACAACCAAATGTTCATCTCCGCCCCACGAGTAACGAGACTCATGTGCACTCATCGCATGTTCCTCCATCGTGTGTTGGGCCTGCCTTAGGCAGTTGCCTGCCAAGTTTCCAGAAAGACGGTGTCGTATTCACCAGATCGGAACTCCGGGGTGTTGATCACCCGTTCCAGGAATGCCGCGGTGGTCACGACTCCTGAGACCTCAAGTTCCCGGAGGGATCTGACCATCCGTGCGATCGCCTCATCACGGTTCCTCCCCCAGACGATGATCTTCGCAAGCAGCGAGTCATAGAAAGGTGGAACTGTGTCACCCGCAATGAATCCACTGTCCGTGCGAACAAATGGACCGGCCGGCATCGTGAAGGTTTCCAGCAGGCCCGGAGATGGCATGAACTGCATATCTGGGTTCTCGGCGTTGAGACGCACCTCGATGGCGTGTCCTCGCGACTGCACGTCCTTTTGGGTGAAGGACATAGGTTCGCCACTGGCCACAAGCAGTTGCTCCAACACAAGATCGATTCCGGTAACCGCCTCAGTGATGGGATGCTCGACCTGGATTCGAGTATTCATCTCGATGAAGTAGAACTCATTGCGCTGAGGCTCGTAGAGGAACTCAACAGTGCCAGCGCCCCGATACCCGACTGCCTCGGCCAATCCAACACTCGCCGAGCACATCGCATCGCGCACATCCGAAGGAAGCAGCGGAGCGGGTGTCTCCTCAATCAACTTCTGGCGACGCCGCTGGACAGAGCATTCGCGTTCTCCGAGATGCACATAGTTGACGCCGTCACCGAATACCTGCACCTCTATGTGCTTCGCGCCGAGCACCATGCGCTCGATATACACGTCCCCGTTACCGAAGGCTGCTCGCGCCTCAGCCTGAGCGATGGGGAGCTGCTCACGCATCATGTCGGCGGATTCGACGATGCGGATTCCCTTCCCTCCGCCACCGGCTGCGGCCTTGACTGCAACCGGATAGCCCGCCTTCTCCGCCACGCGCAGAGCCTCTTCCACATCAACAACTGGCCCATCGGAGCCCGGGATCGTGGGCACACCAGCCCGGCGAGCTGCCCTAATTGCCTCCGCTTTGTCGCCCATGACAGAGATCGAAGCCGCATCCGGCCCGACCCAGATCATCCCGGCCTCGACCACAGCCTGCGCGAATGACGCCCGCTCTGACAGGAAGCCGTAGCCGGGGTGGATCGCATCTGCACCTGACGCGCGGGCTGCGTCGAGCACAGCCTCGACCAGCAGGTAACTCTTCGCTGCAGAGGCTGGACCAATCTCCACCACTTCGTCGGCCATGCGAGCATGCAGCGAATCCCTGTCTGCCTCGCTGCAGACGGCAACGGTGGGAATGCCCAACTCCTTTGCCGCCCGGATAATGCGAACAGCGATCTCGCCTCTATTTGCAATGAGGAGCTTCTTCACTCAGGTCACACCTCAATGATGGCGATGACGTCGCCCGGTCCGATGATGTCATCGCCCTCGACTTGGAACGAGACGATGGTGCCATCGACACCAGCCTTGATCTCCGCGTACTGCTTCATCACCTCGACAAGTCCAATTGTCTGGCCAGCCGTAACCGATTCCCCCACCACGACATACTCGGGTTGATCCGGCGCGGGGCGGCGGTAAAAAACGCCTGGAATGGGTGTGCGAACCTCGTGCTGTGCCACTGTGACTCCTCCTGGATTCCTATTCATTTCATGGAGCTAGAGACTAAGCGGTGAACTCCTCCACCACG
Source organism: Candidatus Nanopelagicales bacterium (assembly GCA_030728405.1). Lineage (GTDB taxonomy): Bacteria > Actinomycetota > Actinomycetes > S36-B12 > S36-B12 > CAIXFB01. The sequence goes on along the minus strand of JANQZS010000104.1, from coordinate 7,348 downwards.
CGCCGAACAATTTTGGCCACATCGACTGCGTTGGGTGTATCAGAGTGTACGCAAATACTTTGAAACACCATGGGAATCTTGCCCCCTGTGTCGGTCTCCGCCTCGCCATCCACCAATGCCCGACGAGTTCGCGATTCAGCGACCTCTATTGGAGTTGCATGAGGTCTCCGCTGGATTATTAAGGAACCGTCATCTCGATAGCCAAGATCGACATACAACTCACCCGTGAAGGGAACTCCGCGGCTATCCGCCACCTGCTGATGGATAGTCCCGGACATGCCGTACACACCGACGCCGTACAGTTCGGCAACATCGCAGACCGCCTGCATCAGGGCCTCATCGCGCGCAACCATTCCATACAGGGACCCGTGTGGCTTGATGTGATTTAGTGGCACGCCCACAGCCTTCAGGAAACTACTCAGAGCACCGACCTGGTACAGGACGATATCGCGCACCTCGTTGGGCTCCAAGGCCATGACCCTGCGGCCGAACCCAGCAAGATCTGGAAGGCCTGGGTGCGCACCAACTGCTATGCCCGCCTCGGCTGCACTAACGACCGTGGCGTGAATGCCCACAGGATCACCCGAGTGGAAGCCGCACGCGACATTTGCGGCATCGATGTACTCGAGCAGGCCGTCATCATTCCCAAAAGAATGAATTCCGAATGACTCCCCCATGTCGGAATTGACAGTCACCTTCATTGAAGCACCTCACTTAGTTCGCTGGGCATCGTTCCGGGGGTCATGTCATAAATGACCCACATTGTTCTCGTCGAATACTTGTCGTACACCGAGCGTGCTCGATGATTGTCATCAGCGGTAATCCACCTGATGACGGTCCATTGGCGCTCCGCTGACATTGACCGAAGACGATCAAGCAGCGCGTCTACCGCCCCTGATCCACGCTTGTTCGAATCGACGAGCAGATCATCAAGGAAGCAGCCCTCACTGGCGGCAAGCGGGCGGGTAAATGGACGGAAATGAGCTAGACCCACAAGTTCCCCACCAGGTGTCTCCGCGACGATTCCTGACTCCGGGTGGTCTGGGTCCATCAACCAGGACCACACGACATCTTGATGCTCTGCTGAAACAGCGACTCGGTAATGCTCCGCGTACTGGCTATAGAGCCCACGCCATTGCGCTTTGTCGTTCTCGGCAACGGTCCGCACATTGATGCCGGCCCCGTCCGTGTCGATGCGAGGCGTCGCATCGGAATTGCCCGGGGCCATGTCGTAGGTGACCCACATCGTCCTGAGGGCAAATCGGTCATACATGCGGCGAGCGCGATAATTATCGTCCGCTGTGATCCATCGGACGACTGTCCATCCACGATCAATGCAGATTTGCCGAAGCGAGTGCATGAGCGCATCGGCTGCGCCGGAGCCATGCGCCGCACGATCCACAAGAAGGTCATCGAGGAAGCAACCGGTGGTCCCTGACAATGGTCGAGGGAACGGCCGAAAATGCGCAAGCCCCATCATTCGACCCTTGGGGTCGTAGGCTGCGATGCCTTCGAGCGGGTAGTCCGGGTCCATCAGCCATTGCCAAACTCGCGACTGGTTCTCCTCACGTACGGGGACCGTGTAGTGCTCAGCAAACTGCGGATACAGCGCCCACCAAGCTGCCTCATCTTCAACCCTGAGTGGGCGCACGCCCAAGCCTTTGGCGGCAGCGAGGAATTGCTCCCGCCCAACATAAACCGGCGCGGACGGTTCACCAGCAGGGATAGCGGTCACGATGAAGAAGCCTTTGAGGATTTGCGACGCACGAACCAGTCTGCAACCTCAGTACCTCCCGTGATCCCCGATGGTCGAACTATGAGCACAATCAACAAGATGAGAGCGAGCACCATCTCAGTGAGCCCCGGGAAGTCGATGATGGGAATCGGCCCCAAACCCTGCGTCTCCAGCGTGCGGAAAAACTCACTCAACACCTGCACAACGAGAACACCGACGACCGCACCGGTCAGAGATCCCATTCCACCGATTACGAGCATCGCCACGACAAAGAAAGTTAGCGCGAAGCCGAACGTCGTCGCAGAGAACGTGGATATGTAGTGCCCATAGAGAGCGCCCCCCGTGGCTGCGACCATGCAACTCAGGGTCCATCCGACCAGTCGCTCCTTCGGTATTGAGATACCGATAGACATTGCTGCCTTGTCATCCTCGCGCGTGGCAATGAGCCGGCGCCCGTTCCGTGACACCTGGAAAATCGCTGCCACAGCAATGGCGAGTACCACACCAAAAAGAGCCCACCAGAGAGTTGCTTCCTTGGGTACACCCACCATCGTGCTCTCGCCACGGGTGACCGCCTTCCACTTGGTGATCACTACCTGCACCACGACCAAGAATGCGAGGGTGGCGATTCCAGCGGAAAGGCCGGATAGGCGAACAAGGGGAACTCCCACAATAACTGCGACGACACCGGTGAACAGGACTGCTACGACAATGCCAGCCGGTACAGGAAGGGAAAACTCCACAATCCACGACAAGAAGCCGGGCATGTCAGGAAAAAGACTGGGCTTCTGTTCGACCGGGATGGTCAGCAGCGCGGACGTATAGGCGGCGATCATGGCGAAGGCGACAGAACCAAACGAGATAACACCTGAATTGCCCGAGAAGATATGGAGGCCCACCACCATGACCATCAAGATCATGGCCGTCGAGGCTCGTTGCACCAAGGAGATGTCATCGGTGACGGCAATAAGCACCGTGATGAGAATCAACGGGGTGATTAGGGGAAGGGCCAAGAACACCCATCGGGACCAGGCAGAGACGCGATCATTCATCAGACTCGGGCTCCCTTGGCTGCGATCAATCCGCTCGGACGGATAAGAAGAACAATGATCACGATCGTGTATAGGAATGCGTCGGCAAAGACCCGTAGTTCGAGCGGAAGAAGCGCATTTAGCATCGT
>JANQZS010000104.1:2478-4423 GCA_030728405.1 Candidatus Nanopelagicales bacterium | reverse complement strand
GCATCGTATAAGCGAAGCCCATCAAGAAGCCGCCGAGCGCAGCTCCCACCATGCTTCCCAGCCCACCGATCACGGCGCCAACGAATGCGATCAGAACGATAGATTCACCGCTCGACCAACTCACATTTGTGCGTGTGGCGAAGAAGAGCATCGATACGATCGCAGCAATCACGCCCGAGATGACGAATGCGGAGGCTATGACGCGATTCGATTTGATTCCGACCAGTCTGGCCATCTCGACATCTTCCGTCGAGGCACGGAGTTGAATTCCGATGTTGGTCTTCTTCAGCAGGAGCGTGAGCGTCACCATGATCGAGATTGCTACGACGACTGTGATGATGGTTTGCCGCGAAATGAACAAATCTCCGACCACATACTGAACGGAGAGTTCCGAGAACTGCTCCAATGGTCGCGGATTCGAACCGAAGGCAACACGCGCTGCTTGCTGCAAAAACTGTGCCAGCGCGAAGGACGTAATCAACATCGTCATAGCTGTGGCCGCACGTACAGGGCGGAAAGCTAGACGTTCCATCAGCAACGATGCAATGACCACGACCAAAATCGTGCCGAGGATGATTGCCCACCATGGCTGCTGTCGCAACATGATGATGCTGAACCCGCCGATCATGACCAGCTGACCGTATGCGAAGTTCATCAGTCCCATGACGCTGAAGACAAGGGCCAGACCGAGGGTCATCAATGCATACAGCGAACCGGTTCCAATTGCATCTATTACGTATTGGAGATACATCTCAGACCGTCCCAAAGTTGAGGTAGTCGGACTCGATCTTGGCCACGTCGACTTGATCGCCGCCTCGCGCCTCGGTCGAAATGACACCGCCCGTCCTCATGACGTAGTAGCGATCTGACGCGACGATTGCTTGGGCGGCGTTCTGTTCGATCAAAAGAATCGACACCCCTTGCTCGTTGAGCTCCTTCAGCAGGTCAAACACTTGCTGAACGATCAGCGGCGCAAGACCAAGGGACGGCTCGTCCAGCAGCAGCATCGAAGGCGAGCTCATCAGCGCCCGGGCTATTGCGAGTTGCTGCTGCTCACCCCCCGATAGCAGCCCGGCCATTCGGCCCGAGTACTTGCCCAGCACGGGGAAGCGATCGATCATCGAGTCGAGATTCTTCAGATTCGCAGAACGGTCACGACTAATCGTTGCTCCGACCACAAGGTTCTCGCGAACCGTGAGCCTTGCGAAGATGTGGCGGCCTTCGGGCACAACGGCAATGCCCATTCGCAAAATGCCACCCGGATCCATCTGAGTGATGTCGCGATCCTTGAACCAGATGCTTCCGCTGGTGGGACGCACCACACCAGCAATTGCCTTCACGGTTGAGCTCTTGCCCACACCGTTGTGTCCGATGAGGGAGACGAACTCTCCCTCATCGACGTGGATGTCGAGGCCCTTCACCGCAACCGCGCGACCGTAGGAGATGCTGATTTGGTCCAACTTGAGCAGGCTCATGAGCGCTCCTTGCCGAAGTATGCCTCGATAACGGCTGGATTCGTACGGACTTCCTGCGGGGTTCCCACAGCGATCGTCTTGCCCGAATCCATGACATGAATCCACTCGCAGACACCGAAGATAACGGACATGTCATGCTCGACGAGAAGCACGCCACAGCCAAGTTCGCGACACAGATCAACAATGGTCGAGGAAAGTTCAGCCGTCTCATCCTCATCCAGACCTGCTGCGGGCTCATCCAGCAGGAGCATGTCAGGTTTGGTCGCCACCGCGCGCGCTATCCCAGCCCTGCGCTCGTCTCCCAGAGCGACATTCCCTGCGCTTTCCAGTGCGAGATGTTTGATATTGAGCAATTCCAGGATGCCGTACGCAAAATCTCGCCCCTTGGCACCATTCAATCCCTGGTTCATGGCGCCGAGCTCGACGTTCTCGAGAACTGTCAGCGTCTTGAAAATTCGCGTGTCCTGGAA
>JANQZS010000104.1:0-2468 GCA_030728405.1 Candidatus Nanopelagicales bacterium | reverse complement strand
CTCTCACGCCTTTGCGCTGTGCGCGGCACCAGGCCATGCTGGGAGATTTTCGTGGGAGACCATCCGGTGATGTCCTTGTCGCCAAGGACAACCCTCCCCGCGGTCAGCGGCACGAAGCCGCTGACCGCGTTGAAGAGGGTTGACTTGCCGGCACCATTGGGCCCGATCAAACCCGTGATTCGACCCCGTTGAACTTCAAGGTCCACGTCATCGACGGCTTTTACCCCATCGAAGTGGACACTGAGCCCATGGGTCACGAGCTGATCGGATCGATCGCTTTCAACCATCAGGTACCGACACCTTCCTCTTGTTGCTGATTCGTTCCTGGTAAGCGTCGTCAGTCTTCCTGTATCAGGAGGACTGGGCCGCCTCGCAGGGATTGCCCGGATCTACCGCCGCGATCTTGTCCGGCGTGATCAAGGTAACGAACTTGCCCTTGCCATTCTGGTACTCCACAACGCGCTGCTGACGACCTGTCGTGTGGTGGCAGGTCTCTGACCAAGCTATCGGGCCGGTCAGGTAATCAGTCGGAGGCAGAGTCTCGAATGCCTTGATGATCGACGGACCATCAGTGGCACCCGCCTGCTCGACAGCAGCCTTCAGCGCCTTGCCGAGTTCGTAGGACAACACTGCGTAAGCCAGGTACGGATCAATACCGGTCTTGGCCACGAACGCATCAGCGAAGACCTTCACATCAGGATCGGGATCACCCTCACAGTACGCAGGCATACATGCGAACGGCAGAGAGTAGAACTCGCTGATGTCCGGGATCGCGCCAGTGACGAGGGTTCCGTCAACAGCTGCACCCGGCATCATGATGGGGGTGTCAATACCCGCATCACGAATGGCCTTGATCATCGTCGTAGCGGCCGGAACCACCGACGGGATGATGATGACGTCTGCATCTTTGGCGGCATCGCGGGCGCGGGTCACGTTTGCAGCAGGATCGAGCTGCTCATTGCCCGTGAATACGTCCTCGCCGATGACCTCGCCACCGAGCTCAGTGAAGCGTCCCTTGAAGTACTCACCGAGGGACTTGGTGTACTCCAGCAGATCGTCCTGAAGGACGTAAGCCTTCGTCCAGCCCTTGTCCTCGAAGGCGAATTCGGCAGCAGCCGAACCCTTGAACGCGTTACCCGGCGACGGGCTCAGCGACATGGGGCCAATGGTGACCAGGTCAGTACCCTTGCGGTCACCTAGGCACAGTGAGAGTGCCGGGATGTTGTTGGCCTGAGCGACCGTAGCGGCAGGTGCAGCGAAGTCGAAGTCACAGGTGGTGACAATGATGTTCGCGCCCGCAGCCACAGCTTCCTCGGCGATCTGTGTGGTGAGTGCCGGGTCAGACTTTGTGTCCGTCCAGGTCACAGTCGCCTGCTGACCGGCGATGCCACCAGCAGCGTTGATCTCGTCGATCGCCATTGTGAATGCCTCAGCGGGCTGGATATCGAAGGGCGAAATGATGCCGGTCTTGGCCGCAACGATGTGGATGTTGAGCGGCTCGACTCCTCCGCTTGCTCCCTCATCGACAACTTCCTCTTCGACAACTTCCTCAGCAGATGACTCCGCAGGTGCTGCGGTGTCCTCGGTCGATGCAGTATCGCCCGAGCTGCACGCAGCCAGCAGGAGAGTGGCCGCGGCCACAACTCCGATCCAACTCTTCTTCATCTTCATTCATTCTCCTTAGTGGGTGTGGCGACGCCGGGGGGATGTCACCACGATTTCACGCAACGGACCAGTAATCCACTGCTCTCTTACTCAGCAGATCCCGAAATTGCTGCGTGGTCTTTGGGAAGAGTTCGCCGGAACCCCAGTCGACGATCACTCCGTACTGCCTGATGAGATCCAGGTCGCTCAGCTCTCCTGATCGGAAGCGCGCTGCTACTGATTCCGGATCCTCTGAGAGACGACCCAGACGCTTCATCCGGATGTCATCTCTGCTCGCCAGAGTGGCTGCCTCGTCAATGCTGTAGAGGTCGAGGTCAGGATCGACAGCAAGCACAACGACCCCATAGTCGATGAGCGCGCGTTCGATGGACACGTAGCCGTCGATGACGTCCTCGAGCACCTCAAGGGCCGGGCGTTCCAATGGATCCCCATAACCGCCGCCACCAGCCGACGGGCGAGTGAAACTATCCCCTGAGTGAACAGCCACGTTCGAGAAAACCGCGCCGAGGTACCGCTCTTGATCGGTGCCCTTGTTCAGCCACACTCCATGCGGGGTCGAAGGCAGCCCGCCGGCAACCCCCCAGGCGATGTTGCGTGCCCTATCGCAGCAGTAGCTCATGACGGACTTCTCAGCCTGGGTGAGGGTGCCGCCCTTCTCGACTCCGCAACCGCCGCGGAACCTGCCCGGACCACCTGAGTCTGTGACGATCTCGTGCCTATCGGTGATGACCGGAGTGAGCCTCTCTTGGCCCTCAAATGGCTGGACAGCCAGGCCTACTCCGAAGAGTGGAGAGGTGCAGTTG
>JANQZS010000103.1 GCA_030728405.1 Candidatus Nanopelagicales bacterium | reverse complement strand
GCACTCATCGTGAGAACACGGCAGGCTGGAGAGGTGAGAAACGCGATTGCCACCGGATTTCGGCGCATCGTCTCGGGTGATCCCAACGGCGAGCCCGAATGGGTCCGCCAACTCAAAGATGGCTCCGATATTGGCTACTTTGGCCCGGGTTCAGCTCCGTGGACCGTGCACGGTTCATTGCCTACCCTCGTGGGCGGGGTTCGGGCGCTGTTGATGCAGGCGTTGCACCCGGGCGCCCTCGCCGGAGTGATGCAGCACTCCCGTTACGAGGACGACGCCCTTGGACGCCTCGCCGGAACTACCCAGTGGCTGACAGTCATGACGTTTGGCGATCGGGCATCAGCCGATCGTGAGTGCGCGCGGGTGCGCGGAATGCACCGCAAAGTCACCGGTGTGTATGCAACTGACGAGGGTCAGGTGGCCTACGCCGCATCCGATCCGGATTTGTTGCGCTGGGTGCACGTTGCGTTCACCGATTCATTTCTTGCCACCCACCGAGTGTGGGGCGGACCGATCCCAGGTGGAGAAGATGCATACGTTCGTGAGTGGGCCATCTCCGGTGAGCTCGTTGGCGTAACGGACCCACCGCGTTCGGTTGCTGAACTCAATGAACAGCTTGCCGATTTCGCTTCTGCACTTCGCGGCGATGAGCGCGCGTGGGAAACGGTTAACTTCATTCGCAATGCACCGCTTCCGCTGCCGGCACGAGCGCCGTACGCGGCATTGTTCGCTGGCGCGGTTGCAACTATGCCAGAAGATCATCGGCGCCTACTGAAGTTGCCACGAATCCCGCTGACGGTGATGCGCCCCACTATTTCTGCGCTGCTCGGATCTATGGCGTTTGCCCTCGGTCCTACGTCGCCCTCAATGCGTAATGCTGAGTCGCGCGTTGCGCATATGTCGTAAATGAACTAGTTGTTCGCGAGTAACTCTTCGACGGCTTCGCGCATGGGCAGTGATGGAACGGCCCCGCGCCTCGTTGCAGTGAGTGCACCTGCAGCAGATGCCCACCGCAGTGCCTCAGGAAAAGGTTCACCCATGCTGATTGCAGCTGCCATGGCACCACAGAACGCATCGCCGGCTGCGACGGTATCAATGGCGCTGACCCGAAAAGCTGCTGCTTGACCTGAATTACCAGCCGTGGACCACACAGCACCGCGTTCGCCGCGGGTAATCACCACGCACGATGCGCCCCGGGTGTTGAGCTCTTGAGCCACCTCAATGGTGTCGAGGGCAGATCCGGTTTTAAGGCCAGACATCTCAGCGGCTTCGTGCTCATTCGGGATGAGCATGTCGACGTTCGCCAAAATGTCTGATGGGTAATCGCGGGCCGGCGCAGGATTCAGGATCGTTTTCGCGCCGGCTGCTCGTCCCGCAGCCATCGCGGCCCGCACGGCATCGAGCGGCACCTCGCTCTGAGTGAGCACTACGGCAACGTCGTCGAAACTCTCGATCGCCATGCGCACCGCCTCTGCGGTGAGGGACTCGTTCGCGCCGGCAACCACGATGATGCGGTTCTCCCCGCGCGGCTCTACTTCAATCACGGCGGTGCCCGAAGTTCCAGGGGCGATAGATATGCCGGAGTCGTCGATACCTTCTTCGAGCACTACCCGGCGCAGCCATTCGCCCGACCCGTCATCACCGATTGCACCGATCATCGAAACCGTGGCACCAAGGCGGGCGGCAGCGACCGCCTGGTTAAGGCCCTTACCGCCGGGGTGGCGCTCGAGCGAGTTGCCGAAGACCGTTTCCCCAGATCCGGGAAGTCGATCGACGTTCACCACGAGGTCGATGTTGAGGCTGCCAACGATTACCACCCGGGAAACCGGGGCTTGGGAATTCACGTAGACGATACTGTCACGTGTGATTGATTCCGATGCCTTGGGCATCGACCTGGGAACCGGCTCGGTGAAGGTGGCCCTGGTCGACGAGGGCGATTCCGTCCGGCAGAGCACGAGCCGCGCCTACCCGATCCATTCCCCGCATTCGGGTTGGGCAGAGACCAATCCGCAGGACTGGCTGGACGCGCTCGACGCAGCCATGGACAAACTCGATGTATCTCACGTGGCATCTGTCAGCTTTTCTGGACAAATGCACGGGGTGGTGGCCGTCGATGAAAACTTGGAGCCGGTGCGACCAGCGATTTTGTGGGCGGATACCCGGTCGGCAGATCAGTCAGAGCGAATGGCCACCGAGTTCGAAGTGAAGGATTGGCAGCGCTGGGGTTCGCGGCCAGTTGCTGGGTTTGCTGCCTCAACAATCACCTGGCTGGTCGAGAACGAGCCCGAAGTGCTCGAGCGCACGCGTTACTTGATGCAGCCGAAGGATTGGCTGCGCGCCCGGTTAGGTGGCGACATCGCAACTGATCCGAGTGATGCATCAGGAACTCTGCTCTTTGATGTTGCTGCTGGAACGTGGGATGCCATCGCGTGCGAATGGGTGGGAATCGACCCCGCTGTTCTCCCACCGGTTCGGGCATCGCAAGGAGCAGCCGGTGTTGTTCGAATAGCTGGCCGAGAAATTCCCAGCACCGTTGGCGGCGCCGACACCGCCTGCGCGATTGCAGGCATTGGCCTCTCATCAGGGCAGGGGTTTATTGCGGTCGGCTCGGGTTCGCAATCGGTGGCGGTGACCGACCAATTTCCCGACCAATTGAGTCAAGGCACCCACGTATTTGCCGGGGTAGGAGAACCGGCATCCACCTGGTACCGGATCGGCGCTGTGCAGAACGCGGGCGTCGCGTTGGAGCGGGTCCTCTCGTGGCTCGATGCCTCCATCGAGGATGCGATTGATGCGTTACGCGTAGGAGTGCAATCGGCGGATCCCATCTTCATTCCTTACGTTGCGGGGGAGCGCACACCGTTTATGTCGGCACGATTGCGTGGATCATGGATCGGACTCGACATCGCCACGGAGCGCAGTTCCCTGTTGCGCAGCGCACTCGAGGGAATCTCGCACGCGGTTGCCTTGGGTTTCGGCGCGGTGCGCGATGCCGACACACAAACCCCTGTCCCCCTCATCGGTGGCGGGGCAAAAGACCCCATTTTTCAACAGCTTCTCAGTAATTCCTGCGGTGTCCCATTAGCTCCGATGGACACACCAGACTCAGCGGTCATCGGCGCTGCTGCGCTGAGCAGAGGTCGAACGTCGACAATTTCACCGGCGCAGTGGTCGATCGTTGTGGAACCACAACCTCATATCGTGGAATTGTTGGCGGCTCGTCGTCGTCGGCTCGTCGAACATGTGGAAAGGGAACTGTCATGAAAATCGCTATCGGCTCCGACCACGCTGGGTTTATCTTGAAAACGACGTTGGCCAGATGGCTCACTGATCAGGGCCACGATGTTCATGACGTGGGCACTCACAGCGAGGAGCGCACGGACTATCCGCAGTTCGGCGCCGAAGTCGCGCGGCGGGTTGTGGCCGGGGATGACGACTTCGGGGTGGCTGTGTGCGGCAGCGGTCAGGGCATTTGTATGGCGGTGAACAAGGTGCATGGCGCTCGAGGCGGCGTCATTCGGGACGTTCAAGATGCCGAAATGACACGACTTCATAACGATGCAAACGTCGCCTGCTTTGGCGAGCGAGTGAGCGATCCCGCCACAGCAATCGAGGCGCTCAGTGTTTTCCTCTCAACCGAGTTCGAAGGCGGCCGGCATTTGGCTCGAGTGGAGCAACTCGACGAGATCTGAGCCCTCCACCGATTCCCGCACTATGTGCGAGAGACTGGACTCGTTCATCCGCTTATTTTTTGGAGGCTTAACCATGTTCCGCATCCGCTCTGCAGCCACGCTCGGTGCCGTTGCCCTGTTGGGCGTCACCGTGCTTGCCGGTTGCTCATCAGATTCTGAGTCGACATCGACAGAAACCACGTCGGAGGAGAACACCCAAATGCTCCCCCCGGTGATCATTGAGGTCGGTCAGACCGAAGCTACTGCCAAGGTCGGCGACAACCTCGACATCATCGTCGAAGACATTGCCGGCACCACGGTGTCAACTGACAATCCTGAGGTTGTGGAATTGACTCAGGCCAAGGAAGAGGGCGGCGCACTCTTCAACCCAGGTGGCAAGGCGCTTGCCCCAGGAACCGCAGTCATCACGCTCACCTTGCCAGACATGACAGAGTCGACGATCACTCTTACTGTCACTGAGTAGTTCCTTTCATGACGAATACGGCCAATGCCGCGCGGGTAGCAATTGCCACCTGCGCGGCATTTGCTGATCTTGATGTGGATGATCGATTACTTCTTGAACCCTTGCGTGCGCTCGGAATCGAACCGGTTCCGGCGGTGTGGGATGACCAGGGAGTCGATTGGGCCGCCTTTGACGCGGTAGTGATTCGTTCCACCTGGGATTACGCCGAGCGCCGCGATGAGTTTCTTCATTGGGTTGAGGAAACATCGCGAGTTACCCGAGTGTTTAATCCGATTTCCGTGGTGGCCTGGAGTTCGGACAAGCACTACCTCAATGATCTGAGCGCGGCCGGTGTGCCAGTGGTAGCAACACACTTTGTCGAACCGGGAGGTGAGCACTGGAATTTCCCCACGGGTTTCGCGGAGTTTGTTGTTAAACCCGCAATCTCGGCCGGCTCACGCGACACCATGCGCTACTCGCACGCATCTCACAGCGCTGCCAATGCGCACGTGCGCAGACTGCTCGACGCGCAGCGATCGGTGATGATCCAGCCGTACCTTCCCAGTGTTGACACGGCTGCTGAAACTGCCTTGCTCTTCTTTGACGGTGAGTACTCCCACGCCATCCGCAAGGGGCCACTGCTGCAGGTCGATGTGGAGGGGGAGAAAGTCGAAGGCCTCTTCATCCAGGAGCAAATCGATCCGCGCGAACCAACCCCTGCCCAACGCGAAGTCGCTCAAGCGGCCATGGCAGTGGTACCCCGCGGCACAGAGCCGTTGCTGTACGCCCGTGTTGACCTCATCGATGACACTCAGGGCAATCCAGTTGTGCTCGAACTAGAACTCGTTGAGCCATCCGTCTTCTTGGTGACGTGCCCAAGTGCTGCAACCCGTTTTGCCGAGGCCATCGCTCGGAGCCTGTGATTCTGCACTGCATCGTGTGAAAAGCCGAAGTAGCCTCGGGTCACCTGGTTGTTAAGGGAGCTGCGAAGGAGTCGGCATGTTCGATGGCTATCTGGTGCTGCTCCCCATTCAAGGTGCAATCGTTGCCGCGGTGTTCATGATCATCGGCATCACAAAAGTGTTCCGTGGCGCATCGGGTACTGATGCCATCAAGTGGAATGCCATCGCGATCGGATGCTTCTTGTATCTGTTCAGCTACGGCACCTGGTTCGCTTTCAGTGTGAGTGCGAATTAGCCCCTCACGCGGATCGTTTGCGTGCTCTCACATAATCACTGATGACGTAATCCCCGAGTCGATCGGTAGATGGGGCAAGGACCTTCCCGCCATTACGTCGAGCCATCTCATCAAGAAAGCGAGCCAAACGCGGCTCGTCACCTAGCCGGAACCAAGAAATAACGACTCTCCGCCGAGTCATCGCATCGACCTGCGCCACAGTTTCCATGATCGTTTCCTGGCTCGGTGGCCAGTCGAACCACCAGCCACCATCTCCAGAAAGGTGCGCGGTTGGTTCCCCATCAGTCACGACCATCACGATCCGTTGCGATCCAGGATGCCGATCGAGGAAACGGCCGGCAAGCATCAGCGCGTGTTGCAGGTTTGTGCCTTGGATCTCACTCGCTTCTAAGTCCGGAATATCCATCGGGTCAACTACCCTGGCCAGGTTCGCAAACCCGATTACCTGCAACGCATCGAGTGGGTAACTGGTGGCGGTCAAGGAATGCAAAGCCAACGCCATAGTTTTCGCAGCACTCCAGGTGTCGTTCATCACCATGGAAAATGATTGATCCACGAGTAGTGCAACTGCCGCTCGGGTGACTGTTTCAGTTTCTGCGACAGCAAAATCCTCCGCGTCGAGCAACACTGAAGACCCGGTCGCTAAACGTCGATGGCTGGCATTTTGCACAGAGCGCACCACGTCGATGGCTTCATCGTCGCCGAATCGCCACGGCCGATGCGTGCCGGTGGGTTCACCCGATGCGCCAGCGCGCTGATTGTCGTGTTCCCCGCGCTCCGAGCCATTGATCTGGTCGAAAACTCTGCGCAGCGCCGATTGCCCGATTCGACGGATCGCTTTAGGGCTCAACCGCAAACTGTCACCTTCGCCAATGAGAAAACCTTGCTCGGCCAAATCGCGCTGCATCTGCTCCATCGCTTGCAGGTCATCGCGCATCCCGCGGCCCAAGGTTCTTTCCACGGCATCTAAATCAAGTTGGGATAAATCGTTCATGGCCTCAGCGTCGGCCAGTTCAGACATCAGCGATTCCACATCGCCCAGTTCAGCTAGTGCGCGCGTTGCATCAGGGAGGCCAAGTGACGCATCCCCGGTCAGACCCTGGCCAGGCTGGCGCGAAAACTCGGGCCGGAGCGCCTGCAGGTGAGACTGCAATTGCGCCATTTCGTCTTGCAGGCCCATATCTGAGAGCGCTTGTTGCATTGCTTCGGAGAGTTCAGCGCGCTGCTCAGGGCTCATCGACGCGAGCATTCGATCCATCGCAGCAGATTGCCGCGCTAACTCATCGATGAATTCATCCAAAGTGGCGGGCGCATCAGGGAAGAAGTCCTTGTGCTTGTCAATGAATTCGCGGTAGTCCTCATCCGTGGCTGTGCCGGCCCGGTGCTCCTCAAGGAGCGCATTGAGGTCGCGCATCATTTCTGCCATCGCAGCCTGCACCTGCGGATCGGACATGTTCTGTGCAGATTGGCTGAGCCCAGCAAACTGCTGATCGATCACGTCTCTTCGCAACCGCTCCTGCATCTGTCTGAACACCTCTGCCGCATCTGGCGAGCGCCACGAATATTGACTGAGTTCAGTAAGAGCACGTGGCACATCGTTCGGTAGCGCGTCGAGTATCGCTTCGGCAAAGCGGGCATCATCGGATGGGTCGGGGAAAAGTGCGGCGCGTTCAAGGTCAACGGCAGTTTCCAACATGGAGCGCAGATCACTGAGCAGGCCATCCATCCGGCCGGACTCTCGTAACTTCTTGCGCCGCTCGCGCAATTGCCGAGCCATCTCGGCTAACCCGCGCCGGTCCGAACTGCCCGAGCGCAGCACGTCACGCAGTGCATCTCGCACCGATTCACCAGCCAGAATCCGTTTACCGATCTCGTCCACCCCGGCGCCTGCATCTACTCGCGGCGCGAGCGGATCAGGGCCACCGTGAAAGCGGCCGTAAATTGATGGTCGACCCCGATTCAACTGTTCGTCTCGCGATCGGTGGGCGCTGAAGACGCGTATGTGACACCGCTGCCGGTGTCGTCCTTGTCGATGCGACGGGTCAGCCACAACCCCTCTGCAGCGAACTCCACGCACGCGGCCGCAAGGCCGGGGGTCTCGGCCATGCCGGCTTCGGCAGCGCCCACCACAGCACCCAGACCTTCAATCGGTCCGATCGCGTTCAGAATCTCTCGACCGCTCATCACATCTGAGGTTGCCAGCGTGTTGCCGGCGTCGAACCACTCGACGAGATGGGTGAGGAATGGACGGGCCTGTTGGCCACTGAGCAGGGCCCGCCATGACTCAGCGGTTGCCTGACGGGCAAGCAGCACCAACGTTTCTTCCTCGAATCCTTCTTCGGTGACGTCGAACTCCACCTTGCCGCGAAGTGCGGGCACCACATCAATGAGATCTCCGACGCGAGCAACAGGTTCGTCATCGCCTGCGATTGCAGCTCTCCGAAGCGCAGCACCTGAAAGCTCTTCAACGCACGCAATGGAAAATCGCGCGGAGACTCCACTGCGTTGATCGATTGCAGGAGAGGCGCGCACCACTCTGGTGAACCGGGCAACGATGTCGAGCATGTGTTTTGGAATCACAGCACGGATGTCTGCCTCTTGTTCGAGCAAAGCTATTTCAAGTTCCAAATCGAGCGGGTAGTGCGTGCGAATCTCTGCTCCGAATCGATCCTTGAGCGGTGTGATGATGCGACCGCGGTTTGTGTAATCCTCTGGGTTCGCACTCGCCACGACCAACATGTCGAGGGGGAGGCGCAGGTTGTAACCGCGCACCTGGATATCGCGCTCTTCAAGCACATTGAGTAGCGCCACTTGAATGCGCTCGACCAGGTCAGGAAGTTCGTTGATTGCAAAGATGCCACGGTTGGTCCGCGGAACTAAGCCAAAGTGAATCGTCTCTGGATCTCCCAGGGTGCGACCCTCGGCGACTTTGATCGGGTCGACGTCGCCCACCAAGTCACCGACTGACGTGTCTGGCGTTGCCAGCTTCTCGCCGTACCGTTCACTGCGGTGTCGCCATGAGATGGGAAGTGCGTCACTGAGCTCACTAGCCAATCGCCGGCATCTCGCACATACCGGCGCTGTTGGGTCATCGTTAATCTCGCAGCCTTCAACTATGGGCATCCACTCATTGAGCAGGCCAATGAGGGAACGGATGAGGCGCGTCTTGCCCTGCCCGCGCTCTCCGAGCAACACAAAGTCATGCCCAGCGAGCAGCGCACGCTCCACCTGCGGGCCCACGGTGTCCTCGAAACCCACGATTCCGGGAAGGGTGATTTGACCTTCCCGCAATCGCGTGAGCAGGTTTTCCTGAAGTTCCTGTTTCACGGTGCGCGCCTGGTAGCCCGATGCGAGCAACCCGGCTAGATCAGTCGGCAGGTCAGTGGGTGGGGTGGGCGCGAAAGTGGTCATGTAGTGACCGTACGGCGCTTGAGAATATGACGCCACCGGGCCTCAAGGTAGGTGAAGTGGCAATGCCATCTTCTCAGCCGCTATTTACGGGCTGACTCCCAGATCGCCACTTGATTCTCTGGTGATGAGTCCGCTGATGACGTCGTTCATGGTCACCAAACCGTTAACCCCATCATCGTTTCGAACCACGGCCAGATGCGTGCTACTTCGACGCATTGCAGCCAGCGCCTCATGAATGGAGAGATCTGCATCGACTTCAAGGATCGGACGGATCAGTTGAGTGATCTGATCGTCTTTGGTAAGGACCAAGGTGTCGCGCACGTGCACCATGCCAATGAGACCTTGGTCATTGCCCACCAAGATTCGGTGATGCCCCGACGCGTGGGTGGCCTCTCGCACATCGGCAACGGTGGCATTCTCCGGCACTTTGATGATGTCTTCGTGGCGCACCAGCACCCGAATCGGCGTGGATTGCATGCGCAACGCAGTTGACACCCTCGTTGCGTACACGATGTCCAGGGCTCCAGTGCCCTCCGAGTGCTCCACCAACTGGCGCAGAGCGTTCGCATCTTGCGCTGCCGACTTGGTATTGACTGGCTCCACACCCACGCGCTGAAGGAGCCAATTTGCCGCGTTGTTCAACCCGAATAGCACAGGCCGAGTGAGGAACAAGAAGCCGCGCATAGGTATGGCAAGCAACGTTGCTGACGTTTCCGGGTGCGCAATCGCCCACGACTTCGGAGCCATCTCACCAATGACCAAATGCAGAAAGGTGACGATGAATAGCGCGAGGATGAATGCGATGACATCGGCGGTCACTTCGGGAACCCCAAAACCAATGAAGAAGGGAGTGAGCCAGTCGTGCACCGCTGGTTTGGTCAGGGCGCCGAGAGCCAGCGTGCACACCGTGATGCCCAACTGGGAGCCAGCGAGGAGCAGGCTCAACTCTGATGCGTTACGCAGAGCCGCCCGCGCCGCACGGCTTGTTAGCGCAGCATCTTCTAGCCGGTGCCGTTTTGCTGCAAGAAGAGCAAACTCGACGGCTACAAAAAATGCGCTGAGACCAATGATGGCGATAGTCGCGAGGACCACAAAAAGTGGAGACATTACTATGCACCACCCTCCGGCAACGTGATGCGCACCAGCGTGGGCACATGCCGTTGGATCTCCAGGATCTCCACGACGACGGCCCTCGAGCGCACGCCATCGACACGCAGCAGATCATCTGGATCCGGCGGGAGCGGAATTACTACCGACTCACCGACCTGAGGAAAAGTCCCGCGGTGAGCGATGACCATGCCCGCCACCGTCTCGTATTCCCCCTCGGGGAGGTCTATATCGAGGGTCCGCTCGGCTTCATCGATGTGTGTGCCACCGGGCAATACCCAACCCACTCCGTCGTGCAGATGCACCTCTTCAGGGGTGTCATGTTCGTCGGTGATTTCTCCAACAAGTTCCTCTGCAAGATCCTCTAACGCCAAAACGCCAGAAAATCCGCCGTACTCGTCGACAACGCACGCGAGTTGATTGTCTGATTCGGTAAGAACCGTGAGGGCTTCGGTCAAACTCATCACACTCGAAACCATGACCGCAGGTCGCATCACTGAGCGCACTGATGCACCATCTGATTCTGTGCTGTCGAGCACATCTACCAAGTGCACTACTCCGAGCACGTCTTCACCGTTGGCAGCTAAGACTGGGTAGCGTGAGTGACCGGCCGCCATCAGTTCACGCGCATGTCCCACGGTGTCGGAAAAAGCGAGGGTGTCAGCGCGCGTGCGCGGAACCATCGCGTGTTGCACATTCTGGGTGGGGAAATCAAGAATCCGATCGAGGAGATCTGAGAGTTCATCAGGTATCTGACCAGACTCTCGTGACTCCTCAACGATGTGCTCTAGATCGCGCGCGGAGGCTGAGATCTCAATGTCGTGCACGGGCTCGATCCGCAGTGTGCGCAGCAGTAGATTGGACGACGCATCAAAGAAGCTGATCAGCCAGCCGAATAACGCGAGATAAATGCGGGTGGACGCCGTGAGAGCCAAAGACACTGGTTCGGAGCGAGCAATAGCCAGATTCTTTGGAAAAAGTTCGCCAAAAAGCATTTGAATCAAAGTGGAAAGAGTGAGAGCAAAAATTGCACCGATCGCAATTGACACGGCGAGCGGCACGTTGACACCACCGAGCAGCCCAGAGATCGACTGACCAATCAGTGGTTCAGCCACGTAACCGACGAGAAGACCGGTCACGGTGATTCCGAGTTGGGCACCGGAAAGCATGAAGGATGTTCGTGAGGTGACGGTGAGCGCTTTGGCGGCGCGCACATTTCCTGCATCCGCACTCGCCTTGAGGGCTGAGCGATCAACCGCCATGAAGGCAAATTCCTGAGCCACGAAGTAGCCGGTTGCCACCGTGATCAGTAGCACCACCACAACGCCCACAAGAAGTGTGAGCACAAGCTCCAAGGGGTCTGACTCCTTTGCCGGGCTCACAATGAGCCAGAGGTATACGGTATCGCGCGCTCTTACATGACCACGGTTGACGTAAGCCCCGAGTCGATCCGTAGAGAGGGCAAGGACCTTTCCGCCGCGGCTACGAGCCCCAAGCCACCGTCACGCGCGCGGGCCGCCGAAAAGCGAAACCTGCGGGTGCATCTGCCGAGACGAGTCGGATACCGGGCAGTCGGGCGATCATGCGCTCGAGAGCGATGGTGGTCTGCAGCCGTGCCATGTGAATGCCCAGACACGCATGTGGACCGAAGGAGAAGGAGAGTCCCTTGTTGGAATTTCCACGGTGGATATCGAATGCGGTGGGCTGCACGAACGTAGCGGGGTCACGATTCGTAGCGAGAACGGACACCCCAACAAACTCCCGCGCCGGTATCTCAATCCCTGCGATCACCTTGTCTTCCAGCGTCCAGCGTTCGATGAAGGACACGGGTGGGATCAATCTCCGGGCCTCTTCCTGTGCATCACTGAGCAGCGAAATGTCTGCACGAACCTCGTCCAACTGATCGGGGTGCTGCAGCAGCAGGGTGAGGGTGGTCAGCACTGAGGCCTGGATCGTCTCAATTGCGCCGAACATCACCACTCGTAATTGGGCGACGATCTCATCGTCCGAGAGTCCCTGCGGATCCTTGGCCAGCATGGCCGTGAGTGAGTGCCCGGGGTTGAGCCGGTTCTTCGCCAGCTCACCGAGCAGGATCTCATTGAGTTGCTCGCAGGCTCTTTCTGCAGCACGGATCGGCTCGGGGTCGCCGTCGTAGTCCATTCCACCGGCGATGGCGGAGTAGATGGACGTCATCTCCGGCACGTCGTCAAGGGATAGACCGAGTGAGTAGCCGGCCATGCGGATAGCGAATGGTGCAGCGAAGGCGTCGTCAAGTTCGACAGTTCCCGC
This sequence comes from Candidatus Nanopelagicales bacterium, assembly GCA_030728405.1. Classification (GTDB taxonomy): domain Bacteria; phylum Actinomycetota; class Actinomycetes; order S36-B12; family S36-B12; genus CAIXFB01. The sequence continues at coordinate 3,625 of JANQZS010000103.1, read as the reverse complement.
GTCGATGAAGGCGTCGATTAGTTCCTCAGCAAGATCGGTGATCGGCTGCGCGTAGAAGTCCTGCACCACGCTTCCCTTGAAGGGACCCTCGAATGGCTTGCGCATGCGGGCCTGCTCGTCACCATCGACAGTGAGCATCATGCGTCCGGCTGCAGCGCGCACGAGATTCTCTTCGGCCTCTACGGTGAGTCCGGCGTTCCGGCCCAGCACCTCGCGGGCAGCCTCCCGTCCGGTGACCAGCCAGCCGCCGATGAACGGGGCCCACGTGATTGGTTCGCTCTCGCGCACGCGGTCGAGTGCCCCCTCGCGTCCTGCCTCGGCGAGGTCGGCGTGCACGAGTGTGGCACCGAGGGGGAAGCGGGCACGTCTCTCTGCTTCCTCGTCGACAGGGACCTCGCGCTGGGTCAGAAGCGTTTCCATGACCGCACGGTAATGACATTTTCAGGAAGTTGCCCCAAAAACTGATCAATTGGTCAAAGATTGGTCCATGACCTCGTTTGCTGACTCGATCACGGTCGAGGACCTCGACGCCGACCCCTACCCGATCTACGCGCGGCTGCGGGCTGAGCAGCCGGTGGCCTGGGTGCCGGCAGTGAACTGTTGGCTCGTCACTCGCGCGCAGGACGTCGAGTTCGTCACGAAGCGGACCGAGTTCTTCACGGCGAAGGCGCCGGAGTCACCGGTGGACCGGTCCTTTGGCGGTCCCACCCTTATGACGATGGACGGCCCCGAACATCTGGAGCTGCGCCGCACACTCGACGCAAAGTTCCGCCCGCGCAAGGTTGCGGAATACATCGACGATCTCGTAACACCCATTGCTCATGAGTATCTGGACCGACTGCTGGCCAGACCGGAGCGCTCCGCTGAACTGCTGGTGGAGTATTTCGAGCCGATCAGTGTTCTTGCGCTGGCCGATGTTCTCGGTCTCGGTCATGTCTCCGCGGAGCGTCTTCAGCAGTGGTTCTACGGACTGTCGCAGGGTGCCACGAACTTCGAGGGCGACCCGGTCAAGCAGTCCGCGAACGATGAAGTTGCTGCCGACATCGAAAACGAATTGCGCCCTCTCATGCAACGCTGGCAGGAGCAGCCGGATGACTCCGCGATCTCGTCGATGCTCACCCACGGTTGCCCAGCGAATTCCTTCCGCGAGATTGACGCTCTTCTGCCGTCGATCAAGGTGATCCTTCTTGGCGGCATGCAGGAGCCTGGACACGGCGCTGCGTCATGCCTTGCGGGTCTGCTGATGAATCCCGATCAGCTCCAGTACGTCCGCGATCATCCTGAGGCGTGGGATGACGTCGTTCATGAGTCACTGCGATGGATGGCTCCGATCGGCACGATGCAGGCCACAGCCGTGGCAGACATTGAACTCGGGGGAGTGCTCATCCCCCAAGGAGATCTCGTATCCGCAGTTGTCTCGAGCGCCAGTCATGACGAGTCGATCTTCGAGGATCCAGCACGTTTTGACATCCACCGCACGCGACAGGCAAATGCATCGTTCGGTTACGGCCCCCACTTCTGCGCGGGGCATCAGTTCGCGCGCGATCTCGAGCGCATCAGTCTTCAGGTACTGGTCGACGCCATGCCCGATCTGGAGTTGACCGAACCCGTTGTTTTCACCGGGTGGGAATTTCGCGCCCCGACAGCCCTTCGGGTGCGCTGGTAGTAGTGGCGCGGACCCGAAGTGCCCAACAAGTTGCGGTAAAGCGCGAGCACATTTCCAACGCAGCGGTCTCTGTCATGGCGCGCGAGGGGATCGCTGCTGCGAACCTTCGAGGTGTTGCCCACGAAGCGGACATCAGTACGGGTGCGGTGCTCTATTACTTCAATGAGTTCGACGCTGTGGTGCGTTCTGCAATCCTGATTGTGGCCGAGAAGTACGCGACGACACGGGAGCAAGCACTCGCCCAGTCACCCGATGCGGTGGCGAGCCTGCGCCGGTTGGTCAGCCTCGGCCTGCCTGACACGATCGACGGATCCCTCGCCATTCTCTATCAAGCTCACTTCATCGACGATCCCAGTGGCGAGATCACGCTTATGTTGTCAGAGCTCAACGCTCGACAGCGCGTGCTCTACGAGAAGACCATCCAGCGTGGCATCGATTACGGAGTCTTCACGCCGAATCAGGATCCGCGCGCGATCGCAGCGATTGCGCTGTGCATGGAAGATGCGCACTCCCTGTATGCGATGCGTGACTACGGTGTCGGCATGAGACGGGCGCGATCGGCACTGCGCCAGTACCTTGGAGCGGCACTGGGCGTGCGCCTCTAGTTCGTCGCTTCCGGACGCTTCAGGAACGACCAGTTATTGCCACTCCCCATCATCAGGGCTTGGGAGATCAATCGTCCCTCGCCCGATTGATTCTGGGTCACCGGGATCGACTCATTGATTGTGATGTGGGGAAATCGCAGAGTGGCAAATCGCTCTGTGCAATGAGTCTGTGCAATGAGTCTGTGCAATGAGGTAACGCACACCTAGCAATCCCCCTTGAGCCCTCCATCCATGATGGTTCTGCACCATGTCGCTTCGGAAATGAGCACTCCAACCATGTTCGCGCCGGTCAGGTTCGTGTCGGTCAGGTTCACGCCTTGCATCCACGCCAGGCCCAAGGCCGCGCCGCTCAGGTTCGCGCCGGTCAGGTTCGAGAAGGCCAGTTTCGCGTTCCCCAGGTGCGCGCCGGTCAGGTTCGCATAGGTCAGGTCCGCATAGGTCACGTTCGCTTGTGCCAAGATCGCGCCGGTCAGGTCCGCGCCACTCAGGTTCACACCTCGCATGTCCGAGAAGCTAAGGCGCGCTCCGCGCAGGTCCGCGCCGCGGAGGTCCGCCCGGATCAGGTTCGCGCGTTTCGGCTCTGCGTCACTGAGGTCCGCGCCGCGCAGGTCTGCCTCACTGAGATCCACGCCATTCAGGTCCACGCCACTCAGGTCAGCGCCGCGCAGGTCAGCGTCACTGAGATTAGCGTCACTGAGGTCAGCGTCACTGAGGTTCGCGCCGCGCAGGTCTGCGTCACTGAGGTCCGTGTTACTGAGGTCAGCGCCGCGCAACACGGCATTTCTGAAATTGGCACCGTTTAGGCGCGCTCCCTGCAGGTCAGCTCCGTGCAGTTTCGCCCGTCTGAAGTTTGCTTCCCGCAGGTCACCGTTGTGGTCAAACTTCCACTTGTGGACCACATCGCTGCAGTTCGCCTCGGGTCCCGGACGGCAGGTGACCTCTCCGGCTCCGATCGACGTATCGTCGTCTGCCGCCGCCGACGGCGCCACGAGCACCCCGGCCGCCAAGATCCCCACCATCGCCAATGATCGCCACATCCTGCGCACGATAGTGCCGGAATCCCGCGCTGTTCCTATCTCGTCACAAAGCAGCGGGCAGGAATCCCACCAGCGCACATAAGGTCTCTGGCCGAGGAATGCCCACGGTGCCTTTCAGGGCGGCTCGTGTTGTTCACGCTTGATCAACGTCACGATCAGTGAGCACCTAAACACTCAAACCGACCCCATGAGTAACCTTGCCGAGGGCACTGGCAATTTCAAACCACATTTCGGTCCAAAAAACAGACCAGTCCCTGGGTCGCGGGACTGGTCTGAAATTCAATTTCTCTCACAAAAATGACCCACGTTGAGTGCCC
>JANQZS010000102.1 GCA_030728405.1 Candidatus Nanopelagicales bacterium | reverse complement strand
CCTCAAACAACCGCACCATAGAAACCTCCGCCTCCAACCTAGAGCGTCAGCCCACACAGAAACCCCAGAGCAACGACCCCACCGCAGGAGGAAAACTCAGGTTTGGGAGCGGGGAACGGGAGAGGTAAATGCCGAGACGAGGTAAACCATTCGGGTGTCGCCGGGAAACTCGTCCCTAACACCCGAGAGATCGAATGGCAGAGACCTCACGGGAATCCACAGAGAGGTTCCACCGCAGTTTCACTTCCACCCAGTTGCGAACGTATTCACACCGATAGGAAGGCATCGGTAACAAATCCGCACGCTCTTCTGCCTCCCAAAGACCGTTGGAAATGGCGCTCACGGCGTTCACAGGCTTCGGAAAGTCCACATCATTGGCAAAGCGTTGACTCCGGTTGCTAACGTGGGCGCGACAAGCGGGGTCAGTGCGGAGTCCGTGAGGTACAAAGACAACTGCTCTCCCATTGTCGAGGGTTCACTGGGGACGTACGCAGCTTTGTTAGGGTCGGTTTTTCATTGCCTCAAGAACATCGACTGCCGTTCGAATCTCACGATCATCAAGGTTCTCAATACCGAGGTCGGAAAGTGTCTTGTACGCCATTTCTCGGCGCCCAATCACAAACCACATTCCACGAGCTGGACGGGTTGAATTGTTCACATACATGTGTGGGCGATTGGCATCAAAACAAAATGAGTCGCCAGGGTTGAGGACATATTCATCGAAATCTATCTTCAAAATAAGTTGACCCTCAATGATTGCCCCATATTCGAGAGCAGAGTGGCGCATATGCTTCCCATCAACCGAACTCGATGCTCCCGGGGCGTAGGTCACAATGAGGGGGTCCGCGACGTCACTACCACCGTCAGCCAGACGCTCCCAGGTGACACCGTTCTCCATCTCAATCATCGGATTGTCCGCAGCCCGTTGAACAACCCCGTTCGAACTGCTGGTAGCCGGCGAATAGCTGGCGTTATTCGACCCTTGGGCCCTCGGGGCGGACTGTTCCATCACACTGGGTCGGTGCTGGCCCATCAGACCATCAAGGGAGACACCCAAGTGATTGACCAATGCATACAGCGTCGACACTGAAGGCTGGGTTTTCCCCGTCTCCACTTGGGAGAGAAGGCTCGGCGAAACCCCCACTGCTGTTGCCAAGGATCGAAGGCTGAGTTTTTGGGCTTTCCGAATGCGCCTGAGCTCACTTCCAAGATCTAGGTGCACAGAGGACTCCTTCGGGGTAACGTTCGTCAAGTCCCGAACGTAGTCATCACTAATGGTCATTATCCCTCAAATCAAACTTGTTGAGGTAGGTGTTGATTGTCAACGTCGAGCTCGTGCGACCGAGTAAATGACGGCAGCAATCAAAATAAGTGTTCCTTGAAGGACGTATTGCCAAGTCTGATCTAGACCGAGGAACACCGTGGCATTCAGAACCTGGACCAATAGCATCGCTCCGAAAAGCGTTCCCACAAAGCTGCCGCGTCCTCCCAGAAGGCTAGTACCGCCCAAAACCACGGCGGTGATGCTGGAGAGCGTGTAGCCGATTCCCTGAGACGGATCACCAATTCCGAGTTGGGCCATGAGTAACACTGCTCCAAACAAGGTGAAGGTTGACGTCAGCATGTATCCGGTAATCACGGTTCGATTCGTGTTCACACCGACACGTCGGGCAGCTTCTTCCTCAGAACCGATCGCTCTCAATTTCCAGCCCCACGAGGTTTTCCGCAGGAGCCACTCCATAATAAGGGTCCCGATTGCCAACACAAGGAACGCCGCAGGTATGGGGCCAAACTTGTAGGTGATGACCGAGGTGATACCGGTGTCAATGGAGCCACCAGGGCTATCCCTCAAAACGAAGCTGAATCCCTGGAGAGCGATATAGGTACCTAACGTTGCCGCGACCGCGGTAAATCGGACGTATCGAATCAACGATCCATTCACAAATCCGACCGCCAAGGCGACAGCGAACATGGCAACCGCTCCGAGTACTAGCGAACCCAACGTGAACTCGTCGGTGGCAAAAAACGAAATCACCACCACGAGCAGACCGGCCAGGGGACCCACGGATAGGTCGAGGCCACCAGTCAGTAGTGCGATTGTCTGACCTAAGGCGATAAACCCGAGTGCGGTTGCCAGTAGCAACATCGACGAGATGTTGAACGAGTTGAGGTACTTGTCATTCGTGCTGAGTATGTAGGCTCCGAGCCCGAAAATGACGAGGAGGAGTAGCAAAGATGGTGCGTAATCGCCGCGAGCGAAGCGCCAAAACTTGGAAATCAGAGAGTTTCGATTGGTGCGCTTCTCCTCGGCCTCCATTTTCTTGAGGTCAATAACACGTGTAGTTGAGGTAACCGCTGCATGGACCATATCTTGTTCAGTAATTTCGTCGTCGTGCAGCTCGCGAACCACCTGACCACGCGAAATCACGTACACCGTGTCGCACAGACCTTCGAGCTCTTTCGCGTCAGACGACGCGACAATCACAGGAATACCGGACTCGCTCACCGTACGAAGAATCCGATACAGCTCGGCACGAGCGCCAACATCGACACCTTGGGTGGGCTCATCAGCAAGAATTACCAGGGGATCGGACAGCAAGGCCCTCGACATCACAACTTTCTGCTGGTTACCGCCAGAAAGTGACGACACCACAGCTTCTGGAGAGGCTGTTTTCACCTGAAGCTGGCCGAATACCTCAGCGACCTGAAGGTCCTCTTTCTTCCGTGACAGGAGGAGCCCGCTGGTGAACTTCTTGAGCGCAGCTACGGCAGCGTTTTCTCTCACCGACATCCGCATCATGAGGCCGTCATGCTGACGATCTGCGGGCATCAATGCTGCTTCCGTGCGAAGCTCTCGTTGCTTTCGCTCGAGCTGTCCAATTTTTATCGAACCGTCGAAGCTTTCGAGACCTGCAAGCGCCCGGAGAATCTCACTCTGACCGTTGCCCACGACACCTGCGAGGCCAATAATTTGGCCTGGGTACCCGGTAATGGTGATGTTCTGGAAGCCTTCGCCGGTGAGGTTTTGTACTACGAGATTTGGCTCGACCCCTGGGGGCACAGAGCGTTTCTCAGGAAATGTCGATTCAAGTTCGCGACCCACAATCAGGGAGAGAAGCTCTTTATCGCTAACGTCAGAAACCATGGAAGTTTGGCGGAGTTTTCCATCGCGCAACACAGTGACTCGAGTTGCTACTTCCCGCACTTCGGCGAGGCGGTGTGTGATGTAGATGACGGACGTTCCGGTGGCAACAGCTTCTCTAATCAAGCCAAATAACATGTCGACTGAGTCTTGACCCAGTGGCGCCGTCGGCTCATCTAAAACCAGAACTTTGGGCTTGAGAGCCAGAGCTTTTGCAATCTCAAGGAGATGTTTTGACGCAACACTGAGCGTCTCAACGCGATCGTTGAGCTGGACGTCGAGCTTGACGGTGTCCAAGAGAGTTTGAACATAGTCGCGGTCTCGCATTCCAGCAGGGAACGCATCGCGTGGGAGAGCCACCTGAAAGTTTTCGAGAACCGTCAGATCTGGCATAACCGCCGGATGCTGATGGACAATCGCAATCCCCATCTCTTGAGCCTCGTGAGGACCAAAATCACGCAATGGTTTCCCCTCAAAGCGAATTTCACCTTCGCTGGGTCGAAACATGCCCGTCGCGATGTTCATCAGGGTCGACTTCCCCGCACCATTTTCCCCAAGAAGCGCGTGCACCTCTGCAGCGCGAATGTCGAGGGAGACATCTGTCAGCGCAGGAACTCCAGAAAAGTTTTTCGAAATCCCAATGAGCTCAAGAATCGCGTTGTCCGCAGTGCGGCTTGATGTCATGGCAGGTCTTTTCTCTCGGTTTCTGTGAAGTGACTGTCCGGGGCGGGACACGCCCGTCCCCGGACAGTCGATCGAGCGGAACTACTTCAGCAAGGACGCCTGGCTGTCAGCGTCGAGCTGTGCAGAGAGGTAGATGTCTCCGGGGAGATCATCGCGACACTGCACAGGTGAAGGGCTGCCTGAAATGGAATCCTCGAACTTGGGGTGAACGAATCCTTCACCCTTCTCGGGGACAACACCACCAGTAGCGAGAGCAATGGCGGTCTGGACAGCCAGACGAACATTGTCGTTACCGGTCGCAACACTCATCATGTCGAATCCGTTGCCAGCATCTTGCTGCTCCTGCCAGAAACAACCGAGAAGGTTGCCGTCCGAAGTGGCAAGGGCAGGAATTGCCCGACCACTCTTGGTGAATTCTGGAAGCGCACCAACCAAGGAAGGGCCAAAGTCGGAGAAGATGATGTCAATCTCGGGGTACTTCGCAATCGCAGCGGTAAGAACTTGCTGGGTCAATGCGGGGTCCCAGTTGGTGACCTCAAAGGGCTGCTCGCCAATAAATTCATACTTAGCGTCGCTCAGGAGTTCCTTCGCTCCAGCAGCTTCATCAATGCCCTGGCTGTTTCCAGCGGGACCACTCAGGAAGAGAATTTTGGCACCGTCAGGGAAGTTTTCCAGTGTCCATTCAGCCCAGTCTTTTCCGGACTGAACGAAGTCAGCACCAATCCAGACGTCGTAGTCCACACCGTCTTCTCCGCCTGGATCAACGCGGTAAGGAACGGTAACGACTCCGGCTTCGTAGGCACTACGCAGTGCAGGCAACATAGCCTCGCCAGCGTCAGGGAAAACGACCATGGCGTCCACACCCGTGGCAACCATGGACTGGATGTCAGAGATGGCCTTCTGGGTATCTCCCTGTCCATCGGCGTACAGGTACTCGGTAACGCTCGGGCACTTCTTGGCTTCTTCTTCACCACCGGCAGTGGTGACAAGACGCCAGCTGTTTCCACCGAAACCGTCAAGCAGGCCGAAGGTAATCTCTTCGGGCCCACACCACGAGGGGACGTCGCCAGCGGCGGCATCGGTTGATTCCTCGGTGGCGGTTTCGGTTGTTGCGTCAGTTGCGCCGGTGTCGCCGCCGCCTGCGGTGCAAGCGGACAGCGCCAAACCAGCAATTCCTGCAGCGGCAAGCGCCTGCAAGACTTTGCTTTGACGTGTGATCATGTGATCTTCCTCCATTTGTTAGTGATGTGGCACGATGTGCCACGCGATCACATTCGCTAGCGGCTTCGCTAGGAATGTTTCCTTCCAGACGGTGAACGGTTCACCGACTGAAACCTTCTACGTACCTCTCCCCAATCAATGGTGTAAATCGCGACACCAATGACGAAGGCAGCCGCTTGCACAAGCGTGCGCACAGCAAAAGGGACACCGAGCGCCAAAACAAACTGGTCCAGCTGACGCAGGAACAACGCGGCCAGAACTGTGGCCAGTGGGAACCCTCGTCCACCCAGCAATGAAGTTCCTCCAAGAACAACTACCGCAACAGAAGGAAGCAGGTAGCTGTTGCCCATGTAAGCGGTGGGCTGACTAGTAACGCCAGCAAGCAACACGCCTCCCAGCAGGTAGAGCATCTGAGCCCAGACATAGGACATGCCGTTGAACGCTTTGACGTTGAGTCCCACGACGAAAGCTGCAGGGCGACTAGCCCCGGCCGCTTCGAAGCGCCGCCCTGCCACTGTCTTTTTGAGCAGCAGAGACACGACGAGCAACGCAATCAAGGCAAAAAACACCGTGTGGGGGATTCCGAGCGTGCGATCTCCTGCGATCGTGCGCAAAATCTCAGCCGTAGCGCGGGGCGTTCCTCCGGAAATTCCGATGATGGCGCCGAAGAGCAACGCGTTGGTTCCTAAGGTTGCGATAATCGGGTTCAGTCCTATGTAACCGATAAGGAGGGCATTCAGTACACCTGCCCCGACCGCCCACAAAAAGGCAATTCCCAGCGCAGGAAGAACGAGAGAGTTGTCTCCTGTTGGATAGTGGCTAATGATCACAATCGCCAAAGACATTGCGCCAGGGACGGAAAGATCTATTCCACCTTGCTGAACGACCAGCATCTGTCCCAGCCCGATTATGGCGAGTACTGCCGCGAAAGGAAGCATTCCCAGAATCGCACCAGGTGAAACGCTGGAGGGAGCGAACAGAGCGCCCAACACGACCACGGCCAGAATGGCGAGTGCGACCGTTGAGACACCCTTATGGGTGGCGAAGAGGCTCGCTCTACTGGTCTTGGCCGCAGTCTCTGTCACGCTTTCTCCTTCGAAAGACCCAGGTACCCACAATGTTCGATAAGAACCTACAAAGTGTTGAGTCACACTTTATATAATTCCGCAAGTGTTTACAAGAGTGGCACATAACAAATTGGCTACACTCCCTTCACTGCGAGTCAAGAAGGACCTCGAGAACAGTGCCCTCGGGATATCCGATGTTTCACTCCCAGTGTTTTTTGCCTCGAAAAAGAGGGATGACACACAAGAAAAACCTTGCAAACACAACCCTTTACGACGTTTTCGCGTGCGCCTGTGCTTCCGATCGAAACCCTCAGTCTCCCCTCGAAACGAGGCCCAACACGTCCGCCTGGAGCAAACCGAACTTCCAGACTTACGCTTGTGAACATTTTTAGCTATCGTTTATCGCAGGTGAACACAACAGAAAGGTTCCACCAATGTCTACTACTACCTCAGAGAAGGCCCTCGTCGTCGGAGTAACCGGCATCGTCGGTCAGGCCGTGGCCAAACAATTGGTCGACCAAGGGTGGGATGTGCACGGAATTTCCCGTCGCCACACCACCGACATCAGTGGCGTAACCCAGATCAGTGTTGATCTGTTGGACCCTGACGCCGTGAAAGCGGCTCTTCAAGGCTTGAAACCCAGCATCGTCATCATTGCTGCGTGGATTCGTAAGAATTCAGAGGCCGAGAATATTGAAGTTAACACCGCCACGTTGCGGAACTTGTTTGCCGCACTGGAGCCTGACGGTGGAGTACGTCACGTAGCCCTCCTCACCGGATTGAAGCATTACCTCGGTCCCTTCGATGACTACGCGACCGGAGTTATGGCTGAGACTCCGTTCCACGAAAGCGAGCCACGTCTTCCTAACCCAAACTTCTACTACTCCCAAGAAGACGAGCTTTTCGAAGCATCGAAAAACCAGGGCTTCACATGGAGTGTGCACCGGGCCCACACGGTGTTCGGTTTCGCTGTCGACAACGCCATGAACATGGTGTTGACCCTTTCGGTTTACGCCACTATCTGCAAGGAACTCGGGAAGCCTTTTATTTTCCCCGGCTCTGTCGAGCAGTGGAATGGTGTGATTGATGTGACTGACGCAGACCTTCTCAGTGAACAACTCATCTGGGCCTGCACTCATAAAGAAGCCGCCAACGAAGCGTTCAACATTGCCAACGGAGACACTTTCCGTTGGCGTTGGCTGTGGCCCCAAATCGCCGGGTACTTCGGCGTGGAATGGGAGGCTCCCAAGCCCGCGATGAATCCGCTGGAGAAGCAAATGGTGGGAGCAGAGGACATCTGGAAAACCATTGCTGAGCGCGAAGGTCTCGTTGAGTCTGACGTCACCAAGCTGGCCTCGTGGTGGCACAGCGACAGCGATCTTGGTCGCCAGATGGAATGCTTCACCGACATGGTGAAGTCGCGTGAAGCTGGCTTTCTCAACTTCCGCAACACCGTCAAGAGCTTCTTTGACAAGGTCGAAAGATACAAGGCAGCAAAAATCCTGCCCTAAGACACGGAAAAGTGGGGGCCGGCGCATCTCCGGCCCCCACTTTTGTGTCTCAGAACATCAGAGCGTCGCGCTGAAGCGGATATGTGCCTTGATGTTGTGTGCTGGATCTTGGGCAGCATCCACGGCGCCAACTGCATTATCGACCTCGAAGGTGCTCGTGACGAGCGGTGAGAGGTCGATTCCCTTGTTGGCCATGAATCGCAGAGTGTCGGGCCATACGCCCGGGGAGCCAATGGATCCCGTGATGGTGAGCTCCTTCGACTGAATCAAGCCAAGTTTTGCCGGAGCTTCTCGGCCCACATCGATTCCGATATACCCGACCCGTCCCTTGAACGCAGCAATTTCTAGAGCCTGTGCCATGACCGCGGGGTTACCCGTGGCCTCAATCACCACGTTGGCGCCCTTTCCGCCCGTGATGTCCTTCAACAATGCGTCGAGACCATCGGGGCCAACAACGTGGTCAGCTCCCAGCTTCTTTGCCGCTTCTTGGCGATGGGCGACAGGTTCCACCACAACAGTGATGGCACCCAGTGCTTTTGCGCCGGCTGTCACGGCTAAGCCAATGGGTCCTGCGCCAAGCACGACCAAAACATCGGAGGCATTGACGTTACCCACTCTCATGAGGGCGTAGTACGCCACACTGAACGGCTCAACTAATGCGCCATTGGTGTAGTCGACTGCGTCAGGGAGCTTGTGGAGCCAGGACTCTTTCGCAGTGAAGAACTCCGCGGCCGCACCACTGATAGAGAACCCGAAATGATCATCGCCAATGACACATTCACCAACGACGCGGTCACCCACTATTAATCCCTTGACCTTGGCGCCAACTTTGACGACCTCGCCAGACCACTCGTGGCCGGGAATGAGTGGGTACTGGAAGGGAATAATGTAGCGACCCTCTAACAGCTCGATGTCAGAGTGGCACACCCCCACCGCTCTGGCTGCCACGAGAACTTCATCCTCCGCAATATCCGGGATGGGTAGCTCCGAGACTGCTGGGGTGTCTTGTTCAACGTACTGAAGTGCTTTCATAGTGAGTTCCTTCTCTACTGGGCCTTGACAAGGACTTTAGCCATCTCGCCCGTGGGGGAAAGAAGCACCTCAAAGCCCTTCTCGACGATGTCGTTCATGCTGATTTTGGCGCTGACTACGGCTTCAACCGGTAGCCCTTTATTACCGATGAGGTCGATAATCCTGGGCCAGTCAGTTACGGGGTAGCACCAGGTCCCCCGGAGGGTGATGTCGAACTCCGAGAGAACCATTGGGTCAATTGACGCTGGCTTTGTGTGCAGTCCGGTCTGAGCCACAGTTCCCGCTTTGCGAACCGCGGACAGCGCGGTTTGGAGGGCCCTTTCGTTGCCCGAGCACTCAACAACAGCGTCCACTCCAACACCGCCAGTTCGGTCTTTGATTTCACCCACCACATCGGTTGTGGTGGGGTCAAAAATTTCCCCAACATCGAGTGACCGGGCTAGGGCTTGGCGGTGCGGATTGACCTCAGAGATGAACACTGTGGCACCGAGGCTGTGTGCATAGAGAGACGCAAGAGCCCCGATGGGCCCTGCCCCCGTGATCAAGACGGTGTCACCGGGACGAACGCCTGCCGAATCCACGCCGTATGCGGCTACTGCAGTCGGCTCTACCAGCGCACCCTGCTCATCGGTCATCGAGTCGGGAAGCTTGGCGACGGCTTGTGCCGGCACCACTGTCTCTTCGGCTATCCCGCCCCACTGATAACTGAGCCCAACGCAAGCCATCGTGCGGCAAAGGTGGTTGAGCCCGCGCTGACAGTAGTAGCAGGAGCCACAAAACAGAAGTGGCATCACGGAAACCCGGTCCCCCACTTTCACATTGGTCACGTTCTTCCCTATCTCCAGGACCTCCCCGGAGAACTCGTGGCCCAAAATCTGAGGTGAGTGTGAGCCATTCAGCGGGTGGGGTTTCGAGGGAATCACGATGGGGCCCACCGCGTACTCATGCAGGTCGGTCCCACAGATTCCACACCAGAAGGGACGCAATCTCACCTCGGTTGCACCAACACTGCTCGGAGCGGCAACCTCGTCGATCCGGATGTCTTTTGCATCGTAAAAAACTGCTGCCTTCATCTGTTTTCCCTTTCTCAGGATGTAGTCATCTGGGGGTCGAACAAAACTTTTCCTTGGATCTCACCCTTCGCGAGCCGCTCCAACTGATGGGGAAGCTCCTCCAGGGGATACACGGCTTCGAGAAGCTCCCGAGCCAAATCAGTGGAGTTCAAGATCTCGAGAGCAGGAGCCATGTCTTCCCCGCACACATGAGCAAGAGTCGTCTCCACGCTGATCTCTGCCATGACGATGGGGTGCACGTTGACCTCTTGAGGTTGAGAGGGAAGACCCACCTGCAGCAGAGTTCCCCCGCGTCTTGTCCAACTGGCTGCCCGGTTGATTTGACCGGGTGCCCCACTGGCTTCGATGACGACATCAGCGCCAAAGGTGCCCACAAGCTCGCGAACAGCTGCATCAGTGGTGTCATTGACTTCGACCGTGTGAGCCGCACCGAGACGCTTCGCGCGCTCCAGCCTTTCTCCTGCGAAATCCACCACGATCACGGTTGCATCGACCAAGTGCCCGAGACCCGCAAGGACAAATGTGCCGATGGCACCAGCCCCAATGAGTACAACGGTGTCGTCTGTATGCACTCGTGCCCGGCGAGCCGCGTGAAGCCCGACTGCCAGGGGTTGTGCGAGACCGGCAAAATCATCGCTCAGCCCATCGGGAAGCGGGACCAGCGTAGAAGTGGGAACAGCCACATACTCCGCCATCCCACCGTCACGATTGAGACCGAGCGTGACGTAGCGCTGACAAAGGTTCGTGCGACCCTCCGCGCATCGAGGGCACTCTCCGCAGGAAATTCCTGCGCCAGAAGCCACTCGGTCGCCCATCGCAAAGCCAGAGACGCCCTCCCCCAGGCCAACAATTTCGCCGATGAACTCATGGCCCAAAATCATGGGGCCACTGTGCCCGCTCACCGGGTGCGCTGAAGCTATCGGGAAGAGAAGAGGACCCGATTTCCATTCCGAGGCGTCAGTCCCACACATCCCGGAGCGGGTGATCTTGAGCAAGACTTCGCCCTGAGCTGGCGCAGGCTGTGGCTTCTGTTCAATCCGCACATCGTGGGGACCGTGATACACCGCTGCCTTCATCACAAAATTCTCCTCGGTTCCTGTGAGAGCTACTCTTCGCCTCGCCCTGCCGCCGTGTTCAAGTGTGATTGAGACTCTCGCTCGAGAGGAAGTGGTCCCCCGATGGCGTAGTAGCGCTGACCCGCAACCAGAAGATCCTCGGCGGGGAATTTGGTGATGACCTCTGCTCCGGTTGCCGTGACGACAACTTCTTCTTCGATGCGGGCTGCACCAATCCCATCAGAGCTGGGCCAATACGTCTCGAGAGCGAAGACCATGCCCTCCTTGAGTTCTTCCGGGTGATCCAGAGATACCAAGCGGGAGAAAATGGGCTTTTCCCATATCGACAAACCCACGCCGTGACCATACTGAAGAGCAAAGGCGGCTTCCTCATCGGGGAAGCCAAACTCTTCGGCTTTGGGCCAGACCTTGACGATGTCAGCGGTGGTGGCCCCAGGCTTGACCAACGCGATCGCGCGGTCCATATATTCGCGAGCTCGGCGATAAGCGTCATGCTGAGCACGTGATGCTGAACCCACTGCGAAGGTGCGGTAGTAGCAGGTCCGGTATCCCTGGTGAGAGTGCAGGATGTCGAAGAAGGCAGGGTCGCCGGGACGAATAACGCGATCTGAGAATACGTGGGGGTGGGGAGAGCAACGCTCACCGGAGATGGCGTTCACTCCTTCCACATACTCACTGCCCAACTCGTACAGCTTCTTGGAGACCAGGCCAACCGTCTCGTTCTCTTTGACGCCTGGCTTCAAAAACTCATACAGATCCTCATACGCTGCGTCCACCATGGAGCACGCTTGAGTGAGAAGTCCAATCTCCTCCGGAGTCTTAATGGACCGAGCCGTCAGGAAGACCTGCTGGCCATCCACCACGCTGATTCCCGCTTTCTGAAGAGCAATCAGGATAGGCATTTCCACAATGTCGACACCGAGTGGTTCCCCCATCAAGCCGAATTTCTCGAGCTCTCGCTTGACCTTTGCCGCAACCCCTTCAGCGATTCCAGCGTCAGGATTGAAAGCCCCCCGCAACGTCGAAATTCCCGCTCGAGCTCCCGACTCCAGGCGGGGTTTCACGGCACCGTGGTGGGGCGCGTGAGGATCGGCGTCAGACTCTGCAGTCGTCTGGTCCAGCCACGGGTTATAGAGAGCGTGGTGTCGTGCAGCCGAACCGAAATCCCACACAATCGGGTCGGAGTGGCGGGTAATTAGCGAGAAACGAATCGCCTTATCAATTGCCCAGGTCCCAATGTGGGTGGCTGACATGTACCGAATGTTGGCGAAATCGAAAGCCAAGAGTGCACCAAGGTCTGACCTCTCCAGTTCGGCACGCAGTCGTGCCAAACGGTCGCGACGCAGTTTGTCTTGGTCGATACGCATCTCCCAGTCAACTGAGTTCGTTCCATAGGTTGCAATCGGCATCGTTGTTTTCTTTCTGACGGTGGTGTGGGTGGTCGGGGTGGTGTGGGTGGTCGGGGTGGTGTGGGTGGTCGGGGTGGTCTGGCTAGACCAGGATCATTCCGCCCTCAATGGGGATGATCTGGCCAGTGATGTAATCCGAGTCCTCTGCTGCAAGAAACACGCCAGTAGGGACAATGTCCTCGGGGAGGGCAGGTCGACCCAAGATGATTTGGCTGGAAAGTTTGTCCATCTTTCCGTCCGCCTCGCCGATTTCTTCGAGCTCTTCGTCGAGCTTGACCCAGAGTGGGGTGTCGACAACACCCGGAGCGAAACCGTTCACCGTGATGTTGTGTTCCGCCCATGCCCGCGCCCCAGACTGGGTGAGGGAGATGACAGCCGATTTTGCCGCCGAGTAGGGCGCAAAGCTTGGGAACCCCGTGCGTCCTGCAATCGAGGCGGTGTTGATGATTTTCCCGCCACCACCCTGCACAATGAACTGCTTCGCGGCTTCCTGCATGCCGATTAGTACGCCCAGGACATTGACTTTCATAATGAGGTTGAAGTTGTCCTCCGACACGTCCAAGAGCTTCATCGGGGAATTCATCCCCGCATTGTTGAAGTACGCATCGAGCTTTCCAAAAGCTTTCACCGAATCGGCAATACCTGCAGCAACCTGTTCCCGATCAGTGACATCCATGGAGACCGCTATGGCAGAGCCGGATGCTTGTGTAATCTCTCGGGCCAACTCAGTTGCTGCGGTGGCATTGAGATCGGCAACGACAACATGTGCGCCCTCTTGAGCGAAGCCACGACAGAACGCTGCTCCAATGCCGGACGCGCCACCCGTGACAAGAATCACCCGGTCGTTCAAACGATGTGCCATTCTGTCCTCCTTGACGGTACGGCGGCAACCAATTTTGTTCAGTATAGGTGAAAATTGTCAAGTTCCGCTAACCCGCTAGGCCGAACAATCGGACCCATGCAGTGCGCACATTTCCGCCTCAAAAGCCGATAAACCAGCGCTGTGGCGCCATTGCGCTGGTCCCTATCGGATGCTAAGAGAAGTGTTTACTTGTAAACACTTCGAACGTATAGTGTTGAGTCAGAGTGCAAACAACAGTGCACTATCACTAAGTGATCAGGAGAACGCTATGACAATGAGGTCAGTTCATCACACCGGAATCATCGTGAAAGATCTCGACCGGTCCATTTACTTTTATCACGACATCCTCGGGCTGGACTTCGTCAATGAACCCAGCCCCTGGTTTGAGGGTGACACCCTGGCGGATGCCGTGGGCGTTCCTGGGGCAAAGCTTCGCCAGGTGTCGTTGCAGGTTGGCGAGTCTGCGATTTTGGAACTCCTCGAGTACGCAAACCGTCCTGCCGACAATGACACCCCCATCCAGCAGAACTACCTGGGAGCTATGCATCTGGCGTTCCATGTCGAGGACATCGATGCCAAAGTCGCCGAACTGCGAGCCAAAGGCGTCCATTTTCTCTCCGACCCCAACACGGTCGATGAGGGTGTACTGGCCGGATGGAAGTGGGTGTATTTCCACGATCCCGACGAGATTCCCCTCGAACTCGTCGAAGTTCGCTACTACCCAGAAGAGGAACGCAAGCGCGGCATCGCAGAGTATCTCGCTCACCGACCTTCGCTCGAATCCTTGACCCCCTAACCACCTCATTCACACCGCACGGGGCGTGAGACGCTCTCCCGCCGCTGAATGTTGCGAAAGGAACCTTGTTCTATGAGTTTCAGACGAATCGCTGTCATGGGCGCCGGCGCCAATGGCGCAAGCATTGGCGCCGATCTGGTTAGAGCCGGATACGACGTCACCTACATAGAACAGTGGCCAGATCACGTCGAAGCGATGCGCCAGGCCGGTGTCACCGTCAACCTGCCTCACGACACCGTGGTGACCCCGGTCAACGTCCTGCACCTGTGCCAAGTCGCTGAAGTGAAGGAGAAGTTCGACCTTGTATTCCTGGTCGTCAAGGCATATGACACACGGTGGGCGGCGGAAATGATCAAGCCAGTGCTCGCTGAGGACGGTCTTGTTGTCGGTCTCCAGAACGGGATGACAATCGATGACCTCTCCGACATTCTCGGACCGACTCGAGTCATGGGAGCGGTCATCGAATGTTGCTCCAATATGTTCGAGCCTGGGATTTGTAATCGTGAGACCCCTCCGGAAGGGTCGTGGTTTGCCCTTGGTGGACTGGTTCCCCCCGTCCAGGAACGCGCTGAGTCTGTCGCTGAGGTGCTCCGCCACGCAGGTCGGGTGGAGGTGTATGACGATATTCGTTCCGCCAAGTGGATGAAGCTCGTCGCTAATGCGTCAGAACTCGTCACATCTGCTCTGTTGGACATGCCACTTCACGAAGTGGTGAAAGACGACGACATGCGTACCTATATGAAGCAGTGCGCCAGAGAAGCTCTGGCCGTGTGCATTGCATCAGGGAGCAAGATTGTGCCGATCTTTGGGCTCACGGAAGCGGAGCAAGATCCCGAGAAGTACGCAGTGGAGCTCTTCGAGTTGGTGCTCGCTCACTTCACTTTCCCCAATACTCTGACCACGGTTCTTCAGGATTGGCGCAAGGGTCGCCGCGCAGAGATTCAGGAAATCAACGGACACGTGGTTACTGTCGGCGCCAAGCTCGGCATTCCGACACCGGCGAACCAGGTGACCCTCGATATCGCTCGCAGTATTGAGAGTGGGGAGCGGGACGCAGCTCCCGCAAACCGAGACATCATCCTCGCATCTCTGCGTCAGTCATGAGTTCATTCAGTAGCGGGACCCAGCTCGGAAAAGACCCGCTCATCGCCTTGAGTGCAAAGGCCTTAAGTATTCCGTCACCCAGGCCACACAAGTAGGGAGCATTCGATGGCATTACCCGGACTTCGAGGAACAGAGCACATTGGTTTCACAGTGCCAGACCTTGACCAAGCAGAGCGCTTCTTTGTTGACGTCATAGGGTGCGAGCTCGTCTATAGCGTGGGACCCTTCGTCACAGAGGGTGACTGGATGAAAGATCAGATGAACGTTCACCCACGCGCGGTGATGCGGGAACTTCGTTTCTTCCGGTGCAAGACGGGCCCCAACTTTGAGATCTTCCAATGGGAAACTCCCGAAGACCCACAACCCCAGCCAAAAAACACTGACATTGGTGGCCACCACTTAGCCTTCTATGTCGACGACTTCGACTCCGCGTTAGCGTATCTGCGCCAACAGGACGGGGTAACAGTGTTGGGTGAGCCAGTTTCCAGCCAAAACGCGAGCCTAGGCCAACGCTGGATCTACTTCCTCACCCCCTGGGGTATGCAGTGTGAAATTGTGAGCTTCCCAGACGGCAAGAGCTACGAAAAGGACTCGGATGTCATTCTGTGGCACCCGGCAAAGCCCAGCGAGTAGCGCTTTTCCCCGCTCCACCCCGGTCCTCACATACCCACACCGCATTCAATCGTTTGATCTAGGCCAGAGCTTTGGGCGACTCCCCAAATTTGTTCCCACCGGCATCTGAATCCAGCACTGTAAACACAAGCAGAACGATCCCACCGACCAGCGGCACGAAACCAATGAGAGCCCACCAACCACTCTTACCGGTGTCGTGAAGGCGGCGGACCAACACGGCAAGCGCCGGAACAATGGTTACCA
>JANQZS010000101.1 GCA_030728405.1 Candidatus Nanopelagicales bacterium | reverse complement strand
ACAAAGGAGCGAGTAAGAGCTGCGCCTCCCAAAATCACCGGATACTTCTGGGCGATACCACGCGTGTTCATCTCGGCAAGATTTTCTTTCATGATGACCGTGCTCTTGACTAAGAGGCCACTCATGCCTATGGCATCAGCTTCATTTTGCTCAGCCGCTTCGATGATCGCAGTCACCGGTTGTTTGATGCCGAGATTCACCACGGTGTAGCCGTTGTTTGTCAAGATGATGTCTACAAGGTTCTTCCCGATGTCGTGGACGTCACCCTTAACGGTCGCGATCACCATCGTGCCCTTGCCCTGCTCATCGGCCCGATCCATATGTGGTTCCAGGTAGGCCACCGCCCGCTTCATCACCTCGGCACTTTGCAGCACAAACGGCAACTGCATTTCCCCGGAGGCAAACAACTCACCGACTGTCTTCATGCCTGACAACAGAGTCTCATTAACGATTGCAAGAGCGGGCTTTTCTAAGAGTGCCGCATCAAGATCTGCATCGAGCCCAACTTTTTCGCCATCGATGATCCGGCGCTCAAGGCGGTCAAATAACGGCAACGCTGCGAGTTCTTCGGCTTTTGTTTCGGCCGAACTCATCGACTCCACGCCATCAAAGAGAGCGAGATACTCCTGAAGCGGGTCATAGGTTGTGTTTCCATCATCGTCGAAGACTCGGCGGTCATAGACCAAATCCAAGGCCACCTCGCGCTGCCGCTCATCGATTCGCGCCATAGGCAAAATCTTGGAGGCGTGCACAATTGCAGCATCTAAACCAGCATTGGTGCACTCGTGGAGAAAGACTGAATTGAGCACCTGACGAGCAGCGGGGTTGAGGCCGAAGGACACGTTGGACAAACCCAAAACCGTTTGCACTTCTGGGTACAGCACCTTTAGTTCCCGAATTGCTTCGATCGTTTCAATGCCATCACGCCTGGTCTCTTCCTGACCGGTTGCGATCGGAAACGTCAGGGTGTCGACCATGATGTCCGAGATATTCATTCCCCAGTTGTTGTGCAAATCATCAATCAGCCGACTAGCTACTCGCACCTTCCAATCACGGGTGCGCGCCTGACCCTCTTCGTCAATCGTGAGAGCGATAACAGCGGCACCGTGTTCTCTCACCAACGGCATGATCCGGGCGAAGCGGGAATCAGGCCCATCCCCATCCTCGTAGTTCACCGAGTTGATCATCGCCCGACCGCCGAGCATCGAAAGACCCGCTTCGAGGACGTTTGGCTCTGTGGAGTCGAGAACGATAGGCAACGTGGATGCAGTGGCAAACCTGCCGGCGAGCTCGCGCATGTCAGCAGCACCGTCGCGGCCTACATAATCCACGCACAGGTCTAGAAAGTGGGCGCCGTCACGAATCTGATCGCGAGCAATTTCAACACATGATTCCCAATCTTCGGCAAGCAACGCGTCACGAAAAGCTCGCGAACCATTCGCGTTTGTGCGTTCGCCAATCGACAAATACGTGGTGTCTTGCCGGAAAGGAACAGATTGGTAGAGCGATGCGGCCGCTGCTTCGTGTAAAGGTTCTCGCTTCTTGACCGGTAGACCCGAAACTCGGTCAACCACCCGCGCCATGTGTTCAGGTGTGGTGCCACAGCATCCGCCCACCAGAGATAGTCCGTACTCCTTTACGAAATATTCATGAGCATCCGCCAATTCGTCTGGGCTCAATGGATAGTGAGCGCCATCAGAGGTCAGAACGGGGAGCCCAGCGTTAGGCATACAAGAAATCCCAATCTCGGCTTGACGAGAGAGCGTCCGCAGGTGCTCCGACATTTCCGTGGGCCCAGTTGCGCAGTTGAGGCCGATGATGTCGATGCCGAGCGGCTCTAGGGCAGTGAGCGCAGCACCAATCTCGGATCCAAGTAGCAAAGTGCCCGTTGTCTCGACGGTCACTTGAGCTATCACAGGGAGTTTGCTCTGCGTATCATCAAGAGCCCGCCGAGCGCCGATAAGCGCGGCCTTTGCCTGGAGCAGGTCCTGAGCTGTCTCAATAAGAATGGCGTCCACTCCGCCATCAATGAGTCCCTTAACCTGCTCGGCGTAGGCATCACGCAGGTGCGCGAACGTTGCATGACCGAGAGAAGGCAATTTGGTGCCAGGTCCCACCGAGCCCAAAACCCAACGTGGCCGATCTGGAGTTGAGTACTCGTCGGCTACTGCGCGCGCGATGCTCGCGCCAGCCTTCGCCAACTCATAAATCCGGTCTTCAATTCCGTATTCGGCCAGATTCGCCCAGTTGGCCCCGAAGGTATTTGTCTCCACACAATCGACGCCAACGTCGAAATACTCCCGGTGAACGGCTGCGACGATGTCTGGCCGAGAGACGTTGAGAACTTCATTGCAGCCTTCATGGCCTTCAAAATCCTCTAGGGACGGATCTGCCGCTTGCAGCATCGTGCCCATTGCGCCATCTGCCACGATAACCCTGGTGGCCAAGGCCTCGCGTAAGGAACCTGGCCCAGATTCTGGATGCGGAGAATAAATGGTGGTTCCGGCATCCAGGGTGGTGGTCATAGGAAAAGGTTATCCGCTCCCCCGCAAGTGAGCAGCGGGTAACGTGGCCGGCGTGCCAAAGCTGACCACAACCGACGATGTGACGATCCACTACGAAATCCATCGCCAAAACCCCAACGAGCCCAACCAGGGCGCCATCGTGCTGCTACATGGACTAAGCCAGCAGCGACACTTCTGGGGGCCGGTCATCGCAGCACTGGCCGAGACAGCCAGGCCCGCCATTCTTGCTGTGGATCAACGCGGTCATGGGGAAAGCGATTCGGCCCTCAGCGCGGACTACAGCATCAACCGCTGCGCAGAAGACGTAGTGGAGGTAATCGAGGCAATCGATGTCAGTTGGGTGTGTGTGGTGGGGCACAGCTGGGGCGCTTCGGTCGCCCTGCGCACTGCTGTGG
>JANQZS010000100.1 GCA_030728405.1 Candidatus Nanopelagicales bacterium | reverse complement strand
GACCTGATCTCCTCGGCTTCGAGGATCGGAACATCGCTTGCAGTCACCAGCTCGGAGCGAACGGCTAGCGGGCTGCGTTCGGTCGAGACGTCGGCGGCGAACCAGCAGGCCGCCTCGTGCTCTGGACCGAGTGTCACCTGCGCAGGAATTTCCACGCGGCAGCGGTCGGCTGCCTGCGAACAACGGTCGGCGAAGGCGCAACCGGGCGGGCGGTGGCCGACAAGTGGAGCGACGCCGGGGATCGGCTGCAACTGAAGGCGCGTCCTAACATCCGGTGTTGTCGCCATCAGCGCACGCGAGTACGGATGTGCCGAATTGTGGAACACCGTCCGCACAGGCCCCTGCTCCACAATGCGACCTGCATACATGACGATGAGTCGGTCAGCGAGATCCTCCACGACGGCAAGGTCATGAGTGACATAGAGCATGGCGACGTCATGCTCCCTTGCAAGTCTGCGCACGGAAGCAAGGATGTGGGCCTGAGTCGTAACATCTAGGCCAGTCGTTGGTTCATCGAGAACGACGCAAGCAGGCTTGCAAGCAAATGCCATCGCAATGCACACCCGCTGACGTTGACCACCCGAGAGTTCGTGCGGGTACCGGTCTAGCAGCCCATCTATGTCGTCAAGTCCGGCATCTCGAAGCAACTCCGCTAGTCGTTCAGTCCAATCGATACCGGCCGTTGACTCATGGGCGTTCACAGCCTCGCGCAGGTGCCGACCTATGGTCATGCATGGGTCGAGTGCGGCGGCCGGATCCTGCGGTACATAAGAGATCACCCGACCTCGTGCAGAACGCAGCGCTCCAGCGGAGAGACTCAGTATGTCCACGCCATCGATGGTGACGCTGCCCTGAACTATCTCAGCACCCTTGCGCGTGTGTCCGAGCATCGCGGTGGCGACTGTGGTCTTACCGGACCCAGACTCACCCACCAAGCCCACAATTTCACCTGAGGCGATGGTGAAATTCGCATCCGTGACGACATCAGCTTTTGAGCTGCTGAGTGCAACATGAAGTCCGCTCACTACGACCCGGCTCATTGACTCACCCGTTCATCCACGCCTGATGCTGCGCGTGCAATTCCATCGCCGATCAAACTAACGCCCACGGCCAGCATCGCTACAAGGAATACAGGTGCGAGCACAGACCAAGGTTGTACCACCAAGCCGATGCGATTCTCATTGATCATCAGGCCCCAGTCTGGGAATGGCGGTTGCACACCATAACCAATAAAGGACAGTGCGGCGATGATGGAAACGGACCAGGCAAGTCGTATCGTTGCTTCGACCGCGAGCTGAGTCGTGAGGTTTGGTAGTACCTCGCGAATCAAGATCCGAGACTTCGGAGTAGCGAGCGTCTCGGCGGCCTCGATGAACTCTTGGCGCACGCAGTCGGCAGTGAGGCTGCGAGTGAGTCTGGCGACGCGAGGGATATGCGTGAGCGCGACGACGAGGACTATCAGCCATGGAAGAGGCCCGAGCATTGATACGAAGACAATAGCGAGGACGATCTGCGGAAAAGCGAGAATGACATCCATGAGCCACATAAGCGAACCGTCTACCCGTCGACTGGTGTAGCCGGCGATCATTCCGATAGCGAGTCCGATCAGCACGCCAAGGATCGTGGCGGTCAAGGACATCCACAGCAGGGTGCGGCCGCCGTGCAGTAATCGCTGCATAACGTCCTGGCCGAGGAAATCGGTGCCCAAGAGAGCCTGCCCGGAGGGTCCGATGAACGGGGCGCCGATGAATTCATTGGGGTCACCGGAACTGAGGAACGGTCCTAGTAGAGCTAGTGCGACTACGAACCCGCTGAGTACTAGGCCGACACGTGTTCGGGGTTGGCGAAGAGCCGTTCGCCAAGTAACCGACCATGCCGAAAGGGGTCGTTGCTCGGCCTGCGAATTTGCCTGTGAAGATGTCATGCACCCACTCCTCTCAAACGAGGCGTTAGTCGCACCACGAGAAGGTCGGCGATCAGATTCACCACGACATATACCGCGGCAAGAAACAGTGCCGTTGCCTGGATGAGAGGAAGATCACGGGCCGACACGGCCTCGAGTAGAAGCCCGCCGAGTCCCGGGAATCGAAAGACGTATTCGATGACGACGATGCCGCCGGCAAGATAGGCAAGTATCAGCGCGGTGCCATGCACCACAGGAACCATGGAGTTACGTAGTGCGTGATTAACCATGATGCGTCGCTCGGGGATCCCGCGCAAGCGAGCGGTCAGCACGTACTCAGAGTCCAGGGCATCGATAAGCGAAGCTCGGACCAGCCTGATGAGGTACGGCGAGATTGCCAGCACGAGAGCAAAGGCCGGGAGGACAAGGGCTATGGGATTGGAGAAAGCGGATTCCTCCGGAGGGAAGATCGAAACCGCCGGGAAAATCTTCATCACGCCGGTGGCGAAAATCACGACTAGGCCAAGGCCGATCACAAACTCCGGCAGCGCGTTAAAGGTCAGGCTCGTGACCGAGATCCCTTGGTCGAGAGGGCCGTCACGCCGGATGGCAGAGATGCTGCCGAGCAGGATGCTAAGCGGGAGGGCTATGAGGATGGCGCAGAGTGCGAGTGCGATGGTATTCATGGCACGCGGTACTAGCAGTTCTTCTACCGACCGATTGTTCACGAGCGAAAGTCCGAAGTCACCGGTCACGAAATGACGCGCCCAGTCCAGGAACTGCTCGAGCGCTGAGCGGTTCAGCCCTAGCTGGGCGCGCAGTGCCTCGAGTTTTTCCGGTGTCGCATCGCGCCCGAGGATCGACTTCGCCGCATCACCAGGAAGTACCTGGGTTGCCAAGAAGATGAGGATTGACACCGCGAACAGCGTAAGTATCCCCCCGCCGATGCGCCGAACCCACCAGGGAACGACGCGACGGCGAGGGGATCCCTCGACTGGAATCGAGGTCGAGTCCATACGTTCA
>JANQZS010000099.1:15280-64976 GCA_030728405.1 Candidatus Nanopelagicales bacterium | reverse complement strand
CGCCGCCAGCGTTCGTCCTGAGCCAGGATCAAACTCTCCATAAATGAATAGTTGTGAAACTGGCAGGACAGAGCTGTGTGCTCTTGTCCAACCAAAGGAATCCGTCTTGTTGCATGACCCGAAGGCCAAGCCCCAAGAACGGGGTATTGGCATTGACATGTGACACGCTGTTGAGTTCTCAAGGTACGGACGCGCACCTCAAACAGGCCGTCAAGCCGGTTTTTGGGGCAACATTCCTAACTTACACGAATTTTCCAAGTGAGTCAAATCGCCCGAATCGGACGTTTCATACCTAAAATTTTGTGAAGTTACCCGTGGGGACCGGCCTAGCTTGGCACCTGGAAAACCAGGCGGCTTGGTGTCCGTTCCTCCCTTGCGGGACTCAAAGGTTAACTCCTCAAGGCCACGCAGGTCAAATCGAGGCACGGATGCCCGCAAAAGCCTTCTTTCCGCGCCGCAAAACGAGCCACTTTCCATGAATCAGATCAGCGGTGGTGGGGTGCCATGATTCATCAGTTATTCGGACATTATTCGCATAAGCCCCACCCTCGGCAATAGTGCGCCGAGCGGCAGACTTGCTTGCGGTTACACCACTTCTGGCTAAAAGTTCACCAATCACAGGCAACTGACCGTCGACGATCTCGGAGGCATCAAGGACCGCATGCGGTGCCTCCATGAGGGCCGCCTCGAGTGTCTTTTCGGGCAGGTCCGCAAGATCTCCTCCGCCGAAGAGAGCAACCGCTGCCGCTTGCGCTCCTGCCCTCTCTTGCTCTCCATGCACGAGATCAGTGAGCTCCTCTGCGAGCGCCTTCTGGCCAGCCCTGGCCTGCGGGGCAGAGGTAGTACTTTCGATGAGTGCGTCAATCTCTTGACGGCCCTTAAAGCTGAAAGTACGCAGCAACGTGGGCACATCTCGATCATCCGCGTTGAGCCAGAACTGGTAGAAGGCGTATGGGCTGGTGAGAGAAGCGTCAAGCCACACGGTTCCAGACTCTGTCTTGCCAAACTTGGTGCCATCGGCCTTGGTCAGCAAGGGGGTCGTGAGGGCATGAACGCTCGTACTTTCCACGCGACGAATGAGGTCAACTCCAGCCGTGATGTTGCCCCATTGATCTGAACCACCTGTTTGCAGCACGCATCCATATTTTTGATGCAGCACCAAATAATCGAATGACTGCAACAGCTGGTAACTAAATTCCGTGTATGAAATACCATCTTTTGCAAGGCGGGCAGCGACAGCTTCGCGATCCAGCATTCTGTTGACACTGAAGTGTTTTCCGATGTCGCGCAAGAATTCCAGAACTGAAACACCTTCGGTCCAGTCATAGTTATTGACCATGACCGCCGCATTCTCCCCGTCGAACGAGTAGAACCGCTCCAACTGACCACGAATGCGACCAACCCACTCGTCAACAACTTCGCGTGGATTAAGGGTTCGCTCCCCCGCCATCTTCGGATCGCCGATCAATCCAGTTGCCCCACCGACCAGAGCCAGCGGACGATGCCCATGGTCTTGAAAGCGACGAATCGTCAAGATTTGGGCCAAGTTCCCCAGGTGCAGGCTGGGTGCTGTGGGGTCAAAACCGCAGTACAAGGTGATGGGTCCAGCGGCACAGGCCTGGCTCAGCACGCCCAAGTCCGTGGACTGCGCAATCAGCTCTCGCCATAACAGCTCTTCAATGATGTCGCTCACGCGGTACATCTTGTCTCATGCTGGCATCATGCACGTATGGCACACACCGCACGAACCATGCGGAAAGCAGCTGACTTCATAGTCTCAGTCGACCCAGCCTTCGGGCCTATCGTTGAAGAATCACCACCCTGCACGATCGGACGGAAGACAGGACCCCAACCCGACCACTTCACCGCACTCGTCACCTCTGTTGTTGGTCAGCAACTTTCCATCAAGGCAGCCGACACGATCAACGGACGCCTGCACGCCCACTTTGGCGGAAGCGTTACCCCAGAGGCGGTCGTACTGGCCCACATCGATGAACTTCGAAGCGTTGGACTGTCTGGAGCGAAGACTCGAACCATTAAGGAATTGGCACACGCGATCCATTCAGGAAATTTGGATCTGCAAGTCGCCGCTGATCATGAAGATGACCACACCATCGCAGCAGAGCTCACCAAATTCTGGGGCATCGGTCGATGGACAGCGGAAATGTTCTTGATGTTCACACTGCACAGACTTGATGTGTGGCCAGTGGGTGATTTGGCAATGCGGCGTGGCTGGGAACAAATCCACAAGATGCGAACCGAGATAGATCCGAAGAAGCTCGATGCATTAGGAGACAAATTTAGACCGTACCGAAGTGTGGTTGCTTGGTATTGCTGGCGAGTTATTGACGGGGATTCCGCAAGCGATACGTGGTAATTCCGAAGTACGCAAAGACACCAATGACGATCCCCACCCCGTTAGCAACCATGTCACCGGGTTCACCAACCCGATCTCCTAACTGCTGCTGAATTGCTTCCATCGCAACGCCGTAGATCAACATTCCAAGTGCGGCGATGGCGTACCGAGGAATCACCATGCTCCCCAGCAGCAACCCTGTCAGAATCGCGAAAGCTCCCGCATGCCAGATCTTGTCTGGCAGAAATGCGAATCCTTCGAC
Organism: Candidatus Nanopelagicales bacterium; assembly: GCA_030728405.1. GTDB lineage: Bacteria > Actinomycetota > Actinomycetes > S36-B12 > S36-B12 > CAIXFB01. The sequence continues at coordinate 62,358 of JANQZS010000099.1, read as the reverse complement.
GGAGTCCGACGACGTCAGCAGGGCCCAAGTGGTGACTACAAGTGCAATCACGAAACCAATACGGATGTGCCTTTGCGTCACTGGGACCAAATCCGCCGAGTGCTCGCAATCTCTTCAGCAACAGATGCCAGTTGCTCACGAACACGATCCGGTGCAGTTCCACCAAAAGAATCCCGAGACGCTACAGAACCTGCGAGTGTCAAGACTGACTGCACATCGGGCGTAAGGAATTCGGACAGAGAAAGCAACTGGGATTCGGTCAGCTCCCACAACTCAATATTGTGAGACTCCGCTTCGCGCACACATGCACCAGCTATTTCATGAGCGTCGCGGAACGCAACTCCGTTTCGCACCAGCCACTCTGCGATGTCAGTCGCCAGTGCAAAACCTTCGGGAGCGCTGTGAGCTAATCGATCCTTATCGAAACGAAGCGTCGCCATCATCCCAGTCATCGCGGGGAGAACCAAGAGCAATTGCTCAACGGTGTCGAAAACCGGTTCCTTGTCTTCTTGTAAATCGCGGTTGTAACCGAAAGGCAAACCCTTGAGTGTGGCAAGTAACCCAGCAAGATTACCGATCAGTCGCCCGGACTTTCCACGCGCAAGCTCTGCCACATCAGGGTTTTTCTTTTGAGGCATGATCGATGATCCCGTGGACCACGCATCGTCAAGGGTTGCCCAACCGAACTCCCGTGACGTCATCAAAATAACTTCCTCGCCAAGCCGAGAGAGGTGCACACCGATCATCGCTCCAACGAACAAGAACTCTGCCACCCAGTCGCGATCTCCAACAGCATCAATGGAATTAGCGAGAGGTTCTCCCAATCCGAGATCCTTTGCCACTGCATGCGGATCAAGCCCGAGTGATGCTCCGGCCAGTGCACCTGCGCCCATCGGGGAACGCGCTGCTCGAACATCCCAGTCGGTTAGTCGCTCTAAATCACGCTGAAGTGCGTGGATGTGTTTACCTAGTTCGTGGCCAAGAGTAACAGGTTGTGCATGCTGCAGATGCGTGAATCCTGGCGAATAGGTGTCTGTGTGTTCAATGGCTTGTGTCAGCAAAGCCTCCTGCAGATTCGCAATTTCAAGGGCAATCGCACGCGCATTGGCCCGGGTATACAACCGGAAATCCGTGGAAACTTGATCATTGCGACTTCGGCCTGCACGGAGCTTGCCCCCCAGGTCACCGAGCAATTCCAAAAGGTTTCGTTCGACTGTTGTATGCACATCCTCATCAGCTGGCGTAGGCACGATGGCACCCGTTGCAATCCCGATCGCGATCTCAGCGAGGGCTGCATGCACTCTGACTAACTCATCCTCGGTGAGTAGACCTGCGCGGCACAACATTGACGCGTGGGCCTTCGTCTGCATTACATCGAATGGAGCAAGACGCCAATCGAAGTGCGTAGATGCGCTCAGGGCCGCCATCGCATCAGATGGCCCGTTAGCGAACCGGCCACCCCACAACCGGGTTGGCTCCACATCGCCTGTCATGGTCATCCCTTCGCTTCTGCTAAGTCGAGCAAACTCTGGCACAACTTCACGGCATCTTCAGGTGAGCGATTGACGATGATGATCGTGTCGTCGCCCGCCACTGTGCCGACGGTATCGAACACCGCGCTGCGATCTAGATGCCCAGCAAAGAACTGAGCCGCGCCCGGTGGCGTGTGCAACACCGCAATATTGCCAGCGGCTTCAGCACGCAAGAGAAGTTCATGCGCGGCCCGGGCTAAAGACTGCTCGGAAAGTGTCATGGGTAATGAGGTATCGGTCTCTATGACATCAGTGATTTCATAGCGCACTTGACCTGATGCATCCATTCGTTTCACCGCACCTAAAGCTTCGAGGTCTCTGGATAACGTGGCCTGCGTAACTGAAATTCCCTCCTCAGCCAGCAAGAGCCCCAATTCCTCTTGAGAGCCAATCGGCGATCCGGCCAGTAACGCGGCCACCCTTGCCCGGCGAGCATTCATCGTCCGAGGGGACGCATGAACCGAGCCGTTCTCTACACGCTTGACCTGACGGTTCATGCTGAGTCACCGTTTTGTAATGCACTACAAGCGAATTCCCACCGGTCAAGTGCGTCGTCAATCTCCGCATCACTGATGTTGAGCGCTGGAGCCATGCGGATCGCATCAGGTGAGACTGCATTTGCAAGCACTCCCGCCTGTTTGAGTGCGAGGTCGACCGTTGCACTTGGTACGTCGTTGAGTTCGGCAGCCATTAACAATCCCAGCCCACGCACCGAACGAACAACGCCTGATGATCGCGCAGGTAGTTCGCGTGCGAATCTTTCGTGAACAAAACTGGCCCGCTCAAGAAGCCCATCGGAGTCGATGGCGTTCAACACAGCGAGTGCTGCCGAGGCACTCACTGGGTTGCCACCGAATGTGGATCCATGTGACCCCGGACCCAGTAGTGCGGCGGCCCGACCATGCGCAACCACGGCACCGATGGGGATGCCACCCCCGAGTCCTTTCGCAAGCGTGATGACATCAGGCACGACCGGACCAAGTGAGGCATGTTGATGGGCAAACCATGTGCCAGTGCGCCCAATGCCGGATTGCACCTCGTCCAGGATGAGCAGTGCTCCGGACTCGTCAGCGATCTGACGTGCGGCGGAGAGATACCCGGCGGGTGCCGGGATGACTCCACCCTCCCCCTGTACAGGCTCAAGCAGGATCGCAGCGGTCTCCTGGGTCACGGCCGCGCGCAGCGCCGCCTCATCCCCGAACGGAACCGCCGTCACCTCGCCGGGGAGTGGCCGGAAGGGATCTTGTTTAGCTGGCTGCGCGGTGAGAGCCAGTGCGCCCATCGTGCGACCGTGGAACCCGCTTTGGGCGACCACCATGTGGGTGCGCCCCGTGAGTCGCGCCATCTTGAAGGCAGCCTCATTAGCTTCTGCGCCGGAATTGCAGAAGAACACCCGGGCGGAGTCGTCCCATCCGGTCATGGCGATTAGGCGTGCTGCCAACTGCAGACCCGGATCCGTCGCGAAAAGGTTGCTCACATGCCCCAGAGTGGACAATTGCAGAGTCACGGCATCGGTGATCCGTGGATCGGCGTGGCCCAACGCATTCACGGCGATCCCAGCAATGAGGTCGATGTAGTCCACCCCCTGGTCATCCCACACCCTCGAACCACTGCCTCGCACGAGTCGAATCGACGGGGCGCCGTAGTTGGACATCATCACCGAGGACCACTGCTCGCGCAGTGCATCGATTGAGGTGGGTAGTTCCGTGGAAGAACTCTGACTCATGGCAGCACCGTAGTTCCCGGAGCGGTGCCTGTGAGCACTGCAAGTAGTGAGTCGGGTATCTGACGACCATCGATCACATGGGCCTGCGGAACTCCCGCAGTAACCGCCCGCAGACAGCCCTCCATCTTCGGCACCATGCCGGCATCGAGGGTGGTGAGCAAATCAGCCAACTCTCCCGCGTGAATGGTGGAGATCACCTCGTCGCTGGTGGGCCAGTTGCGGTAGAGGCCCTCTACATCGGTGAGAACGACGAACCTGCGGGCACCGAGTGCCACCGCCAGTGCGGCAGCAGCCGTGTCCGCGTTCACGTTGTAGGTGACGTTGTCTGTTCCTCGAGCCACAGTTGAGACGACGGGGATAAAGCCAGCATCGAGCACCGCATCGATGTACTCCCTACGCACATGCGAAACATCACCCACCTGACCGATGTCGGTTTCAACTCCGCTAACAATTGCAGCCCGGCGCTCAGCTGTGAGAAGCCTTGCATCCTCACCCGACATACCCACCGCGATCGGACCGAATTCGTTGATGAGGCCCACGAGCTCGCGCTGCACCTGACCGACCAACACCATTCCCACGACATCCATCACCTCAGGAGTAGTAACGCGCAGGCCACCTACGAACTCACTCGAGACATCAAGCCGCTTCAGCATTGAACTGATCTGCGGACCACCACCATGCACGACGACAGGTCGAACACCCGCATCACGAAGCCGCACGACTGCCTCGGCGAATGCCCGCTTCAAGTTCTCGTCGATCATTGCATTGCCGCCGTACTTGATCACGACGATTGCGCCTACGAGTTCAGGGTTGATTCTCATGTGGAGTAGGCCGAGTTCTCGTTGACGTAATCGGCGGTCAGATCGTTGGTCCAAATCGATGCCTGCTCAACTCCTGCTCGAAGATCGACCTCGATGGCGATCTCCCTACCTGTCATATCGACGAGATCACGCGGCTCACCAATGCCACCGCCGATACAAATGCGCACACCATTGATGATGACGTCGACGTTCTCCGGTTCGAATGCTGCAGACGTGGTGCCGAGTGCGGAGAGCACCCGACCCCAGTTGGGGTCCTCGCCGTGCAGTGCGCACTTCAGTAGATTGCTACGGCTTATCGCCCGAGCAGATTCGACAGCGTCGGCCTCACTCGCCGCATTTCGAACCGTGATCACAATGTCCTTGGATGCGCCCTCAGCATCGCCAATGAGACCACGGGCAAGATCTGCGCACACCTCCTGCACAACGGATGCGAACTCATCCTTCTCCGGAACGACTCCGCTGGCACCGTTGGCAAGCAGAAGAACGGTGTCGTTGGTCGACATGCAGCCGTCAGAGTCGATGCGATCGAAGGTGCGGGCGGTGGCTGCACGCAGCACAGACTCAGCGACCTCTCCGGTGACGTCAGCATCGGTGGTGAGCACCACCAGCATGGTTGCTAGCCCCGGCGCGAGCATCCCTGCTCCCTTTGCCATCCCGCCCACGGTGTAGCCACTTCCCTGACGAACGGCCAACTTGGGAACCGTGTCGGTGGTCATGATCGCCACGGCAGCGTCGTCGCCACCATCGGCCGCGAGAACAGCCGCAGCTGCATCCACACCCGCCAAAAGCGAATCCATCGGCAAGCGCTCGCCAATCAGTCCTGTGGAACACACCGCGACCTCACCCGCTCCGATGTCGCGCCCAAGATTGCTCAGTGAGTTCGCGACGTGCTCTGCGGTGCGATGCGCGTCCGCGAACCCAGGTGCTCCGGTGCAGGCATTTGCGCCACCAGAGTTGAGTACAACGACGCGTCCGGATTGATCGGCAACCACCTGCTGGGACCACAGCACGGGTGCGGCCTGGAAGCGATTCGAGGTGAACACGCCCACCATCACGTCACGGGGACCGTTGTTGACTACGAGAGCAAGATCAGGATTGCCGGAGGCCTTGATGCCCGCGCACACGCCCGAGGCGACGAATCCGGCAGCTGCGGTGACGCTCATGGCGCTACTCCGTTGACGGACAGGCCCATTCCTTCGGGCAGGCCAAGGATGATGTTTGCGTTCTGCAGCGCCTGACCGGCAGCACCCTTGCCAAGGTTGTCTATCGCACACACGACTACGACGCGGCCCGCATGCTCATCGACCGCGCACTGCAGGTGGGCAGCATTCGACCCGCTGACTGAAGAGGTCTGCGGCCACTGACCCTCGGGCAGTAGGTGCACAAAAGGCTCGTCGGCGTAGGCGGCGGCGAGGGCCGCCCGCACTGCCGACTCGGACACCCCTGCACGCATCGGTGCCGAGACGGTCGCGAGGATTCCGCGCGGCATGGGGGCGAGTAGCGGAGTGAAGGAGAGCGTGACGGCCACGCCCGCAGCAGACGAAAGCGACTGCTCCATCTCCGGGGTGTGCTGGTGCGAGCCGCCAACTTTGTAAGCGCTCATCGAGCCCATCACCTGGGTTGCAAGCAAAGAGTCAGTCGCCTTGCGTCCCGCACCGGAAGCTCCCGACGCGGCCACGACGACGACATCCGGTTGTGCAAGTCCGGCTGCGAGCACGGGTGCGAAGGCCAAAGCCACGGCAGTCGGGTAGCAGCCCGGGTTTGCGATGCGGCGGCTGCCACTGATGGCACTCCGGGCCCCTGGAAGCTCGGGCAAACCATACGTCCAGGTTCCTGCATGTGATCCGCCATAGAACCGTTCCCAGGCGGCTGCGTCTGACAGCCGAAAATCCGCGCCCAGATCGACGACCGGCAGTCCCGCGGGCAGCTGGGCAGCCAAAGCAGCTGACTCCCCGTGCGGGAGCGCGAGGAAGACGATGTCCGCAGCGGCCAACGCATCCACCGACGTCTCAACCAATGGCAGTTCAGCGAGCTCGACCAAGGTCGGATGGACCGCCCCGACCGACTCCCCCGCTCGGCTCCCCGCAGCGAGTGGGCCGACCTTCATGCCTGGGTGGGCAACGATGAGTCGAAGCAACTCACCACCTGCATACCCGGATGCCCCGGCGACCGCTGCAATGATCATTCCCTAATTATACGCATACACGCATAAAAAGTAAAAACAGTGCTCCCCATTAGCCGAGTAGCTCGTGCCATTGGTTGGCTCGCCTGTCGTCCGAAATGTGTTCCTGCGAAGAGTGCTCTATCGCAGTGTTGCGCCGCAGGCTGCCTCTGCTGCTGCGATCGCAGCCTGACGAACGGCAGCGGTCTCCTCAGCAGAGAGGGTGCGGTCGTTGGCGCGCAGGCGCAACGCGAAGGCCAGTGACTTCTTGCCCTCACCCACCTGTGGACCCGTGTAGACGTCGAAGAGGCGGATGGACTCCAGTAGCGGGCCGGCACCCTCACGCAGGGCCTGCTCCACGGCGGCTGCCTCCACACTGGCATCAACAACAAGCGCTAAATCTTCCTTGGCGACGGGGTGAGTGGAAAAAACTGGAGCAGGTCGAACCGCCGGGGCAGCCGCGATGATCTGATCGAGGTCAACCTCAAATGCACAGGATCTGGTTGGCAGCCCGAAATCCTCAGACACGGTCGGGTGCAACTCACCGGCATAGCCGATCACGATCGGTTCACCAACGGCGTCGTTGATGAACAGCTCAGCGCACCTGCCGGGATGGAACATGGGATCGTTTCCGTTGCGTGCACATAGTTCAACCCCACACACTTCTGCGATCTCGCGCGCAGCCTCAACGGCATCAGACCAATCGCTGACGCGGCCAGCGCCCCACCAACTGCTGTTCTCAATTTCACCAGCCAACACACCAGCGCAATGCAATGGTTGATGTGGAAGAGCCGACTCAAGTGCACTCCACTGTTCAGCGGTGGGTCGCTGATCAACACCCATCGAGGGGATCGCGTTGTTGGACACCTCACCCAAGAACACCGAGCCAAGTTCGAAAATCTGGACGGAGGAATGCCCACGGCCGATATTGCGCCGCGCAGCTGGAAGCAAGGTGAAGAGCAGTGCACTTCGCATCCACGGTGCTTCATCAGAGAGCGGATTAGCAAGCTCGGGCATCGCGCGACGCGGATCCGAATCCGGGATACGCAGCTGCCGAAGATCCTCTGGACCTACGAACGGGTAGGTCAAGACTTCGACAAAGCCATGATGAGCAAGGGTTGTTCCCACCCGGCGACGAATGCGCTGGGACGTCGTGAGCCCGGTGCCTGCAGGAGCTACCGGCAGAGTGCTCGGCAGATTCTCATAACCGATGAGTCGGAGGACCTCTTCCACAAGATCGGCTGGGTCAGTGAGATCCGGACGCCAGGTGGGCGGCACCACACGGAGTGAGTTGCCAGCATTGGCCACCTCAGTGACTACGCAGCCAACCGCGCGAAGCAACTCAATAGATCTCTGCGAATCAATAGACATACCAGCAACGCGGGCGGGAAGGTCCGCGTCTATCTCAATGACCGTCTCTGTCATCGGTGCCTCAACGGCAGTCATCCCCACATATTCACCGCCACCAAGTTCAAGGAGAAGCGCCATGGCTCGAGCAGCAGCGTAAGGAGCAAGGGTGCGATCCACACCGCGTTCGAATCGCCTCGAGGCCTCACTGGAAAGTCGGTACCGACGAGAACTACGCGCTATCACTGTTTCAGAAAAGTGCGCAGACTCAAGCGCGATGTTGGTGGTGGTGTCTGAAATCTCAGCGTCAAGGCCGCCCATCACGCCAGCAAGACCGATAGCGCCGCGGTCATCACGAATCACCAGATCATCTGCAACCAGAGCGCGCTCAACGTGATCCAGAGTGGTGAACAGCTCCCCCTCAGCTGGACGGCCCGCGATGACTGCGCCCTGCAAACGGTCCACGTCGAAAGCATGGAGCGGCTGACCAAGTTCGAGCAGCACGTAATTGGTGATGTCGACGGCGAGTGAGACTGAGCGCATGCCGCAATCCCGAAGTCGGTTGCGCATCCATTGCGGCGTGCGCGCACTTGGGTCAAAGCCCAGCACTGTGGAAAGAGTGAACAGGTCGCACGCGGAGAAATCATCGCTGCCGCATTCCACGGGAACCGCTCTGGCAGAAGGCGCTGGCAGATCCGGGGCTAGGTCAACGGGATCAACGAAAGCAACGCCATAGGCAATGGCGACCTCTCGGGCGATGCCGCGAGCTGAGAGCGCATAACCGCGATCGGGTGTGACAGCGATATCAAGGACCTGATCGCCAATACCCAGAATTGGACGAACGTCATCGCCCGGGTTTGCAGAGTCGGGAGTGAGAACCAGAATGCCATCGTGGTCATCGCCCAGGCCCATCTCGCGCTCCGAGCAAATCATTCCATCGGAAAGTCGGCCGTACGTTTCACGCGAAGCGATCTGAAAGCCACCGGGCAGTACGGTGCCGGGCAGCGCTACCGCCACGAGATCACCAACGTTGAAGTTGCGGGCACCGCAGATGATGCCGCGCACACCCGTGCTGCCCTCGCCGTTTTCCGCTCCAACTTCAACCTGACAGAACCGGATCGGCTTCTTGAACTCGGTCAATTCCTCGATTTCAAGAACCCGACCGACAACTAGGGCGCCGGTCAATCCCTCACCGACAACGTGCACGCCTTCCACTTCAAGGCCGGCAGCAATGAGTCGAGCTGCAATGTCACGACCACTTGCATCGACACCGGTGAGTTCCCTGAGCCAACTGGCAGAAATCAACATCAGGCCTCAACTCCGAAAGCTCTGGTGAATCTCAGATCGCCCTCGACCATGTCGTGCATATCCGTAACTCCGTTGCGGAACATCAGCGTGCGCTCAATACCCATTCCGAACGCGAAGCCTGAATACACGTCTGCATCAATCCCAACAGAACGCAGCACCCGCGGATTGACCATCCCGCAGCCACCCCATTCGATCCAACCTTCGCTGCCGCAGGTGCGACACGGGCGCTCAGGATTTCCCACTGATTCACCGCGACACACAAAGCACTCCAAATCCACTTCAGCACTTGGCTCGGTGAACGGGAAGTATGAGGGCCGCAACCTCGTGACGATGCCAGCGCCGAACATCTGTTCAGCAAGATGATCCAAGGTTCCCTTGAGGTCCGCCATAGTTAAACCCTCATCGACCGCAAGGCCTTCGATCTGATGGAAGACGGGGGTGTGGGTCGCGTCGAGCTCGTCAGTTCTGTACACCCGTCCGGGAGCTACGACGTGGATGGGCAGTTCACGCGAGAGCATCGCGCGAATCTGGATGGGCGAGGTTTGCGTGCGAAGCACCGCACCGCTGTCTTGCGAAGTCACGTAGAAGGTGTCTTGCATCGTGCGCGCCGGATGATCCGCCGGCACGTTGAGTGCGTCGAAATTCACCCATTCAGCTTCAAGTTCTGGTCCCTCGGCAACCGAATAACCCATTGCGATGAACACGTCGGCCATCGCCTCCATCAGCGTGGTGAGCGGATGGCGTCCACCTAGCGAGCGACGAGTTGTTGGAACGGTGACGTCAACAGCTTCGGCGACCAAAACTTCTTCGTCCCTTTGGCGCTGCAAGACTTCTTCGCGAGAGGTAAGCGCGTCCTTGATGCGCGCCCGAGCCTCACCCACCCGCTTGCCAACTTCAACTTTTGCAGCAGGTGGCAATGCACCGATCTCGCGGTTGGCGAGCGCTAAGGGTGACCGATCACCGGCGTGCGCAAGTCGAACCTCTTTCAGCGCCGCAAGATCAGCCGCTCCAGCAATATCAACCAATGCCGCCGCCACCATCTGATTGACGGCATCTTCTCCCAGAGCTGAGACCTGTTTGGGATCGAATGATGAGTTGGGCGCTGACACGTGCTACTCCCCCAAGATGACGCGTACGAGTTCGGCAACTGATTCATCGAGATCGCCGTCGCCGCGAAGGATCAGTTCTGGTGACACGGGTGGTTCATACTCCTGGCCCACCCCAGTCAGGTTCGGCAAGGTTCCCTGGGCAGCCTTCGCGTACAAGCCCTTGGTATCGCGTGCGGTGACCACGTTCAGCGGGGTGTCGACAAATACCTCGATGAACTGCCCTGGCGCAAATTGTTCCCGGGCAGCACGGCGATCGGTGACGAAAGGTGAGACTAAAGCGACGAACACCACGAGCCCGGCGTCTACCATGAGACGACTCACCTCAGCGACGCGCCTAACATTTTCGGCGCGGTCCTCAGGAGTGAAGCCGAGATCCTTGTTCAGCCCGTGCCGGACGTTGTCGCCGTCGAGAATGAAGGTATGCACGCCAAGTGCGTGAAGTTGCTTCACGGCGGCATCAGCAATGGTGGACTTTCCAGCTCCCGAAAGTCCCGTGAGCCACACCACCTTTGCATCGTGACCCATCAGCAATTTACGCGCGTCGCTATCTACGACGTACTCGTGCCGCACCACATTTGTGGAGCGGCGCATAGCGTGACGGACGAGCCCGGCAGCAACTGTGTCTGAGGTCACCCGATCAACCAGCAAGAAGCCACCGGTGTCACGGCACAGCGCATAGGGATCCATCGGCATGGGCTTGTCTGTGGCAACTTCAACTCGACCAATGTCGTTCATGGAAAGCACGCGAGCAGCATGCTCGTGACCCGACACCACATCAAGTCGATGACGAACGTTGGTAACAGTTGCGGGGACGGAGCGCGATCCCGAAACAAGAAGGTATGAACGGCCATGGGCTAGGGGCTCTTCACCCAGCCAGACCATATCGACGGAGAACCGATCGGCTGGCTCCACCACATGGCTGTCAATCCCAGCGATTACATCTCCACGGGTGACGTCGACCTCATGATCAAGTGTCAATGTCACTGCAGCACCAGTCACGGCAACTGGGAGATCGGCGATGTGTCCATCGGTGTGGAGATCGTAGGTAACTATCCGATCGACTTTGGCTTTTCGGCCCGAATCGGCAATGACCACTGTGTCGCCCGGTCGAATTGATCCAGATACAACAGTTCCGGCGTAACCGCGGAAATTTCCTTCGGCACGCACAATGAACTGCACCGGGAATCGGAATGGGGTGGCCACCGTGGCTGCACCTGCGCGGGTATCGACTGGCTCCCATTCCTCGAGAGCGCCAAGCAGAGTGGGACCTGTGTACCAAGGCATCGATGCGCTCGGTGCAGTGATGTTGTCTCCGGTGAAGGCACTCACCGGGATGGCGATGACCTCTGCAACGTCGAGCCGTGCTGCCGTGGCCCGAACTGTTCCCACGATTTCTTCGAAGGTCGCATGGTCGTAGTTCACGAGATCCATTTTGTTTACAGCCACGATGATTGTTTTCACACCCATCAAAGCGCTGATGGTGAGATGCCGATGGGTTTGTGGCCGGACCCCTCGGGCCGCGTCTACCATCAAGATCGACACGTCGCCATTGGATGCTGCTACCGCCATGTTGCGGGTGTACTGCTCATGTCCGGGCGAATCGGCAACGAGAACTCGGCGCCCGTTTGGCAGGTTCATGTGCCGGTATGCAACGTCAATGGTGATGCCTTGCTCGCGCTCGGCTTCAAGACCGTCAGTCAGAAGTGAATAGTCGATCTCGCCCACAGGAATCGTGGATCCACCGCGCCTGGTGCGCTTTGCGTACTCCAAGGTGTCGATGGGGATCGAATCAGTTTCTGCAAGGAGACGTCCGATGAGGGTGGATTTGCCGTCGTCGACTGAGCCACAAGTCACCAAATGCAATACGGGAGTAAGAGCACTATTGCCAGCCACTAGAAATAGCCCTCCTTCTTCTTGCCTTCCATGGACTCCGAGCCGCCTTCTCCATCAATGAGGCGGCCGGAGCGCTCTGAGTACTTGGACCCAGCCATCTCCTCGACCAGTTGCACCATGGTGTCGGCTGTCGACTCGACCGCGCCAGAGAGGGGGTAGCAACCCAGCGTGCGGAATCGCACCGACCGCATCTGCGGCACCTCTCCCTCGAGCAGTGGGAAGCGGTCGTCGTCGACCATGATCCACATTCCGTCGCGATCGACTACAGGGCGCGGTTTGGCGAAGTAGAGATCAGGGATCTCGATGTTTTCCCGCTGGATGTACTTCCAGATGTCGAGCTCGGTCCAGTTGGACAGCGGGAAGACCCGCATGCTCTGACCGGGTGAGAGTTGCGTGTTGGCCGTACGCCAGAACTCTGGGCGCTGTTTGCGCGGATCCCATTGATGCCCGGGCTCGCGCAGGCTGAAGATGCGCTCCTTGGCTCGACTGCGTTCCTCATCCCGGCGGGCACCGCCGATGGCCGCATCGAAGCCATACCGATCGATGCCCTCGCGCAGAGCGACCGTCTTCATAAGCCGGGTGTACTCGTGGGTGCCGTGGGTGAAGGGGGTCACTCCCTCGGCGACCGCCGCCGCATTCTGCGCGATGCGCAGATCCAGGCCCAGTTCCGCGGCCCGACGATCGCGGAATTCGATCATCTCCCGGAACTTCCAGCCGGTGTCGATGTGCATGAGCGGGAACGGGACCGGCGCCGGCGCGAAGGCCTTAATGGCCAAGTGCAGAAGCACCGAGGAGTCTTTGCCGATGCTGTAGAGCAGGACCGGGTTCTTAAATGCCGCCGCGGTCTCCCGATAGATGTGGATGGCCTCGGCCTCGAGCTCGTCCAGGACAGCGCTGTAGGGCACGGTCGGAGCGCTTGAGTTCACAGGTGACACCAGATACTCCTTGAGAACGGGGTAATTCGCGGGATCAGGCTTCTGACAGTACTTCCATGGTTTCGGACTCCGCGAGGGCCATCGACCCATCTCCGAAACGCGGATCTTTACCCTCGGCCGCCAAAGCCGCCGCACGCGCTGCACGCTTGTCCGCAGCCAACTTCTCCCCCTCGGCCTGAACCGTGGGATCAATCGGATGGTTCGGGATCGACGAGACCGGATGGCGCGCATCCATCCAGGCCTGCAACTCCGGACCGGACTCCCACGAGGTGATCAGGCAGTAACGAACTTTGTCTCCTGGATGCCACACAGCGTGGTAAAAACGCTGGGTGTCGATCACGATCTGCTGGCCAGCGGGCAGCGAGATACGCATTTCAGTGGACGGATCATCCTTGTCCGAGCGCAGGATCATGACCGAATCGGCATCGTCGGTCAGGTTGAAAAAGCCCCGCACAATCCATCCGGTGCCCTCGGGATTGAGCCGGTTGTTGTCATCGCGATGCAAGTTGTAGAGGGCCTCGCCGTAGGTATTTGGTTTAAGTTCAATGACGCGACAACGGCCGACGTTTGCACCCGGTTCCATCGCGCGCTCAGTGAGGTGAGGAGCAATCGCGACATTCTCTGTGACCCAGACGCCATCTTTATCGGTTTTTGGCGGGGTGTGATTCCAGAAACCGTTGCACTCGATGTCGCCATAGGCGCTTGCCAAGGGGGCAAATCGGGTATCCCCGGATGATTTCCAGTCAACGTAGATGAGGTCTTCCCACTCAGCGGGATCGGCAGCTTGGTCATATTGATCGACCACGACGTAGCCCGTCTCCTGCATGATCGGCAACTCGATGTAACTCATGCCAGCTCCTCCTCGAAATCCACGCTCACTGTGCACGTTCAGTCTTTCACTCTCCCGACCAGATCCGTGGCCTCACACAAGGTGTGTTGGTGGGCGGTGCGTCACCTTCTCGCGGCGAGCTCCAGATAGACCGAGATGCCAAGTGCCATAGCGGCGTTGAGTGATTCCGCCCCGCCCGGCATGGGAATGGAGACGCGTAGATCGGCAGCAGCTTCAACCTCGGGTGATAGTCCGTGTGCTTCAGAGCCGACGATCCAACCCAAAGCCATGTCGCCGGGGACTCGGCTGGCTGCGGCCGTGATCACATCTGTCTCACCATGCGCGGTCAGTGCCCAGAGCGGGCGCCCTGATGCTCGAGCCGCTTCCAGGACCTCGAGCCAAGAACATCCTGAGGCGATAGGAATGCACAGCGCCGACCCCGCAGCACTACGCACGGCCTTGCCGTTGAACGGGTCGACACACCCTGCCAGAAAGATGACGCCGGAAGCACCGACTGCGTGACTGGTTCGCATGATGGTTCCGGCGTTACCGGGATCCCCGATCCCATCACAAATGATGACTGGACCTGGCCCCGTCATGATTTCTGCAACGTCGAAGTGCGGGAGTGCGATTTCGGCGAAGGCACCCTGCGGGTTTTCCGTCTCACTCAGCGCACGAGAAACCTCTTCGGTGATCCACGAAATGTTGTCGTTGTGTTCGTGGACCAACCGCTCCAAAGCCGGGTGTCGGCCGTGCTCAAGGAGCACATCAAACACCTCGACTGGCCGAGAATCGCCTAGCAAAAGCGTGAGAGCGGCAGGGCCCTCGACCAGAAGTCGTGCGTGATCACTCCGACCTGCTCGGTTATGCAGACTGCGCAGGTAGCGGACGTGATCCGACGAACGTGAACTGAGTTCGCGCTCAGCCACGGAAGAGTCAGGCTGCGTTTGCTGGGAGCGAGGCACGCGAGAGATCGACCAGGGTCGCGAATGCGGCCTGATCGTTCACTGCGAGTTCAGCGAGCATGCGACGGTCCACCTCAACACCAGCAGCCTTAAGGCCCTGGATGAAGCGGTTGTAGGTCATGCCATGCGCGCGGGCACCAGCGTTGATGCGCTGGATCCAGAGCCGGCGAAAGTCACCCTTGCGGGCACGTCGATCTGCGTAGGCATAGACGAGCGAGTGCGTTACCTGCTCCTTGGCCTTTCGGTAGAGACGCGAACGCTGGCCGCGGTAACCCGAAGCCCGCTCGAGCATCTCGCGACGCTTCTTCTGTGCATTTACTGCGCGCTTGACGCGTGCCATGGCTATCTCCTCATCGTGCGGGATCCGGTGCAGGATCCATTAAAAATCGTGGGAAAAACGGGGACGACTCACACGGGCGCGCTTAGCGACCAAGCAGCCTGTTGACCTTCTTGATGTCGGCCTTGGACACGACCTCATCGGACATGAGCTTGCGGGTGCGCTTGCTCGACTTGACCTCCATGAGGTGACGACGATTGGCCTGCTCGTGGGTGACCTTGCCTGATCCCGTCACTTTGAAGCGCTTCTTGGCGCCGCTATGGGTCTTTTGCTTCGGCATCTCTTCGTGTCCTTGCTTTCGGCCGATCCGCTTTCAGATCGGAAGTTTCTGGATGTGCGCCTAACGGTGGTTAAGCGGTTTCGCGTTGTTCATCCTCAGTAGGTGCGAGGCCATCTTTAGCGGTCTTGCGTCGATGAGGTGCCAGCACCATGAGCATGTTTCGGCCATCTTGCTTGGGCGTGGCTTCTACGAAGCCAAGTTCCTGGACATCCTCTGCAAGTCTGCCGAGAAGTCGCAGTCCAAGTTCAGGCCTGCTCTGCTCACGACCACGAAACATGATCGTGATCTTGACCTTGTCGCCTGCCCGCAAAAACCGCTCCACGTGACCTTTTTTGGTCTCGTAATCATGCGAGTCAATCTTCGGACGCAGTTTCATCTCTTTGATGACGGTATGCGTCTGATTCCGGCGAGATTCGCGCTCCTTGAGGGCTGCTTCGTACTTGAACTTTCCGAAGTCCATCAATTTGCATACAGGTGGCTTTGCCAGCGGAGCTACCTCGACTAGGTCAAGATCTGCTTCTGCTGCCAATCGCAACGCATCTTCGATGCGCACGATTCCCACCTGCTCGCCCGCAGGACCGACAAGTCGGACCTCCGGGACGCGAATCCGGTCGTTGATGCGTGGTTCGACGCTGATGGCGCCTCCTTGCTCGAGGGGACAATGCTGGCGTGCAATCTCACGCCACATAAAAAGCCTCCGGCGCAGCGCGCACGGAGGCAGACAGACGGAATCGATCCCGTCACTCGACCTAGACAACCAGGGGTTATCAGGTGGGAGCTGCCAGCTCCGCTTGCACTACCCGGCCGTGAAGCCGGGTGAGATTGGTGCAAGGGTAGCAGCCATGAGTGAGCGCTTGGAAATCGGTGAGGTTCCAGCCGTTGAGGTCGTGCTAACGGTCGCCCTCCACCTGATGTCGGCCTCCGCTGTGGCCTGCGGCTTAGGCGAGGATTCAGGAGGGGAATCGGGCGAGACCGACGACCAAACAGATCTTGCAGAAGCCAGGATTCTGATCACGGCTTTAGCCGGTCTGGTAACCGCTGCAGCGCCCAGCCTTGGCAGCATTCATGCGGCACCACTCCGAGATGGACTCTCCTCACTACAGCGGGCATTTCGTGAGGCGTCGGTGATCCCGGATCCACCTGGAATGGGACCAGGGGAAGACCTGACCGGCCCAGTTTACTGATTCGCGAGTCTCTTCAGTTCTTCGCCAGCAACCACATACCTGTGAGGGCCGCAGACATCAATCACCAGTGCGGTGTTCCCATCGTCAAGGGTGGCCTGCGCGGCTGCGGCTCCTGTGACGGGAACTGGCCGTGCGACCGGATCCCACAGCGCCATGGCATCGAGCCCCGTGAACGCCAAGAGGCCGCGCTCCCCTGCTGCATTGACCATGGACACGACCGCCATGTGCGAGTCCTTGTCGGCACCTGACTCCTGATCGACTTCATCAGCCACAGCAATGACCGCGACCAGAAGCCGCGCGGTCCCCAGTAGTTCTCGGGCAGAGGCAGATTTAGCTTCAAGAAGCGCGCGCAAGACCGGATCTGCAGAACCGTCGTCTGAGCCAAAGGCCGATCCGGCGATGGTCCGACCACCGCCTGGTGTGTTCGGCGTATCCCCACTCGACATTGCACAAGGGTAAAGCGCAAGACTCTGTGCGTGCCCACCACGACGTCCACGAAGACTCCTCGCGTGTTGCTGTGGGTTTCAGTAATCATGATCGCGGTCAATTTGCGACCGGCTCTCACGAGCGTGCCGACCGTGGTGGTGCAAATCCAGGAGGAATTTGGCTGGAATAGCGCCACCGCTGGCTTGCTGACAACCCTTCCGGTAGTAATGATGGGGCTTTTTGCACTCGTGGTTCCCGCACTCGCTCAACGGGTCGGCCGCACGCGCACGGTAACGATCGCATTGGTCGTTCTCACAATCGCTATCGGAATGCGGGCGTTTGCTGTGCAGGGAACGGTCCTACTCTTCTCGGCTGCCCTTGCAGGCATTGGCATCGCTCTCGCGACCGGCCTTGTGCCTGGGCTGGTCCGCGAACAAATGCCCAACGCAATGGGCAAAGCCACCGGCGCTTGGACGTCGAGCTTGATGGGTGGTGCCGCTATCGCCAGCGCCATCACGGTGCCACTCGCATTGTGGTGGGGTTCCTGGCAATTGGCGCTAGCCGTCTGGGCGATCCCCGGCGCTATTGCACTGGTGGTATGGCAATTGGCAGAACGAACCACTGTGCAACACGTGCGCCCAGCTACCTTGGTACGACTGCGTGAGCTTCCATGGCGAAATCGCACCGCTTGGGCACTCACTGCATTTCTTACGATAAATTCCATCGTTTTCTACAGTGCGCTTGCGTGGATTGCGCCCTCATACGCCGAGCGAGGTTGGAGCCAAACCGATGCTGGCTGGCTGTTCGCAGTGTTCGCCGTAGCGCAGGTGACCTCAGCGCTGACCCTCCCGGCCATATCGCACCGGATAGTTCATCGGCGCACACTCTTTGCTTCGACCATCTTCATGACGGTACTCACGTTGTTGTGCATTGCTTGGGTGCCTGACTTTGCCCCGCCGCTGGTCCTTTTTGGACTCGGATACTTTCTCAGTGGTGGATTCGCTATGTCATTGGGTCTTCTCAGCGATCTTTCACCCAACGCAGCCGCCGCCGCCCGTTTGACCGCGATGGCGTTCTTCGTGACCTATCTCATCGCGGCGTCTGGACCGTTTATCGCCGGAACAATTTACGACGCGTTTGATTCCTGGGCCATGATTTTCACACTCATAGCGATCATTTGTTCTGCCCAGTTCATTGCGATTGTGCCATTGAAAAAAGGCGCAGTCGTTGCCTAACGGTGCGCGACTACAACCGGCAAGCATGAATGTCAGTCACGAGAATCCCTCGGGCGCCAAGACCATACAACTCATCCATGACGCGATGAACGTCCAGTGCGGGCACCATCGCCCGAACCGCGGACCACGTGGAATCGTGCAGTGATGAAACAGTGGGCGACTCAATTCCTGGCGTGATGAGGCAAGCGGCATCTAACTGGCCATTGGGAATGTCGTAATCGACGAGTACATAGGAACGCGCCACCATAACTCCATGCAATCTGCGCACGAAAGTTTCAACCGCGGGTGTTTCGAGTGCATCATTCGGGCGGACGACGAGTGCCTCTGAAATCAGGATTGGGTCACCGATCACCTCCAGACCTGCACGCTTCAAGGTCGTGCCAGTCGCAACAACATCGGCCACCGCATCGGCAACACCGAGAGCGACTGCGTTTTCCACTGCTCCATCAAGTCGAACGACCCGAGCCTTGACGCCTTGTTGTTCCAGCCAATCCTCAAGGATGCCGGAATATGAAGTGGCAATTCGAAGGCCATTGAGATCCGACACTGAGGAGATGCTTCCGATGGGAGCCGCGAGGCGAAAAGTTGAAGGAGCAAATCCAAGAGCAACCACTTCGGTTGCTGCCGCCCGTGAATCGAGCAGCATGTCGCGACCGGTCACGCCGAGATCCAAGGTGCCTTCGCCGACGTAAATGGCAATATCTCGCGGACGGAGGAAGAAGAACTCCACATCGTTGTCAGGATCGTGCACCACCAAATCTCGCACACCAGCATTTCTCAAGTAGCCCGCTTCAGACAGCATTTGACGGGCTGGCTCAGCCAACTGACCCTTGTTGGGAACTGCTACGCGAAGCAACGTAATACTCCTAAAGTTGTTGGTAGACATCATCAAGGCTGATGCCTTTGGCGATCATAAGTACTTGCACGTGATAAAGAAGTTGAGATATTTCCTCAGCGGAGCGCTCGCGCCCTTCATGTTCGGCGGCCATCCACACTTCCGATGCTTCTTCGACAACTTTCTTGCCAATCGCGTGAACGCCCTGCTCAACGAGGCGCACTGTTCCCGATTGCGGATCACTGGCGGCCACCTTCGCAGTGAGTTCAGCGAACAACTCGTCAAAGGTCTTCATGGGCCAACCCTAGAGTGAGCGCAGATCGCGGAGCACGAGAGCCGCACTCACTGCAGCCATGGTGGCCTCGGCGCCCTTGTCTTCTCGGGAATCGGTGAGGCCGGCTCGATCCAGTGCCTGCGCCTCATCGTCACATGTCAAGAGGCCAAAGCCCACGGGCACGTTCGTATCAAGTGCCACCCGATTGAGCCCATCGGTTGCCGCAGAGCTCACGTATTCGAAGTGCGGGGTGCCACCTCTGATGATCACTCCCAGTGCAACGACTGCTTCGAATTTCCCACTTAAGGCTGCCTGTTGTGCGATCAGTGGGAGTTCAAAGGATCCTGGGACTCGCCAGACTTGCGCCACGGCGCCCATCTGATCGGCAGCGCGCAATGCTCCCGCGATCAAACCATCCATCACCTGGTCGTGCCACGATGCTGCGATCAGCGCAATCTGCATCCCACTCGCATCAAGTTCAATAATGGGTGAGCCAAGGCCGCTCATTCGACTATCTCCTGGTCAGCAGCAAAGTCGTGCGACATTCGCCGCACCTTTGTATCCAAATAATCCCGGTTGACGTCGTTGTGACCGACCACGAGTGGCACTCGATCGATGATCGAAAGTCCGTAGCCCTCAAGTCCGGCCCGTTTGGCTGGATTATTTGTGAGCAGCCGCATGCTGCGCACGCCCAGATCGACCAATATCTGCGCACCAGTTCCATAGTCACGCGCATCTGCGGGAAGGCCGAGTTCAATGTTTGCATCAACGGTATCGAGACCACCGTCTTGCAGGGTGTATGCCCGCAGTTTGTCCAGAAGTCCAATCCCCCGACCTTCATGACCTTTGACATAGAGAACGACGCCACGACCTTCCGCAGCGATTCTTTGCATGGCAACGTGCAATTGCGGACCACAATCGCACCGCAAAGAGCCGAAGACGTCGCCGGTCAAACACTCCGAGTGCACCCGGACGAGCACAGACTCACCGTCGCCAATGTCGCCAACGACAAGTGCCACATGTTCTGTTCCATCAACCTCGCTGCGGAAGCCGAAGGCCGCGAAGTCTCCGAATTCAGTAGGAAGCAGGGTTTCGGTGACACGCGTGACCTGGGACTCGACACGACGACGAAAGCGAATGAGATCGGCGATTGAGATGAGAACCAAACCGTGGTCATCGGCAAACTCACGGCACTGGACCGCGTTCATCATGGTGCCGTCGTCGTTGACCATTTCGCACAGTGCGCCCGCGGGGTTCAACCCGGCAAGTCGGGTGAGGTCTACGGCGGCTTCAGTGTGACCCGGCCGGCGCAAAATGCCTCCCGGAACAGCCCTCAGTGGCATGACGTGGCCGGGGCGGGTGAGGTCATACGGCTCGGTCGATGAATCACTAAGAACTTTGATGGTGCGCGCCCGATCCTCGGCAGAAATACCCGTCGTTTTGACATCGCGGGCATCAACCGAAACCGCGTACGCGGTCTGTTTGCGGTCTTCATTGACCGCGGTCATCGGCGGGAGTCCCAACCGGTCGAGGTCTTCGCCTGTCATACCCACACAGATGTAGCCCGATGTGTGGCGGATCATGAGGCCGACGATTTCGGGGGTGGCCAATTGGGCAGCGAAGATCATATCGCCTTCATTTTCACGATCTGCATCATCAATGACGAGGATCGGTCGTCCTTTTCGCAGTTCATCAAGAGCACTCTCGATGGTGTCTAACTCGACACCGTCGTCGGAGGAGTGACTTCTGTTGCGCAAAACCGCGATAGCCGAGTCGGATGCGGTTGGCTCTCCAGCGAACAACTCTTCAGCGGGAATCATCCGACCCTCCCTTCCAGCATTTTCTCGACATACTTGGCGATGACGTCCACTTCAAGGTTCACCGTATCCCCCGTCGATTTAGATCCGAGGGTGGTCTCCGCCAGAGTGGTGGGTATTAAGGAAATGACGAACTCATGGGGAGTGACAGAGACCACTGTCAACGAAACTCCGTCGACGGTGATGGAGCCCTTCTCGACGAGGTAACGACTTAACTCATGGGGAAGTTCAATGGTCATCAAGGTCCAATTCTCTTGCTGCTGAATACCTGAGATGTGTCCGATCCCGTCCACATGGCCCTGAACAATGTGCCCGCCTAATCGACTATCGACCCGTGCGGCTCGCTCTAAGTTGACCGCCGCGCCAACCTCAATGGCAGCCAAGGAACTCCTCGACAGCGTTTCAGCCATCACGTCGGCCGCGAAAGTGCCCTCCACAGGGTCAACGACAGTGAGGCACACCCCGTTGACCGAGATGGAGTCGCCCGGCTGTACATCGGAGGTGACGATTGGCCCTCGGATTCGAATCCGCGAGGCTTGATCCAGAGGCTCAATGGCCTCCACGATGCCAATCTCCTCGACGATGCCAGTGAACACGTCACTCCTTGAATTGATCAGGTGCTGGGCCGCCGAGGTTCGGCGGTGATGCACATATCCTCCCCGAGCATGCGAACCGACTGCACATTGACTCCCACTGCTCCTTCCATGGCATTGAGTGCCGTGGGGCCTTCGCCAATGAGAATTGGTGCAATGAACCACAGAAATCGGTCTACGAGATCTGCGTCCACAAAGGACTGAAGCAGGTGCGGGCCGCCCTCAATAAGCACACTTCGCACTCCGCGACTGAAGAGTTCGGTCAAGACCGCCTGCGGGGACATAGCTCCGGCAATCCACGTGGGAGCGGCATCGTTTCGAATTCGAGCATTGGGCGGGACTGAACGCCCCCCAACTACGACCCGCAGGGGCGGTTCACCCGCGATCGTTGCTCCATGTCTGATCGACAACTCAGGATCATCTGCAAGTACGGTTCCGGTCCCCACGAGTATCGCCTGAACTTCAGACCGGCATGCATGGGCAAACTTCAAAGAGTCGGGACCACTGATGGCGAGAGGCGAGCCACCCGGTCCGGCAACTCGTCCGTCAAGACTCATCGCCGTTTTAGCAATCACAAAAGGTCGACCAGTTCGATATGCAAATACCCATTCGGCGTTGATGGCGCTTGATTCAGCTTCCAGGACCCCGTTGAATACTTCGATGCCAGCGGCCTCAAGTTCTGCCGAACCGCCCCCCGCCTGCTCCGTGGGATCAAGCATCGCAATCACGACCCGACTCACGCCAGCTTCGATGAGCGCCTGAGTGCACGGACCGGTTCGCCCGGAGTGCCGGCATGGTTCCACAGTCACAAATGCTGTTGCACCCTGTGCCTGTTCCCCCGCGACAGCAAGAGCCACCACTTCCGCGTGAGCCGTTCCAGCCCCGAGGTGAAACCCAGTACCGACAACATGACCACTGTCATCAACGATCACGCAACCGACCCGCGGATTTTCACCCCGAGGTGCGCTCGGGTCCGTTGCAAGTAGCAGTGCAGAACGCATGTGGGCGAGCCACTGCGCCGGAGGATCGAAGTGATTCACGCGCTGGAAAGTTCTGCCATCGAGCGAAGAGCGGTGACCATGGCTGCGGGATCTGGTGAACGATAGACAGCCGAACCAGCAACAAACACGTTTGCACCTGCTTCCGCGCATTGTTCGATTGTGGAGGGCCCAACACCCCCATCAACCTGAACCCAGATGTCTGCACCTGACTTATTGACCCAGGACCGAATGGTTGACACCTTCGCCAATTGATCGGCCATAAATGACTGACCGCCAAAACCAGGCTCAACCGTCATGACCAAAACCATGTCGACGAAAGGCAGCAGATCCTCAATGGCGTTGGCAGAGGTTCCAGGTTTTACCGCCACACCACAGCGCGCACCCGCTGCGCGAATATCCCGGGCTACCCGAATGGGATCGGTCGCTGCCTCCACATGAAAGGTGACGCTGTAAGCACCCGCTTCAGCATATTCCGGCGCCCACCTATCAGGATCATCAATCATCAAATGGCAATCAGCTGGGATCGAACATTCACTAATCACCTTACGAACGATGGGTAGGCCGAACGTGAGATTTGGGACAAAATGGTTGTCCATGACATCGAGATGGATCATGTCCGCGACATTTGATACGCGACTGATTTCATCATGCAGGCGCGTGAGGTCACAGTCAAGAACACTTGGCGACATCAGAACACCCACATGTACAAGCCTACTCGCGGCGATTGTTGTGGGCTTAGACGCGCCTGATCAAAGCGAGGAACATCGCATCAGTGCCATGGACATCGGGCCACAACTGCACCGTGGGACCATCACCCAGATCGGGTACACCTGGCAGGTACGGTCGGGCATCAATAACTTCGATGTCGTCTCTACGCATCACGATATCGTCGACGATGTCGACTGTTTCTCGAAGATGCGGTGAGCACGTTACGTAGGCAACAACGCCGTCCTTGCGAAGACTGTCGATGGCGGCATTGAGCAACCCGCGCTGCAGACCAGCTAACTCAGTGACATCCTCGTGGGATTTGCGCCATCGCGCTTCGGGCCTTCTGCGTAATGCCCCCAAGCCTGTGCAGGGTGCGTCGACCAAGATTCGGTCAAAAGTTCGATTACCCCACGGCCGGGTACGGGCATCGCCCACCACTACATCGAAGGTGCCTGAATCTGGGTTGCCCCGCAGAAGTGCCTCACGGACTAGCTCTGCGCGATGCGGGTGCATTTCACATGCTGTGAGGTGGATCGACGGCGAGGGTCGTCGCGAAGCCAGCAGACGAGCTTTGCCGCCAGGACCTGCACACATATCAAGCCAGGCCGATTCGGGTCCAGGAACCGGCACCAGCATGAGTGCTTGAGTGACCAATTGGCTGCCTTCGTCTTGCACGATGGCTCGACCTGCTCGTACTGCAGGCACCAGCCCAGGTACCCCAGAATCCACGATCACAGCGCACTCCGACCACTGACCAATGCTGACGCCGGGTTGATCAAGGACTTCTCTGCGGTCGCCTTCGAGAACCGCCAATGCTGGGCGGGCAGCCTCGTTGTCGGCGGCGAGTAACGCCGCAACTTCACCTCGCTCGCCTCTGGCAGCACGCATCGCAGTCACGATCCACTCGGGGTGGGAATAGCGAACAGCCAATTGAGCATCCGTTGATGCGTTGTCGATGCCCAACTCAATGAGCCACTCATCAAGATCCCGCTTAGCGACACAACGCAATACGGCGTTCACAAAACCTGCACGCAGGTCGGCGCGCGCATGGGCGCCAACAGCCCGGACAAGAGCACATGAGGTGTCAACCGCGGCATGATCTGGGACCCGCATGCTCAACAGTTGATGGGCGCCCAGAATCAGGGCGTCGTGGACTCCGGGTTCGATGTCAGCCATGGCCCTTTTTGAACAACGAGCCAGGATCGCGTCGTACAAGCCCTGCATTCGCATTGAGCCATATGCCAATTCCGTAGCAAATGCAGCATCGCGACCATCTAGCCCGAATTTTTCTAACAGCGACGGCATCAATAGGTTCGCATACGCTTGGTCATCGCGCACCGCACGAAACATTTCCATGGCGGCAAGCCGCGGTGCATCAGGTGAAGATGACATCTTCTGACCTCAAGCCTCTCCACCAGTCAATCGCTGGCATTAACTTCTTTCCGGGTGGTTGCACAAGACCCAATTGCACCGGCATACCGCCGGTGGCAACCACCACGTGATGGCCAATCAACGCAGCGCTACCTGGAGCGCTACCTGGAGCACAGAGACTCACTTCAACCATCTGAGCTGAAGCAGACACAGGACCAATCTTGATTCGCTGATCTCCCCACGAGGTCCATGCACCGGGATGAGGTGTGCAGGCGCGAATCTGCCGGTCGATTGACTCCGCATCACTGCGCCAGTCAATCTGCGCATCTGCCACAGTGATCTTTGGGGCCGTTGTGACTCCGTCACTACTTTGTTCAATGGCCCTCGCAGTTCCGTTTTCGAGAGAGTCGAGGGTGTCGACCAAAAGTTGTGCACCCACCACAGAGAGCCGCTCCAGCAACGCCCCCGATGTATCTCGTGGGTCAATCTCCTCGATGACCTGACCCAGAATTGGCCCCGTATCTAGCCCCTGCTCCAATACGAAGGTTGTGGCGCCCGTTACATCATCGCCATTCCACATCGCATGTTGCACTGGCGCCGCACCCCGCCATCTGGGCAACAGCGAAAAGTGCAGATTCACCCAGCCAAACTTTGGAACATTGAGCAAAGCGGGCGTGATCAGACCGCCGAAAGCAACGATCGGAGCGCAATCTGGCGCGAACTCTGTGAACCTGGAAATGAAATCAGGATCTCCCGGTGATGTCGGTGTGAGGACTTCGATTCCACGCGAGCTGGCCAATTCCGAAACCGGACTCGGCACCAGCGTTCTTCCTCTACCCGCAGGGGCATCTGGGCGTGTGACCACCGCAACAATTTCATGGTGCGAGGCAAGCAAAGCCTCCAAAGCCACAACAGCAGGAGAAGGCGTTCCGGCAAAGATCAGGCGCATAACGACATTAGAGCCAGCGCTGCGAGATCGGGTGCGGACTGATCTTGACGGTGGCCGGTTCCTCGGCGAACCACTCAGATTCGCGAATATCTTTCATCGCAATCTTTCTGGTCGCAGCATCAAGCCGATCAATGAACATGATGCCGTCAAGGTGATCAGTCTCGTGCTGCACGCACCGGGCGAGTAGATCGCTGCCCTCAATCACCACCGGCTCGCCGTGCATATTCATCCCTTTCGCTACAACACTCAGGGACCTCGATGTGGGATAGGACAGATCAGGAATGGAGAGACAGCCTTCATCGCCTTCTTCCACTTCTTCGGAAAGATCTAGATTGGGGTTGATCAGGTGACCCGGTTCCTCATCGACCCAATATGTGAAGACCCGCAAAGACACCCCTATTTGCGGGGCTGCGAGTCCGACCCCAGGGGCATCCATCATGGTGTCGGTGAGATCTGCGACGAGCTTGCGAAGTTCTTTGTCGAAGGTGGTGACTTCGGCTGCCGGAGTGCGCAGCACTGGGTCTCCAAAAAACCTAATGGGCTGCACGGGCATATGACCATTCTAGGTCCGCTCCGTTGGAAACCAGCCTGGGCTCACAACTCCCGCGGGTCAAGCTGCACATTCACCTTTGCCGCAGCCTTATCGGCAGATCGACGCACCGAGATCCGCATGAGTTCTTCACTGAGCACCGTCCCATGAGCCCGGTCAACGAGAACGAGTAGACGAACTTTCTCCTCACCCAATTCCACCGGCCCTAACGTTCGGTGCGCGACCTCGATCGACTGCTCCACCTCTCGAACCGAGGTGGCATCGCCTTCAAGCGCCGCAACCCGGCTAGCCGGGGGTAACCCGGTAACTCTGCGTTCACCCAGTTCGCGCGCTGCGAACCACACCGAATCCCATCGCACTAATGCCTGAACAGTGGCCGAGTTAATGGGAGCGGTGACCATAACCTGCGCCTTTGGCCGAGCAAGGGCGACAGCATGGAACCACCTGCGCACCTGGGCCTCCCCCGCACCAAGACCTGTTCCGGCCCAATGAGCGTCAAGCAAAATCACGGCTTCGTAGCCAGTTGCGGCCTCGGGCTCAGCTCCGGGTGTAGCAACAACGAGTGCGGGCTCAGCGGAGACCTCGCGCACCATGTGCTCGGCCTGCGACCAAATAATCCGAACCCCAGGAAATGCTCTGCCTAGTTCTTCAGCCGTGCGCTCGACACCGACGGACATCGCCCGAAGATCGCTCCCACCGCAATGGCTACACCGCCAACTCGACGCGAGTGAGCCACACCGCGAACACACCGGGATTGACGAACCAGCAACGAGTGCGAAGGCTCCCCCACAGGAACACTCTGCAGGAGTTCGACACTTCTGACACGCCAAGAGCGGCACATAACCTCGACGGGCCACCTGCACAAGAACAGGTCCGGCCTTAAGCCCAGTTTGCGCTACCTGCCATGCGGCACTGGGAATCCGGGCGTACGCCGCAGCCTCGTCTTTTTTGAAATCATCTGGCTCGACGGCCTGCACTCGAGGGGCAACTGCAGCAAGAACGCTCTTTTCTGGGGCGAGTGATGTTGCCCATCCAGACTCACACCACTGCTGCACAACCACCGTGCGCGCTGGTCCACCTACGAGTAGATGGCAGTTGGCAAGATGTGATCTAAGAGCTGCGACCTCGCGCGCATCCCAATAGGGCGCATGCGGATCGGCGTACACATCATCTCCGTCATCCCACATGACTATGAGCCGCAGGTCAGGCATGGGTGTGAAAGCAGCGGTGCGAGTACCTACGACTATGCGCGCAGCTCCGAACATGGCGCGAAGAAAAGCTGCATATCGAGCTTGCGGGCCCACGTGTGCACCGATGACCGCCACCGCACCGGCATCACATGCATCCGGAATTGCACGACACACGCGCTCCACATCGCTCACATCCGGTACCAACACCAACACCGAACCGGATTCAGTTGCAGTCACTTGATTGATCAACTCGGCTACCTGCTCGGTCCAGGAAGTTCCGGGCACGCTGTTCCAGGCCGCTCTGACCGGTTCTGCCCCCTCGATCCGCTTCATCAAGCCCGCACTGTGCGATATGCCCGACCAGGTGGACTCAGTGACAGCCGATGAGCTGCGCCAGTCACTCACCTCTGGCAACACTGCCTCTGCACGGGCATCCCGCGGCGGCACAGCTGTTCGCATCACATCCCACAGGGTTCCCGCGTAACGGTGCGCAGTTGCCGAAATCAACTGCAGAGTTTCCGGGGTGCACATCGGCACGG
The DNA here is from genome assembly GCA_030728405.1 of Candidatus Nanopelagicales bacterium. Lineage (GTDB taxonomy): Bacteria > Actinomycetota > Actinomycetes > S36-B12 > S36-B12 > CAIXFB01. Next base: position 34,443 of record JANQZS010000099.1, on the reverse strand, counting down.
TGCCGACAACGCGGTCGATGGGTTTGAGGACAGCAAGGTCTGACGTGGGTTCTCGTCGAACAATGCAGGCATCCATCAATCGACCGGCGAATCGAACCCGAACGCGAGCCCCCACAACAGCTAGATCCGACCACCGAGCTGGAACTGAGTAATCAAAGTCCCGATCCAGATGTGGCACCGGGGTATCAATGCGCACCACCGCTACCGGGTCGATGGCAGCAATCGCCTCAGCCACCTTTACCGGTTTTGCCTTTCGGGAAGGCGAACCGATCAGGGTGAGTTGATCCGAGTCGGGAATGCTGTCCCCCTGACTAGATACCGGCGACCGAGCGGAGATCCTCTGCGCGGTCGGTGTTTTCCCAAGTAAACGTGGGGCCAACCTTGGTGCGCTTGGTCGGGTCATCAGAGTCGAGAAGCTCATTGGTTCCCTGTGGACGCCCAAAGTGTCCGTAGGCACTCGTCACTCGATAAATGGGCCGCAAGAGATCCAAATCGCGGATGATCGCAGCCGGGCGAAGGTCAAAGACTCGAAGTACCGCCTCTTGGATTGCTTCGTCGGCGATTACCCCCGTGCCAAAAGTCTCCACGAATACTCCCACCGGGTGGGCTTTGCCAATCGCGTAGGCAACTTGAACCTCGCAGCGGGTAGCAAGCCCCGCAGCCACAACATTCTTGGCCACCCAGCGCATCGCGTATGCCGCCGAACGGTCCACCTTTGATGGATCTTTGCCAGAGAACGCTCCGCCACCATGTCGGGCCATGCCACCGTAGGTATCAACAATGATTTTGCGACCGGTCAGGCCAGCATCACCCATCGGGCCGCCGACTTCGAAGCGACCGGTGGGGTTCACCAGCAGACGGTAATCGCTGGAATCAAGATCGATTGTCGACAAAATGGGCTCGACAACGTACTTGCGCACATCCGGGGTCAGCATGTTTTCCAAACTGATGTCACGGGCATGCTGGCTGCTCACCACAACCGTGTCGATCCTGATGGGTCGATCGTTCTCGTCGTAAGCAATGGTGACCTGAGTTTTGCCGTCTGGCCGCAGGTACGGCATGGTCCCGTCTTTGCGAACGGAGGTGAGCTGCTGTGCCAACCGCTGCGCCAAGGAAATAGGCAGCGGCATCAAATCGACTGTGTCAGTGCACGCGAACCCAAACATTAAACCTTGGTCCCCCGCGCCCTGACGATCAAGCGGATCAGAACTTGCACCCTCGCGCTCTTCGATTGCATCGTCGACACCCTGCGCGATATCTGGTGACTGCTTGCCGATCGACACCGAGATGCCACACGACTCGCCATCAAAACCCTTGGCCGACGAGTCATAACCAATTTCCATGACGGTATCGCGCACTAATTTCATGACATCTGCAAAACCTTCGGTGGTCACCTCGCCAGCAACGTGCACCTGACCGGTCGTGAGCATCGTCTCAACCGCCACCCGGCTACGTGGGTCTTGGCGCAGAAGATCATCAAGGATGGCATCACTAATCTGGTCCGCCATTTTGTCTGGGTGACCCTCAGTGACTGACTCTGATGTGAACAAGCGGTTTGACACGTGTAACTCTCCCTAGATCAGGCTCCTCGCAGCCCTGCGGTCAGGACTCGCGCTTGCCTCGGATGAGGCCTGGTCTGCTCCCGGAGCACCCCACCGCGGAGGAGGGTTGCCGACCAGCGAGCCGGGACTTAACGCTGGTGCTCTTGACCGACCCAAACTCTACACGAGCACCGGCTATCTGGCCGGGATCCGATTGCGCACCGTGTCCCAGAGCGCATCGGCTAAGTCCTCTTTGGGCTGGCGAACAAGAACTACCGGCTCGCCAGCTCGACTCAAAATCAGCACTGAGTTGTGCGTCGAGCCAAAAACGTCGTGGGCGGCTACGTCATTGACGACGAGCAGATCACAGCCCTTCCGCGCGAGTTTCTCTTGCCCGAGGGTGAGCAGATCTTCGGAATCGCGAGCGGTCTCAGCCGCGAATCCCACGATGAAAGGTGCCCTGGATTCACCCCGTTTCACTACCAATTCAGCCAACACATCGGTAGTGCGTTCGAGGGCTAATTCTGGCACGGAGCCGGAGTCGCTCTTCTTTATCTTGTCTTTCGCAATGTCGGCAGGGCGGAAATCCGCGACCGCCGCCGCCATGACCACCACATCAGCAACTTGCGCATGAGCATGCATGGCAGCTCGGAGATCTTCAGCGGACTCCACTCGTACGACCAAAGCCCCGGCAGGTGGCTCAACTTCGATGGCGGCGGCCACGAGTGTGACCTCGGCTCCCCTGCTGATTGCGGTTCGGGCCAATTCGATACCTTGCCGACCGCTACTCCGATTGCCGATGAAGCGAACGGGATCCCACGACTCTCGGGTGCCACCTGCACTAATCAGCACCCGCACTCCGAGCAAATCTGGTTGGGGACGGCGGCGCAGAACATCGCGCACTGCATGGGCGATGGCCGATGGATCCGCCAAGCGACCAGGGCCAGAGTCGGTACCTGTAAGTCGGCCCACAGCAGGTTCCAGCACGATCACCCCTCGCGCACGCAATATCTGCACATTGCGCTGGGTGGCCGGGTGCTGCCACATCTCAGTGTGCATTGCTGGGGCCATGATCACGGGGCACGAAGCAGTGAGCAAGGTGTTGGTGAGGAGATCATCGGCAATTCCCGATACTGCCCTAGCAAGGAGATCGGCGGTGGCCGGTGCAACAACCACTGCGCGTGCCTGTTGTCCTAATCGCACGTGTGGCACCTGGTGGGTGTTGGCCCACACATCGGTCGCTACTGGTCGGCCAGAAAGCGCTTCCCATGTGGGTGACCCGACAAAGCGAAGTGCATTAGCGGTAGGCACGACGACAACATCAATCCCGGATTCGCGCAGGATTCTGAGTAGTTCGACGGCTTTGTAAGCGGCGATGCCGCCGGCAACACCCAAGACGACAGGTGACTCCTGCACCATCGGGCGTTAGACGACCGAACTAGTCGGTCGTCTCCTCTTCAACAACTACGAAGGGATCGGCTGCCGCGACACCTTCAACGACAACCTGCTCCTCGGCTGGATCAAAAGGAACAACAGTGAGCAAACCTGCATCGATCTCACGGAGGGCAATGGAGAGCGGCTTCTCTTGAACATGGGTTTCAACGAGGGGGCCGACGTATTCGAGTAGGCCCTCGCCGAGCTGGGAATAGTAAGCATTGATCTGCCGCGCGCGCTTGGCTGCGTAGCTCACCAGCGAGTACTTGGAATCTGTCTTCTCAAGCAAGGCATCGATGGACGGATAGGTGATGCCTTCGGGGCGTCCTGTGCTCACGGTCAAGCCTCATCTGCAGGTGGGAAACGAATGGGTCTCAGGGCCACTAGCTACATCAAGCGCCTAGCCAATGCCTCGAATGGCAAAGTCTAGCAATGCCTGGGCACACTGGCCGACCTCGGCATTCACCAGGACCACATCGAACTCCCCCGCAGCAGCGAGTTCAGCCGTGGCCACCTCCAATCGGGCGGCGACCACAGCCTCCTCCTCGGTACCTCGATTGCGAAGACGCTCCTCAAGGATTTCGGCAGTTGGCGGTGCTAGAAACACCAAAGTGGCATCAGCGACGCTGCTGCGCACCTGGCGGGCACCTTGAACCTCAATCTCAAGCAATACGGGCTGACCGGCCATTCGATGCGCAGCCACGGCCTCTCGAGGGGTTCCGTACCTGTTCCCGGCGTATTCGGCCCACTCCAGCAAACCCCCGGTTGCCACGAGTTCATCAAATTCCTCCTGGGATAGGAAGAAATAGTGCTCGCCATTCACTTCACCTGGCCGAGGTGAACGAGTCGTCGCGGAAACGGATAACCAAATACTCGGGTCAAGGCGCAGCGCTTCAGTGACCACAGTGCTCTTGCCTACCCCCGAAGGGCCAGAAACCACAATCAGCGGCGCGAGGTCAGACATTGCGATCCTTGAGTGAATCGACGAGGGCTGCCCGTTGATGAATCCCTAATCCACGAACGCGCCTGCTCGGCGCGATGCGAAGCTGATCCATGAGTGATGAAACCTTGACCTGGCCCATTCCGGGGATGGATTCGAGGAGCCACCTCACCTTGACTCTCGCCCATTCCTCATTGGTGGGATATCCGGTGAGCACCTCGCATGCACTCAATTGGCCATTCCTGATGTCATCACGCAATTGCGCCCTGACTCGTCGAACGGCGCGCGCCGAGACAAGGGCGGCATCGCGCTCTTCGTTGGTCCGCACTGGCATCGTCATGAAGTGCCGCCAACCTCGGTCAAAGAAAGGCCGATAGATCGGGCCGCATCAGCCATCTTTGCGGCCCCGGTGATGGGTCGCCCAATCACGAGAAGGTCAGCACCCATGCGGATGGCGTCCTCGGGAGTGGTGACCCGCTTTTGGTCATCGGTGCCTACCCCGGCTGGGCGCACGCCTGGGGTTATCAGCACGACATCATCGGGAACTGCCGCCCGCACCGCGGCGACTTCTAAGGGGGAACACACAATTGCTCGGGCACCTGCATCAACGGCCATCGCTGCCCACCGCACCACGATCTCCTCCGGTGCACCATCGAGACCGAGCGAGGCCAGATCACGAGGGCCCAAACTGGTCAGGACCGTGACGGCAGTAATCCGCGTATTCGGAAGAACCGCGCAGGCCGCAGCGATCATGTCTGGGCCCCCGGATGCGTGAACCGTGAGAAAATCAGGAGCAATGTCGCGAAGGGCATCTGCCGCTCCGCGAACCGTTGCGGGAATGTCGTGCAACTTCACATCGAGAAAGAGCATGGAATCGGTAACTCCCGCAGAGAGTGCACCCTCGCGCGCAGCAACCACTGCCTCGCGGCCGTCTCGATAAAAAACTTCAAGTCCCACCTTCAGACACGAAACGAACGGAGCGGTCTCTTCGGCCCACGTGCGCAGATCTGCGAGCGAAGGCGCATCGAGCGCCACCGCGATGGGTGCACGGGGGAAAGTCACACGCATGGAACTCATTCGGAAATGAAATCCCAGTCATCATCAGATGACTGCTCTGAGGTGATCGGGTCTTCGCGAGTGGTATCGACAGGCCGATGCGCGTAGGACACTGCGTCAGCAAGCGAGGAGAAACCACGCTCAGCCAATGCCACCTGCAATTCGCCATGGATACGGAATGGTGCTGATGGGTCATTGAAAATACTGGTTCCTACGGACACTGCATTTGCTCCGGCGAGGATGAATTCCAGTGCATCAGTACCCGATCTGATCCCTCCCATTCCGATGATCGGGATATCAGGAAATGCCTGCCGAACACTCCACACGCACCGCACGGCCACGGGCCGAATCGCCGGACCCGAAAGGCCACCGGTGATTCCAGCCAGCGCCGGCCGCATCGTTACGGGATCGATGACCATTCCGAGCAAGGTATTGATCAGTGAAACACCGGTTGCACCTGCCTTGATGACCGAATCTGCAATCTCGACGATGTCTGTGACATCCGGTGAGAGCTTTGCAAAGATCGGCATGCGCGCATCAGAGTTTCGCTTAACTACCTGGACCACCTGAGCAGCGCTCACTGGATTACAGGCGAAAACCTGACCCCGATCAGCCACGTTGGGGCAGGAAATATTGACCTCGATCGCTTCAAACCCACCCACATTGCGCAACCGTTGAGCGATCTTGCCGAATTCCTCAGCGGTTTCTCCGGCAATGGACACGATCGTGCGTGCGCCGCGATTGTTGAGCCACGCCAAGTCTTCTTCGATGAATCGATCAAGGCCTGGACCTTGCAGGCCAATGGAATTAAGCATTCCGCTGGGGGTTTCAGCCATTCGAGGAGTGGCTCGCCCCGACCGCGGCTGCATCATGATGCTTTTCGTTACCACACCACCGATCGCAGTGATGTCAAAGAATGCGTCCAACTCTTTCCCAGCTGCTGCGCAGCCAGAAGCGGTGAGCATGGGGCTAGGAAGTTCTAAACCGGCAAATGACGCGGTCATGTCTACCGACAAGGCGGGGCCAGATAAAGACGACGGCTTAACGAATAGTGCGCGACTCATGAGCGAACACCACTCACCGGTGCGCCATAGGTATCTTCGGGAATCGTTCCGACGTCAGACCAACGCACCCGATCTCCGCGGAAGGTGGGCCCGTCAGTGCATGAACGAACCATGCGGGTCACTCCGTCATCGCCAATGACTGGAAGAACACAGGTCATGCACACGCCGATTCCACACGCCATCGCTTCCTCTACCGAACACTGACTAAACACACGCTTACGCGTAGCAATTTCAGCCACGGCCGAGAGCATCCCCATCGGCCCGCACGCGTACACAACGTCAGCGTTGACACGATCTATGAGTTCCGGGAGGACGTCGGCAACGTTTCCCTTGAATCCGCTGGATCCGTCGTCAGTCGTGACAGTGATGGCGGTCGCAAGTCGCTTCAATTCCAAAACGCCAAAGAGCTTTTCTTCGGTGCTGGCACCCAGTACCGCATCAACCCTGCAGCCGCGGTCGCGAAGTTGCTCGGCTAACACAAATAGCGGCGCGCTGCCATACCCACCACCAACGATGACACATGAAACCGGTGACTTAGGCAGAGAGAATGGTGTTCCCAAAGGACCAACAACGGCCAGAGTGTCATGACGTCGTCGTTCAGATAACCACTTGGTGCCTTTTCCGTGGACAGAAACGACGATGTCTAAAGTGCCGCCGTACACACCCCGCGATTGCACCTGATGAATGGCAAAGGAGCGACGGAGCATCATGCTTGACTCTTCCCCGCCCATCGCAATCGTGATAAATTGCCCAGGCTTGGCGATCTCGGCGATTCCTGGTGCAGTGAGAGAAATGACAAAATAACTTCCGGCTCTACGCACGTCGAGTACTTCCGAGCTCACTTGCAGCGTCACACTCATCACCCCCGACCATCGAGCACATCAGCTTCAGCCCGCAGCCGAGCCACATCTAACGCGTGCTCTTGCATGGACCGCACTCCTGGTTGCATAGATTGCATCGAGTCGATTCCCTGCACTGCTGCGGATAAACCTTGCACGGTCGTTATGGACGCAATTCCTTTGGTGACCGCGGCTGTTCTGATTTCGTAGCCATCGGCCCGAGGCCCCACGCCATAAGGCGTATTCACGATGAGATCCACGTCGCCGTTCATGATGGCATCGACCGTGGTGGGTTCACCATCAGCGCCTCTACCCTCGTGCTGTTTGCGGAGAACTCCGACCTCGATTCCGTGCCCCCTGAGAAATTTAGCCGTGCCCGACGTGGCAACGATGGTGAAACCGATCTCGCTGAGCCGGCGAACTGGACCAATCGCGGCGTCCTTGTCCCGATCAGCCAGGGAAACAAATGCGACACCAGAGGATGGCAGTCCGCCGGAGTAAGCAGCGTCTTGTGATTTTGCATATGCCACCCCGAATGTGTCGTCGATTCCCATGACCTCACCCGTGGAACGCATCTCAGGACCGAGGACGGTATCCACGCCATGGAAACGACCGAAAGGAAGGACTGCTTCTTTGACGGAGATTGCTGTTCCTTCAGGCAATGTGCCGCCATCGCCGTGAAGGGGCAGCAAACCTGTAGTACGAAGGTCAGCGATAGATGCGCCAAGCATCACCCGAGAGGCAGCCTTCGCCACCTGTACGGCAGTTGCCTTGGAGACAAAAGGTACGGTCCGAGACGCGCGTGGATTCGCCTCCAGAACATAGAGCACGCCATCTGCCAGTGCGTATTGGACGTTAAGCAGGCCAATCACCCCGACACCTTCAGCTATGGCGCGAGTGGATTCCCGGATTCGCTCGATTTCTGACGGTCCCAGCGTGATGGGGGGAAGCACACAGGCGGAGTCGCCTGAGTGAATTCCAGCCTCTTCAATGTGTTCCATCACACCGGCAAGGTAAAGATCGGTGCCGTCGAAGATCGCGTCGACATCGATCTCGATTGCATCGTCAAGGAATCGGTCGACCAGCACGGGGTGATCAGCATTGATCTCTGTGGATCGCTCGAGGTAATCGGCCAGCATCGAATCGTCGTAAACGATCTCCATACCTCGGCCCCCGAGAACGTAGCTCGGCCTCACCAAAACTGGATAACCCACATCGACTGCGATAAGTTGCGCTTCCTGAAAAGAACTCGCAGTTCCATGCTTGGGAGCCGGCAATCCGGCTCGGGCGAGAACCTGACCAAAAGCACCGCGTTCTTCAGCGAGGTGAATCGCAGCTGGGGAGGTTCCCACAATCGGCACGCCTTCATCGGCGAGTGCTTGCGCCAGCCCCAGTGGCGTCTGACCACCTAATTGAACGACCACACCTACTAAATTTCCGGACTGCGCTTCCAGATGCACGATTTCCAAAACATCTTCTAACGTCAGTGGTTCAAAATAGAGACGATCAGACGTGTCATAGTCCGTTGACACTGTTTCGGGGTTGCAATTCACCATGATGGTTTCGTAGCCGGCTTCGCTGAGAGTCAGGGCCGCATGCACACACGAATAATCGAACTCAATCCCTTGGCCAATCCGGTTTGGGCCAGATCCAAGAATTATGACCTTTTCCCGATCTGTTGGAAAGGCCTCATTTTCTTCATCGTATGAGGAGTAGTGGTACGGGGTGCTGGCTTCGAACTCGGCCGCGCACGTATCGACGGTTTTGTATACCGGACGGATTCCCAGCGAATGACGGTGACGGCGCTCTTCTGTCTCGGTTGAATTTCGTAATTGCGCAATCTGCCGATCGCTGAAGCCCATTGACTTAGCCGCGAAAAGAAACTCGGCATCGAGGGAATCCGCAGCACGAATGACGTCAGCCATTTCGTTGATCTGCATGATTTGATCGAGGAACCAGGGGTCGATATTTGTTGCTTCGTGAACCTGTTCAAGGCTTGAGCCAGCCCACAATGCGAGCTGCGCCAATGAAAGCCGGCCATCATGTGGACGCTTCATTAAGTTCAATAAGTCAGCGCAGTCCACCTCGGCACGATCGGCGGGCCAGGAGAAGATCGCTTCTTTTTTCTCCAGTGATCGAAGCGCCTTTTGCAAAGCTTCTGGGAAGGAGCGGCCGATCGACATGGCCTCCCCCACACTTTTCATGTTGGTGGTCAAAGTCGTGTCGGCACCCGGGAATTTCTCGAAGGCAAACCGCGGCACTTTGACAACGATGTAATCCAATGTGGGCTCAAATGAAGCAGGAGTCGACTTTGTGATGTCGTTGGGAATCTCATCGAGGGTGTATCCGATCGCCAACCGGGCAGCGATCTTGGCGATCGGGAATCCTGTCGCCTTCGATGCCAGTGCTGACGAGCGCGAAACCCGCGGATTCATTTCGATGACGATCATGCGGCCGTCGTCAGGGTTGATCGCAAACTGGATATTGCAACCGCCTGTATCAACACCGACCGCACGAATGATGTCGATACCCACATCACGCATGTGCTGGTATTCACGGTCGGTTAATGTCAAAGCCGGCGCGACGGTAATTGAATCACCGGTGTGAACACCCATGGGGTCTAAGTTCTCGATCGAACAGATGACCACAACGTTGTCTTTGTTATCGCGCATCAGTTCAAGCTCGTACTCTTTCCAGCCGATGATCGATTCCTCGAGCAACACCTCTGTAGTAGGACTTGCCTGCAGGCCGGCACCAGCGATTCGGTGCAGATCCGATTCATCGTAAGCAATTCCAGATCCAGCTCCTCCCATGGTGAAAGAGGGCCGGACCACCACTGGATACTGCAAGTCCTCAACCGCCTGAAGGCATTCGTCCATCGAATGACAGATCCATGAGCGCGCACTTTCGGCACCGATTTCAGACACGATGGTGCGAAACTTCTCCCGGTTTTCACCACGTTCAATGGCTTCCACATCGGCACCGATCAACTCAACGCCGTACTTCTCCAGCACACCAGCCGAGTGCAATGCGATTGCAGTGTTCAGTGCGGTCTGTCCGCCCAACGTGGGAAGCAATGCATCCGGGCGTTCCTTGGCGATGATGCGCTCGACGTATTCAGGGGTAATCGGCTCGATATAGGTAGCGTCAGCAAATTCAGGGTCAGTCATGATGGTCGCGGGATTGGAATTCACAAGAATCACGCGTAGGCCTTCAGCACGCAATACGCGGCAGGCTTGAGTGCCGGAATAATCGAATTCACATGCTTGGCCGATCACGATCGGTCCAGAACCGATCACCATCACCGAGGCAATATCGTCGCGTTTTGGCATCAGCGAGCCTGCGCCATTAGATCGGCAAATCGATCAAACAAATAATCGGCATCGTGCGGTCCGGCTGCGGCCTCTGGGTGGTACTGCACGCTAAATGCGGGAACGTCTAGGCACTCAAGGCCCTCAACTACGTCGTCATTCAAACAAACATGCGAAACGCGAGCGTTGCCAAAAGGAGTGCGAAACGGCCCTTCACGCGGTGCATCAACAGCGAATCCATGGTTATGTGCGGTCACTTCGACCTTTCCTGTCGATAGGTCTTGCACAGGTTGGTTTATCCCTCTGTGGCCGTAGCGCAACTTGTATGTGGGAAGGCCAAGTGCTCGGCCGAGTATCTGGTTGCCGAAACAAATTCCGAATACTGGAACCCCCGCGGTGATTGCGGCCTGCATCACATCGACTGCATGCTCGGCGGTGGCTGGATCGCCGGGTCCGTTGGAGAAGAAGACACCATCTGGTGCGAGCTGGGAAATCTGATCCCAATCGAAATTGGCCGGTACCACTTGCACTTCCATTCCGCGCTGCGCCATCCGGTGGGGGGTCATTGATTTGATTCCAAGGTCAACGGCCGCGACCGTATAGCGGCGCCCACCGAGCGCTGGGATCACATACGGCTCAGCCGTTGTGACATCACTGGTGAGGTCAGCCCCTTGCATGAGCGGCGATGCGAGCACTACCTCAAGCAATGTTGAATCTGGGGCTTCTGCAGCCGCTCCGCTGAAGATTCCTACGCGCATCGCACCGCGCTCGCGAAGATGCCGGGTGAGGGCCCGAGTATCGATTCCACTGACACCCACGATTCCTTGCTCGCGCAATTCGTCTTCAAGAGAGCTGGAGGCCCGCCAGTTCGACGTCCGGCGAGCCGGATCGCGGACTACGAAGCCAGAAACCCAGATCCGGCTCGATTCGCCGTCTTCGAGATTGACCCCGGTGTTGCCGATGTGCGGGGCAGTCATGACGACCACCTGCCGGTGGTAGGACGGGTCGGTCAGGGTCTCCTGATAGCCGGTCATACCAGTTGAGAAGACCGCCTCACCGAAGGTTGTGCCTTCAGCGCCGTAGGCAAATCCACGCATGGCTCGACCATCTTCGAGCATGAGCACGGCATTGCGCTTGCCTCGATGATTTTTGCCCACATGATCATCGGAAGCGCTCATGAGACGGCCAATCCGTGCGCAGACATGAGACCATCCAACAGGGCCTCATGTGCCGAGCTTTCATCCGCCCGGAAACCAGTGTCGAGGGTGCGATCGCCAAGCTGCCAGGTGAGCACGATGACGCTGTCTTTTGCTCGCACAGTGCCCGCGGTGCCGCGATCGATGCGGAGGGCCACGAGGTCGGCACTCGGGATGAATAGCGAGCGAGCACCCACTCGGCGCAGCCAGACTCCGGATTGAGAGACGACCACGCCTGCACGGCTTCGGACGCCCAAATCGTGAACGACTACGCGATCGGTCCAGTCACCATGAACGGCCGTACCCAGATAAAGCCCTGAGGCGCCTTCGGCGTCGAGATCGGCACCGGGCGGGACATCGAGCGGAGCAGGAATGTCGCTTTGGCGAGCTTCACGGTGCAGCCATCCCTTGCGCATACCCCAGAGGGCTAACGCAATAAGAGCGATTGACCCTGCCACGAGGCCAATTCGGGCTGGCCAGTTGGTGACGTCAGCCTGTTCTGTGAATTCCTGCAGCAAGATCATGCGAGTTCCCCGTCACGAACTGTGCAGCGGCCAGAGTAAAAGACATGCATCACCTGACCGGGCAATTCCATGCCTGCATAGGGCGTATTTCTACTTTTTGATGCCATGCGTGTCGGATCCACCACGGTGCGTGCACGGGGATTCACCACAGTGATGTTGGCTGGTTCACCCACAGCCAGATCGCGTCCTTGATCTGACACTCGACCAATTTTTGCAGGGGCAATAGACATGCGATCAGCGAGTTCCCGCCACGTCAACAGGCCGGGCTCCACGAGAGTCAGCAGTGCTATCGAAAACGCGGTCTCCAAGCCAAGCATTCCCATCGCTGCAGCCGCCCATTCACAATCCTTGTCCTCATGTGGGTGCGGTGCATGGTCGGTGGCAATGATGTCGACAGTGCCATCAGCCACCGCCTGACGCAGGGCCGTGACATCGTCCAGCCGTCGCAGAGGCGGGTTTACTTTGTACATCGGATCGTAAGAAGCAACAAGATCCTCGGTAAGCAAAAGGTGGTGAGGTGCTACCTCAGCAGTTACGTTTATTCCTCGCGCTTTGGCCCATCGAATCACATCGACCGAACCGGCCGTCGAGAGATGACACACGTGCAATCGCGATCCGACGTGCTTAGCCAGCAGCACATCGCGCGCAATGATGGATTCTTCAGCGACCGCAGGCCATCCCGCAAGACCAAGTTGGCCGGACAACACCCCCTCATTCATCTGCGCATCCTCAGTGAGGCGAGGATCTTGGGCGTGCTGAGCCACTACGCCATCAAAAGCTTTGACATATTCAAGAGCTCGGCGCATCAGCAAGGGATCATGAACACATTTGCCGTCGTCGCTAAACACGCGAACGAGCGCAGCAGACTGCGCCATCGCGCCAAGTTCAGCTAATTGCTTGCCGGCTAAGCCCACAGTGACAGCACCCACGGGACGAATGTTGACCAGGCCAGTCTCGATACCTCGTCTCCACACCTGTTCAACCACGCCGGCAGTGTCTGCAACGGGGGACGTATTCGCCATGGCATGAACACAGGTGAAGCCACCCAGAGCCGCAGCCTGGGATCCAGTGAGAATCGTTTCCGCATCTTCTCGACCGGGCTCGCGGAGGTGGGTGTGCAAATCAACAAATCCAGGCAAAGCAATCAGATCAGCACATTCGAAGATGACATCTCCTACCCCACTCCCAGGAGCAACGATGGCCACGATGAGACCGTCGTCGATAACAATGTCTACGGCTTCTTCACCGAATGGGTGCACACTCTTGAGCACTTGAGAACTCACTATTCGACCTCCGCCATTCCACCGAGCAGTAAATACAAGACCGCCATCCGAACGCTTACTCCATTCGCAACCTGCTCCACAATGACCGATCTGGTTTCATCTGCCACATCGGCGGAAATTTCCATTCCGCGATTCATCGGACCCGGATGAAGCACAATCGCATGATCCGGTAGCAACGTGAAGCGATCACTGTCGAGTCCGTAAAGCCTTGAATACTCAAGCGCAGACGGGAAGAAGGCGGCCTGCATCCGTTCTGCTTGAACGCGTAGCATCATCACCGCATCTACCTGCGGTAACACGCTATCTATGTCATAAGAGACCGAGCAGGGCCACGAATCAACCCCATAGGGCAGCAAAGTTGGTGGAGCCACCACCGTCACTGATGCCCCAAGGGTTTTCAATAGCAGAACATTCGAGCGAGCAACTCGACTATGCAAGATGTCGCCGACAATCGCAACCGATAACCCAGAGAGATCCCCCGTACCACCTGCAAGATGACGCCTGATTGTGTAGGCGTCCAGTAGCGCTTGGGTGGGGTGCTCGTGTGTGCCATCGCCAGCATTAATTACCGAACATCCAGTCCAGGACGAGGCTGCCAATCGATGAGGTGCACCGGACGCGCCGTGACGAATGACCACGGCATCTGCGCCCATAGCTTCTAATGTGAGCGCAGTGTCCTTCAAACTTTCACCCTTTGACAACGATGAGCCTTTTGCGGCGAAATTAATCACGTCGGCCGAGAGCCTCTTTGCTGCCACCTCGAAAGAAATTCGCGTTCGGGTTGAGTCTTCAAAGAAAAGATTGACAACGGTGCGACCACGCAGGGTTGGTAGCTTCTTGACTGACCGGTCGGTCACCTCAGCTAATTGAGCGGCAGTATCGAGGATCAGCACAGCTTCCTCTGTAGAGAGATCAGCGGCAGATAGTAAATGTTGCATCAGGTGCCACCGCCAATGATCTCGATGGAATCCGCGCCATCGACTTCAGCGAGCAAAACCCGAACGTTCTCCGCAAGCGACGTGGGCAAGTTCTTGCCCACATAGTCCGGCCTGATGGGGAGCTCCCGATGACCTCGATCGACAAGAACCGCCAACCGAACAGCCGCCGGACGCCCTAAATCATTGAGCGCATCTAGTGCAGCGCGGATCGTCCGTCCCGAAAAAAGAACGTCGTCCACCAGCACGATAGTGAGGCCATCGATTCCCGATGTGGGTATCAACGTTGATTCAAGGGCACGCACTGTCCGCAATCGTAAATCGTCACGATACAAAGTGATATCGAGTGCGCCGCATGGAACCTGAACGCCTTCAATCGTGGTAATCGCATCAGCGATTCGCTGAGCGAGGAATACACCTCGCGTGGGGATTCCGAGAAGAAGCAGGTCCTCGGGACCTTTGGCCTTTTCCACGATTTCGTGGGCAATGCGACGAATAGCACGAGCGATGTCGGCCTCGTCAAGGACGACGCGATCAGAATCCACTGGGGACCCCCTTCCCCGCCTCACTGGACGGGCTTAAAGGTTGTCGAGCAGGACGAACACTACTGCAGGTTAGACGCCGCTCCCCGCAACGGCCCTACCCATTTTGTGCACGCGCATCCCGTTCGTGGTTCCTGGCACACCGGGCGGAACTCCAGCAACGATAACCACACGCTCACCGACAGAGGCGCGTCCAATGTCGAGCAACGCCTTATCGACTTGAGTGACCATGTCGTCGGTGTGCTGCACCTGCGGCACGAGGAAAGTCTCCACTCCCCATACCAAAGCTAGTTGGCTGCGAACCCGTGGGTTCGGCGTGAAGGCCAACAAGCCGGTCTCGCAACGCCACCGAGCAATAAGCCGGGCAGATCGGCCCGTCTCAGTGAAGGCGATCAAGTATTTGGCGTCAATATCGATTGCTACGTTCACAGCTGAATGAGTGAGAGCTCTCGCCGTGGAAGGGTTAGGCCGGTCTTCAAGTTTGGGAAGTTTCGAAAGTGCCTCTGCTTCAACGTGCTCGATGATTCGTGACATGGTGCTCACCACCAGCGTTGGATTGACACCAACGCTGGTTTCACCGGAGAGCATGAGGGCGTCTGCGCCATCAAGAACGGCGTTTGCGACGTCGCTGGCTTCTGCTCGTGTAGGTCTACTGGTGGTTATCATCGAATCGAGCATTTGCGTTGCCACGATGACCGGCTTACCTACTTCGCGACACAATTGGATTGCACGTTTTTGTTCAAGTGGAACATGTTCCAAGGGCAATTCCACGCCGAGATCACCGCGGGCCACCATAATGCCGTCGAAGGCATCAATTATTTCCGCCAAATTGGCTATGGCTTGAGGCTTTTCAATTTTTGCCAACACCGGAAGACGAATGCCCTCCTCATCCATGATGGCATGCACGTCGGCAATATCAGCGGCCGTGCGCACGAAGGACAAGGCGATCATGTCGGCCCCGATGCGCAGGGCCCAGCGAAGATCATCGATGTCTTTCTCCGACATTGCCGGAACGCTGACCGCGACGCCAGGCAGATTGAAGCCCTTGTTGTCCGAAACTGGTCCGCCTTCAATCACCTTGGTGTGAACTCGAGGACCGTCAATTTTGGTGACCTTGAGTTCGATGCGACCATCGTCGACCAACACCATGTCACCGACTGTCACATCTGCTGGCAGACCGGTGAAGCTGGTCGACACCATGTGCACATCACCGGGCACATTTTCGGTTGTAACGATGAATTCAGCCCCGTTTTCCAGGACCACTGGACCATCAGCAAAGCGACCCAACCTAATTTTGGGGCCCTGCAGGTCAACAAGGATCCCTACGCCGCGACCCGTTGCATCCGATGCTGCCCGAACATGGGCGTAAACCTGCTCGTGCTCGGGGTAATCCCCATGAGACAGATTGAGTCTGGCAACGTCCATTCCGGCCTCAACGAGCGCTTGTATGTGCTCGAAGGATGATGTGGCAGGACCCAATGTGGCCACGATTTTTGCTCTGCGCATGAGGACAACCCTACCCGTAAGCGGTTACACGATTTACTATGACAAGCCGAGCGACCACAAATTCATCACACCAAGAGTTGACGGTCTGTGGCCTTGATCGGCGAAGGTAGGTTTGTGGAGCCCGTCAAGAACGCGTCAACCGAGGCTGCTGCGGCCCGTCCCTCGGCAATCGCCCAGACAATGAGCGACTGACCTCGGCCGGCATCTCCGGCAACAAAGACGCCTTCAACCGACGTTGCATAATCTGCAGAACGCGCAAGATTTCCACGCTCATCAGTCTCGAGCCCGAGTTGTTCAAACAACGGACTCTTTTCTGGACCGGTAAATCCCATTGCTAGAAACACAAAATCGGCAGGGATACGCTTTTCTGACCCTGGACGTGGCCTGAATCCTCCTTCATGTGGTTCCACTTCGACAAGGTGAAGCGCGCAAACTCGTCCATTCCCGTCATCTTCGAAGCGCTCTGTGGAGATCGAAAACATCCGATCGCCCCCTTCTTCGTGAGCACTCGTTGTGCGGTAAACCATGGGGTAGGTCGGCCACGGCTGTGAACTTGGCCGCGCATCGGGCGGGGTGGGCATGATTTCCAACTGGGTAACGGACGCCGCACCTTGCCTGTGCGAAGTACCAAGGCAGTCCGCCCCTGTGTCTCCGCCACCGATGATCACCACATGCTTGCCAGCAACGTCAATGGGTGAGGTTGAGAGGTCGCCCTCTTGAACCCGATTGGCGAGAGGCAGGTAATCCATAGCCTGGTGGATGCCTTTGAGTTCACTCCCCTGTACCGCCAACCCGCGGGCTTGCGTAGCTCCTATGGCGATAACTAGCGCGTCATAGCGGCGCCGAAGATCCGAACCGGTGATGTCAGTTCCCACATCGACACCGGGCCGGAACTTCACTCCCTCTGCTTCCAATTGTGCCAATCGCCGGTCCACATGATGCTTTTCCATTTTGAATTCCGGAATTCCGTAACGCAGGAGCCCACCGATGCGATCTGCGCGTTCGTACACAGCCACGGTGTGGCCAGCTCGAGCGAGTTGTTGCGCTGCAGCCAGACCTGCCGGCCCCGAGCCGATGACTGCAACCGTGCGGCCGGAAAGACGCTCTGGTAATTCCGGGGTGATCCACCCCGAATCCCAGGCCCGATCAACGATTGCCACCTCAACCTGCTTGATGGTGACCGGCTCAGCATTAATGCCGAGAACGCAGGCGGCCTCGCAGGGTGCCGGGCATAGCCTGCCAGTGAACTCTGGAAAATTGTTCGTGGCGTGCAGGCGCTCTATCGCTTGGCCCCAGTCCCGATCGAAAACTAGATCGTTCCATTCCGGGATGAGGTTCCCAAGAGGGCAACCGTTATGGCAGAACGGAATGCCACAGTCCATGCATCGGCCGGCCTGCTTCTCCAAAGACTGAACGTCGAACTCCTCGTAGACCTCGCGCCAGTCTTTGATCCGCACGTCGACTGGACGCCGGGTCGGCAGTTCACGGCTCGTAGTTAAAAAACCCTTCGGATCAGCCATGTCAGCCTCCCATAACCGCGAGGATCGGGTCCTCGCCTCGTGCAACCGCCTGCTCACGCAACAAGATCACCCTCTTAAAGTCCTTGGGCATCACTTTGGTGAACCTTTGGACACTGTCATTCCAATCAGTGAGTAGTTCTGCCGCGATCAGTGAACCGGTCTCTTCTTCATGACGAGCGATGATGCCGTGCAATTCAGAGATGTCGGCATCAGTGAGCGGGTCTAGATCAACCATTTCCGGATTGACCCGATTCACTTGGATGTCGAGAACGTACGCAACTCCCCCTGACATACCAGCACCCAGATTGCGGCCCGTAGAACCGAGGATCACAGCAGTGCCACCGGTCATGTATTCACACGCGTGGTCACCGACACCCTCAACGACGGCGATTGCTCCGGAATTTCGCACACAGAACCGCTCGCCTACTCGCCCTGAGATGAAAATCTCTCCGCTCGTAGCTCCGTAGCCGACGACGTTGCCGGCAATGATCTGCTCATGTGGCAGAAAAGTGGCGCTGCGATGCGGGCGAACAACGATCCTTCCACCAGAAAGTCCCTTGCCGACGTAATCATTGCCATCGCCCTCGAGCCTGAGCGTTATTCCCCGAGGCATGAAAGCACCAAATGATTGACCGGCTGAGCCGATAAAGGTCAGGTCAATGGTGCCATCGGGCAATCCATCGCCACCGTACCTCCGGGTGACTTCAGAACCAAGCATTGTTCCCACAGTGCGATTGATATTCCGGACGGTTAATTGAGCCCGAACCGGCTCACCCGACTCCAAAGCAGGAGCACACAAAGTAATCAATTCCTGATCGAGTGCTCGCTCAAGGCCGTGATCTTGCTCCACAATTTGGCGCCTTGCGCCCTCGCCATTGGGCACGTGCAGAATCGGAGTTAGGTCAAGACCTGCCGCCTTCCAATGTTCGATTGCCCGATCGGTATCAAGAAGTTCGACCTGACCCACAGCTTCATCAAGGGTTCGGAAACCTAAAGACGCCAAAATTTCGCGGACCTCTTCGGCGATGTATTCGAAAAAAGTTTCGACAAATTCGGGTTGTCCCGAGAAACGCTCCCTCAAAACCGGATTTTGGGTCGCCACTCCGACCGGGCAGGTATCAAGGTGGCACACCCGCATCATGATGCAGCCCATGACCACTAATGGAGCCGTTGCGAACCCAAACTCTTCCGCTCCCAAAAGCGCTGCCATCATGACATCGCGACCAGTCTTTAACTGACCATCAGCCTGAACTACCACCCGATCACGAAGACCGTTCAGGAGAAGAGTCTGCTGGGTTTCTGCAAGACCCAGTTCCCAAGGAGTGCCGGCGTGCTTCAAGCTCGTCAGCGGAGAAGCGCCGGTGCCTCCGTCGTGGCCTGAAATCAGCACAACATCCGCATGGGCCTTAGACACGCCTGCGGCGACCGTTCCCACACCCACTTCAGATACCAACTTGACGTGCACTCGAGCA
>JANQZS010000099.1:675-15270 GCA_030728405.1 Candidatus Nanopelagicales bacterium | reverse complement strand
GTGTGGAGTGCCGAGTTTTTGCAATCCACGGGTACACCTTGTTCCCCGGGAGTTGGCCGCCTTCACCAGGCTTTGCGCCCTGCGCCATCTTGATCTGAATATCGTCAGCGTTTACCAAATAATCACTCGTCACACCGAATCGACCAGAGGCGACCTGCTTAATAGCAGAACGCTTTGAATCACCATTCGGCAGCGGGATGAAACGTTCAGGGTCCTCGCCACCTTCACCCGTGTTGGACTTGGCGCCGATTCTGTTCATTGCGATGGCCAATGTCTCATGCGCTTCTTGAGAAATTGAACCGTAAGACATCGCACCAGTCGAGAAACGCTTTACGATGTCAGCAACCGACTCGACTTCATCAATCGAAATGGGCTCTCGCTCCCCCATCTTGAAGCCGAACAACCCACGCAGGGTCATCAAGCGCTCCGACTGATCGTTGACACGTTCGGTGTATTGCTGAAAAATGTCGTAGCGTTTGTTCCGCGTTGCATGCTGCAAGCGGAATACGCTTTCAGGATCAAATAGATGTGGTTCGCCATCACGACGCCATTGGTATTCCCCTCCATCAGCAAGCACTCGGTGCGCCGGGGCAATACCTGTCATGGGGTAAGCAACACCGTGCCTGCGGGCAACCTCTTCAGCAATTACGTCAAGGTTAATTCCACCAAGTTTAGAGGTTGTGCCGGTGAAGTAGTTATTGATCACTTCATCGCACAGACCAACTGCTTCGAAAATTTGCGCACCTCGGTAAGAAGCAACTGTGGATACACCCATCTTGGACATTACCTTGAGAAGTCCTTTGCCCAAGGACTTAACGGTGTTCCGCATTGCCTTTTCGGGAGTGATCCCCTCGAGCACACCGCGATGAGCAAGATCCTCAACCGTTTCCAGTGCCAAGTAAGGGTTAATGGCGGCGGCTCCGTAGCCAACCAGAAGCGCCACATGATGAACCTCGCGAACATCTCCGGATTCCACCAGCAGGGAAATCATTGTGCGCGCTTTCGTGCGTACCAGATGGTGATGCACTGCTGAGCACAGCAAGAGTGATGGGATTGGTGCCATCTGGGCGTTGCTGTCCCGGTCGGATAAAACGATGAAGCGCTTTCCTTGACGTATAAGCGCGTCTACCTCGTTGTAGATTTCGTGAAGACGTTTCTGAAGTGCTGCACCACCTCCGCCAACGTTGTACAGGCCCTTGATCCGGGCAGCGGCAAACTCGGGCAGTGTTCCATCTGCATTGATGTGCAAAATCTTTGCGAGCTCATCGTTGTCGATCACCGGGAATGGCAGTACCACCTGGTGGCAGTGTCCTGGTGTGGCTTCGAGCAGGTTTCCTTCCGGCCCGATGATGCTGCCCAAACTCGTCACGATCTCTTCTCTGATCGAATCGAGTGGCGGATTAGTCACCTGCGCAAAAAGTTGAACAAAGTAATCGAAGAGCAGGCGGGGACGAGCAGACAGGATGGCGATGGGGGTATCGGTACCCATCGAACCAATCGGTTCAGCTCCGTTTCGAGCCATCGGCTCAAGCAGAATGCGCAACTCCTCTTGGGTGTATCCAAAGGTCTGCTGGCGTCTGGCCACGGACTCATGCGTGTGCACGATGTGCTCGCGCTCAGGTAGGTCCTCGAGATGAATGAGCCCCTCATCAAGCCACTGCGCATATGGCTCTGCCGCAGCCAGATCTGCCTTGATTTCATCGTCTTCAATGATGCGTCCAGCTGCCGTGTCGACGAGGAACATGCGCCCAGGCTGTAAACGACCCTTCCGCACGATCGTGGCTTGGTCAAAATCGAGAACTCCCGCCTCAGATGCAAGAACCACTAAGCCATCATTCATGACCCAATAGCGCCCGGGTCGAAGGCCGTTGCGGTCAAGTACCGCACCGATCACCGTTCCATCAGTGAACGAAACATTTGCAGGACCATCCCACGGCTCAGTGAGCGTTGCGTGGTATTCATAGAACGCGCGACGGGCAGGATCCATATCCGCATGGTTCTCCCAGGCCTCGGGGATCATCATCAACACTGCGTGCGGGAGTGACCGACCACCAAGGTGCAGTAACTCGAGGACTTCATCAAATGATGCCGAATCACTGCCACCGTTCGAGCAAATCGGAAAGAGCCTGGTGAGATCGCCAGGAATCACATCGGATGTGAGCAGCGCCTCACGGGTTTTCATCCAGTTTCGGTTGCCCTTGACCGTATTGATTTCACCGTTGTGGGCAATCAATCGGTAGGGATGCGCCAGGGGCCATGAAGGGAAAGTGTTCGTGGAAAAACGTGAATGCACGAGGGCTAACGCACTAGACATCGCAGGGTGGGTGAGATCCGGATAAAACGGAGTGAGTTGACCCGTTGTCAGCATTCCTTTAAACACCATTGTGCGGGCCGACAGTGACGCGAAATACGCGCCCGATTCATGTTCGCTGCGCTTGCGGAACCCATACACCAAGCGATCTAGTTCTAGTCCTGCCTGCCGTTGGCCAACGGCCGAAACAAATACCTGCCAGAAAGATGGCATGACACTCTTGGCCGTGCTACCCACCAAGGTGGGATCAGTCGGAACTTCTCGCCACCCCAGAACTTCAAGACCCTCATCGACCGCTAATGCAGTGAGCTCAGCGATCTGGACTTGCGCCTCATTCGAGTCTCCTGAAAGAAAGACGATTCCCGTGGCGTAATGCCCGGCTGCTGGTAAATCAAAATCGGTGACCTCGCGCCACAGCGCGTCGGGTACCTGAATCAAAATCCCGGCCCCATCGCCGCTGTCCGGCTCTGAGCCAGATGCGCCCCGGTGCTCGAGGTTTTCTAGGGCAGTGAGACCCATCTGGACAATGTCGAAAGAGGGCACCCCCGTGAGGGTCGCAATGAAAGCTACTCCACATGCGTCCTTTTCAAATGCGGGGTCGTATAAACCTTGCGCAGGAGGAACTGCACTGAATAGCGAACCGCTCGTTTGGACCGTGGTCACTGGAATAATTCCCTTTCGTCGTCCGGAATTGCACCGAAAAGCCAAGGACTCGGTTCGAGGACGAATCGAGAACAAGCTTGTGGCGCCTACGGGACGACGTTGGCCCGCCTGAGAAGACTACCCCACCTTGGGAGCGTCCCGCATTTCCTCTCGAGGATCGATCACCAAATCGCGCCCAGGCCGCTTCTTTGCCGAAATCACGAGGAACACCACAGCTCCGAGGCCAACGATGACTGACGTCCATATGTTCAAGCGCAGGCCCAAGATTGTGTTGGCATCATCGATCCGAAGGGCTTCGATCCACACTCGGCCGGCGCAGTACAGGGCGACGTACAAGGCGAACAGGCGTCCGTGGCCCATAGAGAATCGGCGGTCTGCCCAAACCAGCACCACAGCCATGGCAATCAGCCAGAGGGATTCGTACAAGAAGGTTGGGTGAAACGTTTCTACTTCGAGGTAGTCAGCCGGA
Organism: Candidatus Nanopelagicales bacterium; assembly: GCA_030728405.1. Classification (GTDB taxonomy): domain Bacteria; phylum Actinomycetota; class Actinomycetes; order S36-B12; family S36-B12; genus CAIXFB01. The sequence continues at coordinate 11,827 of JANQZS010000099.1, read as the reverse complement.
CGATTCGCAGGGTCAATTTCCAGCGCCCACGGCAAATCGGTTGGCGCCCCGAATAGTTCTTGATTGAACCAGTTGCCCAGGCGACCAATAGCTTGCGCAACAGCGATACCGGGGGCAACGGCATCACCAATGGGTGGCAGTGGCACACCGAGCCGGCGCGCACCGATCCAAGCCCCTAGCGCCCCGAATGCCACAGCGCCCCAGATTCCCAGGCCACCATCCCAGATCCGAAGCGCAGCACCGACGCCTCTGCCATCTGGTCCGAAGTAAATCTGCCAGTCGCTCAAGACGTGGTAAAGCCGGCCGCCGACGATGCCAAAGGGCACCGCCCACACCGCAATATCAAGAATCGTGCCCTCACGGCCGCCCCGGGCCACATAGCGCTTGTTCCCCCACCACACAGCGACAACGATGCCCACAATGATGAGTAGGGCATAGGCGCGCAACGGGACAGGCCCGATGTTCCAGACCCCCTGGTCAGGGCTGGGGATCGAGGAGACGATTGCGTTGACCACCTTTATCTACTCTTGCGCACTCTTGACTGCCTGGGTAAGCAGTTCTAGGTCAGCAATATTTTCATTACCGATGTCAACGCCATTGAGTATCCCGGCCGGAGTTCCGCCGATGCCACCGTCATAGAAAGCCTGCGTGGCATTCGCTGCCCACCCAATATATGTGCGATCCGAAACGCACTGAGTGAAAGTTTCTAACTCCGCACCAGCAATCCCCACCTGTGCGCCAAAACTGATCAGCTGCTCATCCGTCCAGCCCGAGCCTTCGACTTCGGGTTGATTTACATAGACAACATCGTGGAATTCCCGGGTTTTCCCTGCATCGATTGCGCAGCCCCAAGCCGAAATCGCCCGCTTCGAAGAATCGTTGCCGAGATTTGCATCGAGGAATCCGGTTGGCCGCCAAATCAGCCGCATGTCTCCGCTTTCAGCAAGGCCGGCAATGCCATCCCCGTTTGCTTGCTCCAAGGAACCGCAGGCGGGACACTGAAAGTCTTCCCACAACTCAAGAACCGGTGCCGTGTCTGGTGCTGAGCCGTAAACGACGCCGTATGCCCATTGGCTATCTGTGCCCAGGACGCCCGTGGGCAGCGGCGCAGTCGGATCTGGTTGAACAAGATTTGGGTTGCTTGCGTTGTCCGCATTCCGTGCGATGACCGCTACACCGATGATGGCGACCACCACTGCGAGAACAGTCACAGCACCGACGACTCTGACGGTCCGCTCGCGTCGCTTCTGGCTGGAATCAGCCTGCTGACGTGCCGCTGCCGCCCTGTCCCGACGGCTTTTGCCACCCTCGCCCATGATCTTCCCTTCATCGGTGTTCAGACTTGATTCCCATACGCGTAGTCGTCCAGCGTAGGCGAGGAGTTCCTACGCCTCGCCGCGTACCCCTGCCGAAAGTTCGGTGGCAAGCTGAGTTACCGCTCGCAGGGCGGCAGAGTGGTCTGTGGCCTGCAAAATGGCATTGACAAATGCAGAGCCCACAATGACGCCATCCGCGTACTGAGCGACATCCTTAGCTTGCGCCCCCGTCGAGACCCCTAGACCGACAGCGATCGGAAGCCGGGTTGACTCGCGCACCCGTGCCACCAACTGTGGAGCCGCAGAACTCACCTGGCCACGTGCACCGGTCACCCCCATCGTGGAGGCTGCATAGACGAATCCGCTGGTGGCAGTGGTGACAGTCTTAATGCGCACCTGAGTGGAAGACGGTGCCACCAGAAACACGCGATCTATCCCGAATGCATCGGTCGCCGCCGACCACGGACCCGCCTCTTCAGGAGTTAGGTCGGGCGTGATGACCCCTACTCCATGCGCCGACGCGAGTCGCTCAGCGAATCGCAAGACGCCATAACGTTCGATGGGATTCCAGTACGACATCACCAGCGCCGTGGCCCCGTGGGCCGAAATCTGTTCGAGGATATCGAGAACAACATCGGTTGTTGTGCCAGATTTAAGAGCAATGCTGACCGCCTCTTGAATGGCCGGCCCATCCATGAGCGGATCCGAGTACGGCAAGCCGACCTCGATGGCGTCGACGCCGGCATCAGTCATTGCGTTGAACAGTTCAATACTCGACGTGTGATCAGGGAATCCGGCCGGAAGATAACCGATGAGTGCGGCCCGGTCTTCAGCCGCTGCGGTCTCAAAGACCGCAGCCAAACGTGGATTCACTATCTATCGCCCAACGGAATGTTGAACCAGCGGGCAGCCGTCTCCACGTCTTTATCTCCACGGCCTGAAAGGTTAATAACGATCAGAGAGTCAGGCCCCAATTCCTGACCCAGACGCATTGCCCCCGCAAGCGCGTGCGCGGTTTCAATGGCCGGAATGATGCCTTCGGTTTTGCTCAGGATCTGAAAAGCATTCATGGCTTCATCGTCATTTACTGCTTCGTAAATCGCCCGGCCAGTGTCGTGGAGCCACGCATGCTCGGGGCCAACGCCCGGGTAATCGAGGCCAGCGCTGATCGAATGGGAGGAAATGGTTTGACCCCATTCGTCTTGCATCACATAGGTGCGGGCGCCATGCAAAACACCGGGCGTGCCAGCCGCGAAGCGAGCAGCGTGCCGACCGGTTTCGACGCCCTCCCCCCCTGCCTCATACCCACGAAGCTGTACCGATTCATCATCCATGAAACCACTGAAAAGGCCCATCGCATTCGAACCACCACCCACGCATGCAACCGCCGCATCAGGAAGACGACCTTCAAGTGTCAGGATCTGCTCGCGTGCTTCGCGCCCAATGACGGAATGGAACGTGCGCACCATCTCTGGAAAAGGTGCTGGGCCAGTAACTGTGCCCAAGAGGTAGTGGGTTCGATCCACGGTGGTGACCCAATCGCGCATCGCCTCATTGATGGCATCTTTCAAGGTGCGGCTGCCGGTAGTGACCGGGATAACATCAGCGCCAAGTAATTTCATGCGAGCAACGTTGAGCGCCTGCCGCTTGGTGTCTTCTTCGCCCATGTAGACGGTGCATTCCAAACCGAGAAGTGCAGCGGCCGTGGCTGAGGCGACGCCATGCTGCCCGGCCCCGGTCTCGGCAATGACTCGCTTCTTGCCCATCCGTCGGGTGAGCAAAGCTTGGCCCAAGACGTTGTTGATTTTGTGCGAACCGGTGTGGTTGAGATCTTCGCGCTTCAAGTAGATATGAGCACCCCCACAATACTCTGCAAAGCGATGCGCCCGGGTCATGATCGATGGTCGACCGGTGTAATCCCGCTCTAAGTCAGAGAGCTCTTTCGCGAAGGCCGGATCAGTCATGGCAGCCCGGAAGGCAGCATCAAGTTCATCGAGTGCAGCCGTGAGGGCTTCGGGTACGAATCGACCACCGTAGGGACCGAAATGGCCCGGCAGCGCTTCTGTAACCTCCTCGATCCGCTCCTGATTGATCGTCATGGGTTTATCTTGCCGCTTCGGAGGGCAGGGTGCGCGCCGGCAGTGACCAAGTCATGAACAGCGGCCCGAGGATCACGACCCGTTACGAGGGCTTCCCCGACCAGCACTGCATCCGCTCCGGCTTCTGCGTATGCGATGAGGTCTCGGGGATCACGAATACCGGATTCAGCAATCTTTACGCAGGAGTCAGGAATGAGTGGACTCACGCGGGCGAACACACCGCGATCAACCTCGAGGGTTTTCAAGTTACGTGCGTTCACTCCAATGACAACCGCCCCGGCGGCAAGAGCTCGAGTGATTTCTTCTTCGTCGTGGACTTCTACCAATGGGGTCATGCCCAGACTGATGGTGCGCTCGATGAGGCTGACAAGCGCCTCTTGATCGAGCGCGGCGACGATCAGTAGCGCTAGGTCGGCACCAAAAGCCCTCGCCTCCCAGAGTTGGTAACTGGTGACGATGAAATCTTTGCGGAGGATGGGTATATCAACGGCTGCTCGAACTTTGGCGAGATCAGCCAAACTTCCGCCGAACCGACGCTCCTCGGTTAAGACACTTATGACATGCGCACCACCCGCCTCGTATTCGGCTGCGAGTGCTGCAGGGTCCGTGATTTTCGCCAATTCACCTTTACTGGGACTTGAGCGCTTGACTTCTGCAATCACGCACACGTCTTCGCCAGAAAGGACACTCACAACCTCGAGGGCTGGCACTTGCCGCTCGGCTCGAGATTTGAGTTCGTCGAGTGTCACCGATGCTTTGCGCGCATCGACGTCTTCGCGCACACCGGCAACGATGTCATCAAGAACACTCACAGTCGAAGGCTACCTATCCCATTAGCCGATACCCGATCCGAGGTAGGGCAAGAAGTTTCGCACCACACCAAAAACGAGAACGACAATCAGGGTGATGATCAAGAGCTTCGACGTTGACTCCTCTGGGGCATGGGATTGGGTTGAGCCCATTTCTGGTGTGGCCTTCCATGAGGCAACGAGCCAACGCCACCACACAAACGCCAGAACTGGAACTAAAAGAAAGAGCAGGATGTTGTTATCCGCAGCACCAGCTAGGTCGCCACGAAGTAGCGCATGGCTTCCCCGAAGACCCCCGCAGGCTGGGCAATCGATACCCAATATGGCTTGGGTTGGGCACACCGGATAGAGACCGCCTTCATTTGGGTTGACCGCCCAGATATAGGCAGCAGCCACGGCAACGAAGACGCCGGTTCCAAGTGCCGGAGCGATGCGCTGGAGAGTGCTCACTCCACCATTGTGCGCGAAATGGGGAACTTGACAAGGAAGGCCGCTCCACCTTCTGGGGCCGTACCCACTTTTGCGGATCCACCAAGTCCACGGGACAGTCGCCCCACAAGAGCTAGACCTATTCCTGTTCCTACCGGGCGCACACCCCGATAACGCTCGTAGAGCACACCCGGTTCGAAGGCCACGTCGGCATCTTGCGGTTGGAGCCCTGGCCCTGAATCTCGCACCTCAACTGAGAAGGTGTCTTGGGCTGCGATGAGGGCAAGCACAATGTGCTGACCCTCGGGCGTGACCCTGAGCGCGTTCTCCATGAGGTTGTCGATCACCTGCCGCAGGCGCACGGGGTCGGTAGTCGCAACGAGCTCATCCTTGGGTGTCTGCGTGGTGAAGTCGACTCCGACCGGATCACATCGCGATTTCCATACTTCGCCTGCGTCAAGCACTAACTGGCGAACATCGACCCGATGCATCTCAAAGGGAAAATCAACAGCACCGAGTCGGGCAAGATCTAGCAGGTCTGTGACAAGTCGATTCAATCGTGTCGCTTCGGCTCCGATGGTGATCCCAGTGCGTGCAATGTCAGCGTTCGGAATCACGCCATCTGCAAGTGCCTCACCGTAGCCACGAACAGCGGTCAAGGGGGTGCGCAGTTCGTGCGATACCGACAACAGAAAGTCTCGTTGCCTTCCTTCAGAAAGAACTAGGGCACTGTTCAATGAGTTGAGCGCCTCCGCAATTGCGGCAATTTCCACCGGCCCTTCCGGCACGAGGCGCACGTCGCGCTCTCCTCCAGCCATGTGATCGGCGGCCTCCCGGGCAGCTCGCAGTGGGCGGATGAGTCGTCTTGCCACAAAGTAGCCAATCGGAATCGCGACGATAAGCCCTGCGATCAGTGCAATTGCGAAACGGACTAGCGCCCGGATCGCGAATTCACCAGCAACCGTGAACGGTTGAATGAGTACTACGACTCCACCATTTATCAGGACTCTCGCTTCAACGAGAACCGGATCTCCCGCTACTTGGCCCTTCGTTGAAAGCGCATTGCCATCACGAAGTGGTTCCAGCGAAATTTCGTCGAGCTCAGGTGGGATTTGCGCTCCCGCCTCGATGAGGTAGCCGGTAATCCGTTCACTTCGCAACGTATCAACGATCGCTCGAGGGAGCGGACGCCCTGGCCGATCATTTTCCAAGCCTCGTTCAAGTGAAGCGGCCGTCACATCAGCGAGGCGAGCGAGAGCACCTTGAGCCTGACTCTGGGCAGCTGATTGAGCTAAGGGATAGGAAACTAGGCCGGCGATTACTGCGACGATGACGGCAACGACCGAGGTGAGAAGAACGATTCTCGTGGTCAAGGTGGTTCGAGGTGGGAGGTTATTCACGCGCATCTGGTTCTGCCGAGTAACCGACCCCACGCACGGTGCGGATAGGACTGTGCTCACCTAATTTTGCGCGCAACTGAGCAATATGAACATCCACAGTTCGGGTTCCAACGACCGCGGCGTAACCCCACACCTCGGAGAGCAATTGCTCACGACTCAACACCCGCGATGGCTGCGATAGCAAATGCGCAAGTAGATCGAATTCGGTCGCGGTGAGTGCGACGGGCGCCCCCGCCACGTCAACGCGCCTGGTCGCTAGATCAACGCGCACCTGGCCCATGACAAGCGGGGCATCGCTTTGTGCTGCGAGCACCGACCTTCGCACAACAGATTTCACTCGGGCAACAAGTTCCCGGGGGCTAAATGGCTTGGTGATGTAGTCATCTGCACCAAGTTCAAGACCAAGAATGCGATCCACTTCGTCATCGCGCGCCGTACAGAAGAGCACAGGAGTCCAGTTCCCCTCACCACGCAGTTGCCGACACACCTCCGTGCCATCGATAAGTGGCAAGCCGACATCGAGAACTATCGCTGCCGGATGCAGGGTTCGAGCAGCGTGCAAGGCCTCAACTCCATCGACGGCTACATGCACGCCGAAACCTTCTCGGGAGAGGTAGAGGCGGAGTAAATCCGCAATCGCTTTTTCATCCTCAACCACCAAGATGACACCGCGTGCCGATTCAGATGTGGATGACAGGCCCAGTGAACTCACCGCTCAAGCGTCCCAGATTTAGGTCTGGAGAGGGCCCTGGACAGGTAAGAGGCTCGTAAAGAATGCTCGGGAATTACGAAACCTTGGACTTGCGGCCGATGCCCGGCTTTCCTAAGCCCATCATCGACATTACTTTGCCAACAATGCCGCCCACAGCTACCAGTGCCACGCCCACCCAGAACATTGGCCAATTCCCCAAAATCAAGGCGAGCGTTCCCACGGTGAAGGCCAACGTGATGATGGCCACAAGCGTCCAGGCCGCTGGAGTGGACCCGTGATAGTCATGATCTGGAGTAGTCATAACCCCATCTAATCATCAGCAAGTGTGGGATCGCGCCCAGCATCTAGCGCTTCCCATGCAGACTCCTGTTCCGGCGGTTTGGCGCCTCGTTCGTAACGTCGACTCAAAATGGGCCACACCCCGCCACGCACAATGACTAACGCCCCACTCAGCAACAAGACCACTGCCGCGATCATCGCGGGGATCCACCAACTAGAAATCGAACCTTGCTCGCCAAATGCAGCTGGGAAGCGTGCGCTCTGGATTGCGAGGTAAAGTCCGGCCAACGCAATCACGATCCCGGCAAGCACTCTCCCGACCCGCCGAGTGGCCACAACCGCGAGAGCACACATCAGGGCTGCCCACGAAGCGGCCGATGCACCCGTCAACATTTGCGCCCCCGTGAATGCCTCTTCAAGCACAGCGTTCGTAGCACCTGGCAAGACAGGCTCGGTTGTGATCAGCCACGCGCGATTAAGGGAAAACAATGCAACCCCAGCACCAACGACGATTGCGCAAAGAGTCAGTCCGTACTCCCGAGACCTACTCATGACAATCCACCTACTCAAAGCCCAGCGGAGTCATGGTGGAGGCGGTAGCCACTGCCCGGAGGACCGCCGCCGCTTTGTTGACGCACTCGGCTGCCTCGGAATCAGGATTTGAGTCCGCTACAACTCCGGCGCCAGATTGAACATGCGCCACGGAATCCTTGATCACCGCAGTCCGAATAGCGATCGCGGTGTCTAGATTCCCCGCAAAATCGACGTATCCGACGCACCCTCCGTACACACCTCGACGGAGAGTTTCGAGTTCGTCGATAATCTCCATGGCTCGGGGTTTGGGTGCCCCGGAGAGCGTACCTGCCGGGAAAGTTGCTGCCAGAGCATCAAATGCCGTACGGCCATCAGCCAAATCGCCAGTAACAGTAGAAACGAGATGCATGACGTGCGAGTAGCGCTCAACTGACATGAATTCATCAACCGTCACTGAACCAGATGCGCAGACGCGGCCGAGATCATTGCGGGCGAGATCAACCAGCATCACGTGCTCAGCTCGTTCTTTGGCATCATTCAACAAATCCTCGGCCAATTGCACGTCAGCTGCAGGTGTGGCACCCCGCGCGCGGGTCCCAGCTATGGGGTGAACAGTGCACATCCCATCAACGACTGTTACCAATGCTTCCGGTGATGATCCGACGATGTCGAAAGACACTGCAGGGTCAAGGGTCTGGTTTTCGCCTGCCGATTCCGAATCAAACTTTGGCAGCCGGACGAGGTACATGTACGGACTTGGATTGGTCGAACGGAGCACCCGATATACATCAAGAGACGATGCTGGGCACGGAACGCTAAATCTCTGAGAGAGAACGACCTGAAATGCGTCACCACCGCGGATGTATTCCTGAATCTTGGCGACATTCGCGGTGTACTCCGCATGCGAGGTGTGCGCATGCACTGTGCCGCGATCGGATTCAGAAAACGTCGAAACAGCGAGACGCCGGGGGGAAACGAGGGCTTGTTGCATGTCATCGAGTCGCTGAACTGCATCTGCCCATGCAGCCTCAGCGCGCTCATCGGAGGCGTCGTAATTGATTGCATTAGCAATCAAGAGAACTGTGCCATCGGCATGATCCAAAACCGCTAAATCAGTGGCGAGAAGAAAGCCGAGTTCGGGGATATTCAGGATGTTCTCGTGCCGATCTGGCACTCTTTCCCAGCGCCGGATCGCGTCATAGGAAATAAAGCCAACGAAACCACCCGTTAATGGCGGCAGTCCAGGCAGCGGCGTGGTTCTCAACGTTTCGACAGACTCGCGCAAAGCGACGAGTGGATCGAGATCATTGCTGAGCCCGGCGGGCACTCGCCCTGACCATACTGTCTGCCCATTCGCTTCAGTGAGCATCGCAGCGCTTCGCACACCCACAAAGGAATAGCGTGACCAGGTGCGACCTTGTTCAGCAGACTCCAACAGAAAAGTTCCGGCGCGGTCTTCACATAACGCCTCGAACAACCCAACGGCGGTCATGCCATCAGCCAGAAGTCTGCGGACCACCGGAATGACTCGAGAATTTTGTGCTTGATCTAAGAACCCGGCCAGGTCTGGAGTCGTGACTCCCAATGCAGGTGCACTCACCGCGCACCTTCGTGTTCAAAGCACGTGTGATCCCCGGTGTGACAAGCAGCACCAGTTTGATCCACCACCAATAAAAGGGTGTCGCCGTCGCAGTCGATTCGAATATCTCTCACACTCTGCACATGGCCTGAGGTTTCGCCCTTAACCCACCTGCTTTGCCTGCTGCGGGAGAAGTATGTTGCGCTGCCGGTGGCGATAGTTTCCCGAAGGGCAGACTCATCCATCCAGGCCATCATGAGCACCTCACGTGAATCCCACTGCTGGGCAATGACCGGAACCAGGCCCCCAGGTCCGAACGAGACGGCGGCTACAAAGGAATCCACATCGGGTAGCGGCTCGAAAGACATGCCCTCATTGTGCCGGTGCCGGTTCTCGGGCGCTATTAGCCCAGCTTTGGGATCGTGCGTCGTACCTCAAACCCAGCGTCAGCCAACGCGTCCTTCACCTGGGCAATCGAGACTGTGCCAAAGTGAAAAACACTTGCTGCCAGGACCGCATCGGCTCCAGCGCGCACTGCCTCTACGAAGTGCTGCGGTGTGCCGGCTCCCCCACTAGCGATAATCGGAACCTGCACCTCTGCGCGAACGAGAGCGATGAGTTCAAGATCGAATCCATCTTTGGTGCCATCTGCATCCATCGAGTTGAGCAAAATCTCTCCTGCTCCCCGATCTGCCCCTTCACGAGCCCAGGTGAGAGCATCGATGCCGGTACTTGTGCGCCCGCCGTGTGTGGTGACCTCGAATCCACTTGGGGTGTGTACTCCATCTGGGCACCTTCGGGCATCAACGGACAAAACAACGCACTGCGCACCGAATCTGCGAGCCGCCCGATCTAGTAACTCAGGATCGTTGATCGCAGAAGTATTGACGCTCACTTTGTCTGCGCCTTCTCGGAGTAGTCGATCAAAATCGTCGACGTGTCTTACTCCGCCACCAACGGTTAACGGTATAAAAACGGATTCAGCCGTACGACGAACCACGTCAAACATGGTGGATCTATCGCCGCTGGATGCTGTGATATCGAGGAAGACGAGTTCATCAGCACCGGCTAGGTCATAGGCGGCTGCAAGCTCGACGGGATCGCCCGCATCACGAAGATTCTCGAAATTCACACCCTTGACCACTCGACCGGCATCCACGTCGAGGCAAGGAATCACACGAACCGAAAGGCTCACGGGCGCGGAGGACCCCATTCGTAAGGATCAAAACGGGGCTCGATGGCAACGATCGCTTCTGCAAGCGAGAAAGCGCCTTCGTACAAAGCGCGACCGACGATTGCTCCCTCGATGCCGATGTCCATCATGTCAACCAGCTTGTGCAGATCTTCTAGTCGCGCGATGCCACCTGATGCGACCACCGGCTTTGAGGTGACGTGACACACCTCTTTGAGTAAATGAAAATTCGGGCCGTGCATGGTCCCATCTTTCGCAACATCAGTAACTACGTAACGAGCGCAACCTGCCACATCCAGGCGGCCAATAGTTTCCCACAAATCGCCACCGTCTTCGGTCCAGCCTCGCGCCGAAAGTGTGGTGCCACGAACGTCAAGGCCCACTGCGATCCGATCTCCGAATTCGCCAATAACGCGCTCTGTCCAATCTGGGTCCTCCAGTGCGGCGGTCCCTAGGTTGACTCGAGTGCATCCCGTGGCAAGTGCCGCCTTGAGGGTTTCGTCGTTGCGAATGCCACCGGATAACTCCACTTTGACATCGCCGCGAACCCTGTGCACCACCTGAGCTATCAATTCGGCATTGGACCCGCGACCAAAAGCCGCATCGAGATCCACCAGGTGAATCCACTCGGCGCCCTGCTCAACCCACGAAAGGGCCGCATCAAGTGGAGTGCCATATGTGGTTTCTGTTCCGGCCTTGCCCTGAACGAGGCGAACGGCTTTGCCGTCAGCAACGTCGACAGCGGGCAAAAGGTCAAAAGTGGGCTTTTTCACGCCTCCTACCCTACCCACTGAGCCATGAGA
>JANQZS010000099.1:0-665 GCA_030728405.1 Candidatus Nanopelagicales bacterium | reverse complement strand
GCGCAGCACATGGGCTCCGGCGTCACCGGACTTCTCTGGATGGAACTGCGTGGCCATCAGCGCACCATTTTCAACCGCCGAAACGAATCGCTGGCCGTACTCGGTCCAGGTCACAGACGGCGGCGTTCGATTCGGGTCGCCGTCAGACAAATTCCACGAAGTCACCGCATAGGAATGTACGAAATAGAAGCTCTCCTGCTCGACTCCTTCAAAGAGAATCGAATGAGGCGGTGCTTCCACCGTGTTCCAACCCATATGTGGCAAAACCGGCGCATCGAGCCGCTGAACTACCCCTGGCCACTGGTCAAGGCCCGCAACGTCGTCGCCGTGCTCGACGCCACGCGCGAACATCACCTGCATGCCCACGCAGATCCCGAGAACTGGTCGGCCACCTGCAAGGCGCCGGTCAACAATCACATCGCCGTGAATCTCGCGGATTCCCGACATACAGGCAGCGAATGCACCCACTCCAGGAACAACAAGGCCATCAGCCTCGATGGCAATGTCTGGATCAGCCGTGACAATGACCTCGGCTCCTGCTCTCATCAACGCTCGTTGAGCAGAAAGGAGATTTCCCGAGCCGTAGTCAAGTACAGCGACCAAAGGCGACGACGTCACGATGCGGTCAAAGTGCCCTTAGTCGAGGGAACTCCCACGACCCGCGG
>JANQZS010000098.1:1628-3145 GCA_030728405.1 Candidatus Nanopelagicales bacterium | reverse complement strand
GCGGCGCCGCCTTCAACAATGAGGAGTCCGGACATGCCGGCCCAGACTTGAGGTCGCAACAACTCATATAGGTCATTAGATTCGAATGCGCACAAGCCACGCACAGTTGTCAGGCGCTTGGAATAACTTCAGGCTTTGCTCGCTATCTCGGTTGACCGACCCACGTGCACAAGTAGTCGGTAAAGAGATCGGCTGTCGGCGAGCTATCGACCAGAGCTGAAGCAGGTGTAAATGGGGGGTTGCCATAGGCCAGGTAATCGATACACAAACGATTTCGCCCAGCCGGCGACTTCATTGGGCCTCCATAGCCATGGCTGGCAAATTCCGGGCGGTACTGGCAAGGAGTAATTGGGATCTCCCCTTGCACTGTGGGAAATCCGACCCGAATAGAGGATCGACCGCAGTTAGGCGGCGCGGTGCGGTCGAACCAAGGAAATAGTGGCGGTTCGTCAACCACCAATGTGGTGCACCGCTCGACCAGATGACCGAAGCCGGTCCAGTACTGCTCAATGCTGACGGCCTGGGGGTCATCCAGTCCCGCAGCGCTCTTGTATGTATTCATACGCAGCAGGGCTCCCCACTCACTGGAAAGTGCGATGAAGCCGTCGAGGGACTCTACGGAAAAATTCGCCCTCGTCGGCGTAACGCAAATGAGCGTTGGTACACCGTGCTCTGCACTGGTGCAATTTGCTTGCCTGGCAATGTCAAATAGTGGTGCCCCGCGGTTGGCGTTGTGGTCTTCAGCATTGGGAGAATCAAGACTGATCACCATGGCCGCCAATAGCGGGATCTTGTCGGCAAAATGCATCTTGAGAAACCGGGTTGTCAGCCCCGATGTGATGAGTATCGGCTTAATGTCGGCCGCCACGAGACTGTCGATAATCAACGGGAGCAGCGATGCCTTCGGGTCAGAGCTACCGGCATAGATCGGCTCATTTCCACCGAGGACAACTGACTCAACACCGAGTTCGGCAAAGGAATCAATGACTTGGTGAATCTGCTCGACGGTGATCTCTCCGGCGGTCGATCGACTCACTGCGGTGTAGCAATGCTTGCAGCCGAACGGGCAGGTTGAGCCGAGCGACCAGCCCGCGCGTCGAACTCTCGGATCCGAAGTACTCGCTTTCGTTTCTGCAATCACGTAATAACCGTAGCGCGCTAATCAGTTGACCCTCAGTTCGAGTGAGTGAAAACACTCACTCATGGGAACCGTGAAGGGCCGTCACCTTGGGAGCTGAGACATAACTCGCGACGCGTTGCGCGCAATCGGTGACAACGATCGCACCGCGGACAATCGGTCAGCCGCTGGATCCCCATTTGCTCCTCACATTGCAGAGGTTGATGCGGGGTTACTCATGCTCCGAGCTGAAGCGAGCACTACTTAACCTTGGTTGACTCTGCGACGTACACACGAAGGCGCCCGGGGCGGGCGTAAGCGAAAAGCCCGAGACATACCAGGCCGAGACCGCCCGCGGTGAGGGCGTCGACGCGCAGTCCTGCTATGAGGGCTTCAGCGT
>JANQZS010000098.1:0-1618 GCA_030728405.1 Candidatus Nanopelagicales bacterium | reverse complement strand
GTGCAGCTCCTGCAACGGCTCGTCTCCCGGCAACTCAGTGCTGTACAAGGACGCCTGTTCGGATGGGCTTGCGCTGTTTTGGATGGATTCGGTCAATGAAGCTGCGAAGAGCGGTGAGGCTCCCTCCTCAATCAGTTGCCCCTGTAGGACATTGCTGATTGTCACAAGTACTAAAGGAGCAATCACGAGGACACTTAGGCTCGAAGACACGGCGGCCGCCGCCTTCTGATAAGACGACGTGTTGCCAGATTCGCTCGCCGGACGTGAACTCATGAACGCGTTGCTCAACACGACCGAGACTCCACAAAAGGTGCCCGCCCAGACACTTGTCCCGAGCATGGGCATCCACCCCGGAGCTGTAGGTGAAATCATCAACAACATGAAACTCGCGATGATGTACGCGGAAAGCATCACCAGACCAGATCGATAGATGCCGTACGCCTTGACCATCGGACCAGCAATGAACCGCGCTCCAACGATAGACGTTAGTTGTAGGGGGATGAGCATTACCGCCGTTTGTAGAGGGCTGAGACCGAACAGGTACTGCCAACCAAGCGAGATGTAGAAGAACATGTTTGCTAACGGGAAGAGCATCATGATTACGAGCAACGGCAAAGTCGCGCGCGATCGCAGCGGAGCCAGCGTCAACGAGGGTGACACCACGCGGCGTCTTGCATAGAGGAAGCCCACGAGAGAAGCAGAGACCACCGCGAGCGGAATCCACACGCGTAAACTCAGCAATCCTCCGGTGGGCCAGTTGTTGAGGACCTGAAGTCCGGCAGCGAGAAGGAGTCCCGCGAGGATCGGTGAGACGAACTCCTGACGCTGTTTGGAACGATCCATGGGTTCGAGGAGGACAACGGCGGCAAGCACGATGAATGCAGCAAGCGCCGCCCACAGCACAGGAATCCAACGCCAAGAGGCGAATTGCGCGATTGCGCCGGAGAGAATGGGAACGGTAATGAAGACCGCCGGCACCACCATTCCCAGGGTGGCGAAGGCGGTTGCTCGATGTGCTGGCTCAGTGATCCGGGAATTCAAAAGACTCAGCGAAACAATGGCCAAGGTGATTCCACTACAACTGACGATGAGCAGACCCAATGTCACCACACTGAGATTCGGCGCTATGGCTACGAGCAGCGCACCGGCGAAATAGGTCGAAGCGGCGACACCGATGGTGCGCCGCTCACCAAAACGTGATCCAATCACCCCCGCAACAAAGACAAGCAGGAGTGCCCCGATACCCGGGATGACCAAGGCGTTGAGCGCCTCGTCCTGGGCAATGCCGAGGTCTCCAAGTAGCGGAACGAGTAGGTAGGTCATGCCAGCGGAGACCACTGACGTGGAACTCGCGGCCAGGCAAACCGTAAGGATCAGGCGACCCCGAAACACTGCCATGAATCCTCCTGCAGGCGAGGCCCCGCTTACTTGACGTGGATACGGGTTCAGTGCGAGTGGGTAGGCAGCCTCTGGTTAGCGCCTGCGCCACGGCCGCGGGAGTCAACGATGTCGAAGACACCCATCATGCCGTGATCTTCGTGGAAAAGCAGATGGCAATGGAAAACGCTCCTGCCGACGAAGTCCGCGAAGTGCGTCCGAAAGCGCACATAGGCGTTCC
>JANQZS010000097.1 GCA_030728405.1 Candidatus Nanopelagicales bacterium | reverse complement strand
TGGTCGATCGCATCGGCACGCTCCACGACGTCCCGCGCTGGGTCGAGGCTGATGCTGACGGTGTCAAGCACGTGGTCGTCCCGCTGGGTGACCTCTACGCCGGAGAGGAGCGTCAACTCCTGCTCCACTTCCCGGTGCCTGCGCTCGCCGCCCTCGGCCTGCATGAGCTCGCGCAGATCGCGATCGAGTACGTCGCGATGCCCGACCTGCTTCAGCAGGTAGTCACCTGGCCGGTGATGGTCAACGTTGTCCCCGGTGATGAGGCTGCCGGGCGCGTTCCCAATCCGACGGTGGCGTCCGCCCGGCTGCTTGCCGAGACCACCAAGGTCAAGCGCGAGGCGTCCGAGGCGCTCTACGCAGGCGATACCGACAAGGCGGTCGGCCTCATGCAGGCCCAGGCGACGTCGGTGGCGGACTTCCTCGGTCAGATCGACCCCACCGTCCCGGAGAATGCACCGATCCGCGAGCGGCTGACCGAGGAGGCCGAGCAGCTCGACCGGCTCGCCAAGGGAGCCCAGGAGCGCGACCGCCACCTCGCCATGAAGTCGATGGCCGAGGACATCAACCTCACCTCGCGTGGGCGCGACGACAAGGAGAGGCGCACGCGGAGCCGGAATAAGCGGGATTTCTGATGGGACGTTGATGCGAGGATATCCGCATCCAACTCACCTTTCAGAAGCCATACTGAACACGCGGTCGAAGCCTCAAGTTCTGGGGGGACAGTGACAAAGTTTGCGGTAGTTGATGTTGAAACAACCGGTTTCGGCAAGAGCGACAGGGTGGTTGAAATCGCCGTGGTCGTGCTTGACGCCAGAGATCTGTCGGTCGTCGACGAGTTCGAGACACTCCTAAACCCCATGAGGGATATTGGCGCTGTTCACGTGCACGGGATCACGCCGAACATGGTGGAGGCGGCTCCCACTTTCGATGAAGTGGCCGCCACGCTCACGAGGGTCCTCGGAGGCAATGTAATCGTGGCCCATAACCTCCCCTTTGACCGCCGATTCTTGCTGCAGGAGTTCAGCCGATCGGGAATCGATGTCGATTCCGGCCGGGGTGTCTGCACACTAAAGCTGTCTGGAGAGAGGCTTGACATCGCTTGCGAACGACTCGGAATTGTGATCGACAGCCAGCATCGTGCCCTGACAGATGCCAGGGCAACAGCTCAGCTCTTCGCAATGTTGGTAGGCGAGACTGATGCTGATCCCTTCCAAGTGCTCACTGATGTCCCCGCCACGGTGCCTCGCACCCTGCGGCGGGGTACGTCTGACATGCAAACTCTGCCACTCTCTCCCTCTCGCTTCCGCGTCCGGTATCCCACGTCTGACGAGCTTGAGATGAGTTACCTGCACGTCCTAGACGCCTACCTTGATGATCTGGTTCTCACCTCGGACGAGTACAGGGCGCTCGGCGAGATGGCGTCCATGTATGAGATTGATGCCCATCGCCAACAACAACTCCATCACTCTTATCTCGCGTCTCTGGTAGCGGCGGCTCAGCGAGATGGGATCATCTCAAAGGCGGAGTTGGACTTGATGTCCAGTGTGGCGGCCGCCCTTCAGCTTGATCTTCCAGAGCTCTCGCATCCTTCGGCTCCCATAGCGCCGACAAGCCTCACGGATCTCAGGGTGTGCTTCACGGGCAAGGTAGTTCTGGAGGGACGCACATGGGAGAGAGGGGAGCTCGAGGCAATTGCCGCTGCCAATGGGCTTCAGCCCGTAGCAAGCGTGACCAAGACGTGCGACTTGGTCGTCGCTGCGGATCCGGCGACGACGTCAGGAAAGGCGCAAAAGGCTCGGCAGCGAGGCTTGCCGGTGATGTCCGCGGAGGAATTCTTGCATCGGGTTGCAGTACCGATAGATCGACCCTAGGGCGCTTGCGGGATTTGTGCTCCTTGCCTGTCGTTTATGGCGAACTTCCGTAAACCACGCTAGCAAGTGTGGGGGGTCTGCTGAAGATGTAGGTTGCGGTTGTTTTCTAGACGCGGCTGCAATTCAGCAGGTTGTGACCGTCATCTGTGGGACTAATGAACAATGACATTCGGGGGCAAACGTGGCCAAGTCAAGCAAGCAGCAGTCGGTCATTACAGAGGGTGTCATCCTGGGATGGAATCGGGACAACCCGAACGCTTGGCCCCTTGATGACTATGAGGCGGCGCGTGCTGAGATCGATTCTCGTGGCCATTCGGATGGGTTTTGGAGCGTAGGTCGTCGAGCGAACATTGAGGTTGGAACTCAGTGCTTCCGGTTGGTCCAGGGTCGGCGACATGGTCGTGGACTAGTCGGCTACGGACGCGTGACTGAGAAGCCATTTGTGGATACTCACTACGAAGATTCCTCCAAGCTGACGCATTACGTTGGCGTGAGGTGGCTTGAACTGAGTCCGGTGGATGATGTCGTTGCGGTTCCGGAGCTTCACCGGCGGGAACCATCCATTCCATGGCTCAAAGGGATCAGGGGTAGCGGCTTCCCTGTCGCACCAGAAGCCCTAGATCGCGTCTACGAAGTCTGGCGCGCGTCTGCCCCCGATGCTGAAGAGCGAAGCCCTGGGGAGCTTGAGCCGGGGGAGTGCTGGGAAGGTTCGGTGCGCACGATTCGTGTCAATCGATACGAGAGGGACCCACGGGCGCGATCCGTATGCCTCGCACATCATGGCAATCGTGCGCAGCCTGCGACGTGGATCTCTCAAAGATCTACGGTTCGGAGCTGGGCGGACGAGCTATCCATGTCCATCACGTGGTCCCGATGAGTGTGCGGGGAGGCCGGAATTACAGGCTTGACCCGATTCGAGATCTGGTGCCTCTATGCCCAAATTGCCACAACGTCATCCACAAGACTCAGCCCATCATGAGTCCATCTACGTTTCGTCAGCAAGTCTTACGCCGCAGCCCGAAGACGCCTTAGGCTATCCACAAGTGTAGTCACGGGGAGCCTGCCCTCAGGTAAAGCGCTTTCGTCTGGAGTTGACCGTAGAGACGATCAGCTGGGCCGTTCGAGCCGCGTCCTCGTGCTCCCGTACCCCAAATGATTAAACGACCTCCGGTTACTCAGGCAGCCCGGTGAGGAGCGAGCAGTCAGCCATCAGTCGCGGCTCAGGCCCCACGGGGGAGTAGTGGAAAATCTCCGGCCCCTCCCCGAACCGCTGCGCAGGGTTGTCCACCACCGTCGACATCCAGTGAGACTTCTGG
>JANQZS010000096.1 GCA_030728405.1 Candidatus Nanopelagicales bacterium | reverse complement strand
TGTCATCGAAAGTTTCATCGGCAATAACAAGATCGGGCATCTCTTCGCGGCACGGAGCGCACCAGGTTGCCCACCCGTTGAGCACTACCACGCGACCGGAAAAATCAGCGAGAGCGATCTCTTCTCCGTCGGAGGTCAGTCCTTCAATGCCCTCGAGCTTCACGCGATCATCAGGGGCGATGACCGTGGTGCCTATCTGGCTCGAGGCCGGCACATCGCGACCGCATCCGGCAAGAGAGGTAACTGCAAGTGACGCTGCCACAAGCATCAGCGTGAGTTTGATCGATTGCTTCATGATGCGTCGCTCTTGTGATTGTCATATGACGACTCAAGTTCGTTGCGCAAGAAGTCTCCAAATATGAGAGGTGTGAATAAGGGTGGGTGCGCACTGTCCACGCATGAAGGCAGCGGCTTAATCACGGTGGTGACGTTTGGATCGAAGAAGAACGGTACGGAGTAGCGCTCCAGGCCAGACCGGTTAGTGACTCGATGAGGAGTGGATAGCAGCCGTCCGTTGCTCCAGCGGTGGAGCATGTCTCCCACATTCATCACGAAGGCATGTGGCATCGGTGGCACATCGACCCACTCACCACCGGGCGTCTTGACGCTCAACCCGCCCACATCATCTTGGGCGAGCATGGTGATTGCCCCGAAGTCGGTATGCGGGGCCGAGCCGAATTCATCGGAGGGAGATTGCGGATCCTGCGGTGGATAGTGCAGCAGACGCAGCCAGGTGGTCGGTGACTCGAATGCCTCGCGCATCGATCCGTCGTCATTCAATGCACGAGCAATCACGTCGATGAGTTGGCTTGAGAATTTCCACATCTCTTGTTGGTACTGCGTCATCACATTGACAAAGTTGGGCAGATCACTGGGCCATTGATTTGCACCCGCCAGGTAATTCCCCGCAAGCACCTCCGGATGATCAGCAGGCAGGTCACGAAGCAGCATGAGTGACTCGCTCTGGTTGGGCTTTGTCACCGTTTCGACAGATGAATTGACGTCGGTGGAGCCTTTGAACGGGATGAAGCCACGATGCTGCTTGTTCACCAAAATCTTGTTTTTAGCCGTTGACGGCTGCGCGTGAAACGTGCGTGATTGTTCAAAGACAGCGTCGATCAGGGTTTGATCGATGGGATGGCCGATGAGATATCCAAAACCCCAGGTGCCGTAAGCGGAGAGGAATTCCCGGCCCAGGTCTGCATCGATCCCAGGATCTGTACCGATGCCGGAAACATCGATGACAGGGATCGAACTCATGCTGGCATCGTTTCACGGTGTGGTCGCAACGCGGGGAAGCGGTACTGACTACCCTTCCATTCGTGAGTCCTGAGGATGCAGTCCTAGCGGCCTGCGCTGTTGCCCTAGCCGATGGCGACGTGGTGACGGACCCAGATCGACTCCCCACCTATCAGCGCGATCGCTCGACCGGAACTCCTGCCGGTGAGCCGATTGCTGTGGTCTTTCCTCGCACCACGGAGCAAGTTTCTGCGGTGATGAAAGCCGCGTACGAGCATCGGGTTCCCGTGGTGCCGCGCGGTGCTGGATCTGGGCTTACCGGCGGAAGCAATGCACTTGATGGTTCATTGATCCTGTGCGTTGAAAAGATGCGCGATGTTCTTCTGGTCGATCAGATCAACGGTTACGTCGAAACCCAACCTGGAATTTTTAATACTGAACTTCGCGACCATGTTGCCAAGCACGGAATGTGGTACGCGCCTGACCCGGCGAGTAAGGACTACTGCTCGATTGGTGGAAATGTCAACACCAATGCCGGCGGCTTGTGTTGTGTGAAGTATGGCGTGACTCGAGATGCTGTTCTTGGGCTAGAAGTAGTGCTTGCAGATGGCCGGATCACCCAACTTGGCAGGCGAACCGTGAAAGGCGTTGCGGGCTATGACCTCACCGGAATGATGGTGGGCAGCGAAGGAACGTTTGGCATTGTCACGATGGCGCGCCTGCGGCTCCGCCCGATCCCGGCACCTGCGATAACTGTGGTGGCCGTCTTCGCGGATATTTCCCACGCTGGCCAAGCAGCAGCCGACATCATGCTCGCAACAACACCAAGCATGCTTGAAGTGATGGATCGAGCATCGATTACCGCAGTGGAGAACTGGCGCCCGATGGGACTCGATACCTCTGCAGAAGCTTTGCTGTTGATCCAGATAGACACCCCGGGCGATGCAGGCAACGCCGATGCAACTTTGGTGCAAGAAATTTGTGCGCGCGCTGGCGCTGCAGAGGTGTATCAGTCAGAGGATCCTGCTGAGGCGGAGATGTTGCTCGGTGCCCGACGCATGATCATCCCGGCACTTGAAGCGCAGGGGGATTGGCTGCTTGATGACGTTGCAGTTCCACGCTCTGAACTTGCTCGTTGCATGCGCGAGTTTCAAGAGATCGCTGAACGCAATGACGTGCTGATCGCCACGTTTGGTCATGCGGGTGATGGGAACTTGCACCCCACCATCGTGACACCGCGTGGAGATAGCGCTGCAGCAGAGCGAGCCATGAAGGCATTCGGTGAAATCTTGGATGTTGGCCTTGCCTGCGGTGGTTCCATCACAGGGGAGCACGGCGTGGGATCCCTGAAGCAACATGCACTCTTCCAAGAACTCGACGAACCGTCGCGGGATCTGCATGTGCGCATCAAGGATGCGTGGGACCCGCGCGGGATCCTCAATCCTGGGAAGTCTTTGCCCCGCTGGTAGGAGGTGGAGGCGGACTGATTGGCTCGTCGAAATCGGCAATTGCCACTTGGGTTGGCCTGCGGATAAGCCAGGTGAATACGCCGATAATCACGAGCAGACCGGCAATCACCTCGAGCATGTTCAGCACGCCACCTTGAGCGAACTCGATAACTGTGGCACCAACTTGCTGACTCAGGATGAACACGGCCATGACCAAAACAAACCAACCGAAGGCAATGCGTAGCTTGTCTGGGTGAATTCGGCCAACTACTCGGCTTCCGACGAGTGCACCAATGACAGCTGCGCCAGTGATGATCAACGTGATGGACCAGTCGATCTGGGTTTCGGGGTTCCAACTCACGAAGGAATCGCCCCCGAAGGTGAGGGCATAACCAAAGAAACCAGCAAATGATTTCATCGCAACTACCAAGAGCGAGGTCGCGACGGCGTAAGGCATGGGTAGCCCACCGAGCAAGGCAAGTGCGGGAACAACGAGAAAGCCTCCACCGGCACCGACAAG
>JANQZS010000095.1 GCA_030728405.1 Candidatus Nanopelagicales bacterium | reverse complement strand
CCGGGGGAACTGATAACGGGGCCTGCCCAACAATAAGAAAAACCGAGACAAACAGAGACCCTTCCAGGGCAAGGGCCGTTGCTGAGCCCAGCACTCCAGAGAACGCCGCGCTGATTCCCGGACCTGCCAAGAACTGAATCTCCGCACGAGAGTGACGACGAAGTCGATGGAGTGAGCCCCCAAACAGGTACCGAGATAACTTGACGGAGTTCTTGATTTCAATTTCCGCAAGAAAAACCGCGTTCCAGCGGTCAAAAAGAATCGCGATGCCACCTTTGATGACAAAGAGACCAGCTACTGTCCCGACCAGCAAGGTGATGTTCGCCGCGGTGGGGGAAGGAAGCGTGTACCCAAATAGTTGGAGCGTGGTCCCCGAGAGTCCGGTAGCAGTAACAGCTCCGAGCACCCCCATCAAGCCAATCGCGACAATGTCGACCACGTTGAGGACAGCGCGGAAGAAGAAACGGAGTAGAAAAAATTGCTTCTCTCTCCGAGTCAACAACGACCAGGAAGTTTCAATAACTCGAAGAAGGCTCCGGAAATCACTCCCCGAGGAATCTCCCGTGGGAGTGGTCCTTCGGAGTCTAGAAAAAGGCAGGTTCATCCACCCAAGCCGATCCAGCTGTCTGGACGTACTTCAGGTCGGCGTCGACCATTATTTTGGCTAGCTCTGGAGTGAGGACTTTGGGCTTCCAACCCGTCAATTCTGAAGCCTTCGATGAGTCACCCACAAGGGAATCAACTTCGGCGGGACGCAAGTACCGCTCGTCAAAATCAACGAATTCTTGCCAATCAAGACCGACATGCCCGAATGCCATTTCCGCGAAGTCTCGGACTGTATAACGGGTTCCAGTCGCCACGACGAAATCATCCGGCTGGTCGGCCTGGAGCATCATCCACATCGCATTCACGTATTCCGGAGCGTATCCCCAATCCCTCTCAGCATCGAGGTTTCCAAGGTAGAGCTTCTCCTGCAATCCCGACTTAATTCGGGCAACAGCTCGCGTGATTTTTCGCGTGACGAAGGTCTCGCCCCTCCTCGGAGATTCGTGGTTAAACAGAATCCCGTTCGTCGCGAACATTTCATAACTCTCGCGGTAATTCTTGGTGATCCAATAGGAATACACCTTCGCTGCCCCATACGGTGACCGAGGATAAAAGGGAGTTTCTTCGTTTTGAGGAGGGGGAGAGGCACCAAACATTTCTGAGCTGGAAGCTTGGTAGAACCGCGCCGGGGAGCCTGAGATGCGAAGAGCTTCGAGAAGCTTGACGGAACCTAAACCAGTTGTCTCACCTGTCAGTTCTGGCTCATCGAAACTCACCCGAACGTGGGACTGCGCCGCCAGGTTGTAGACCTCATCGGGCTGCACTTGCGTCACCAGAGAGACGAGACGTGAACTGTCGCTCAGATCGCCGTAATGAAGAAACAGCACTGAATCTGCGATGTCTGCGTCGGATAGCAAATGATCAATCCGACCTGTGTTGGGGAGGGACGAACGACGGACAATTCCGTGCACCTCGTAGCCCTTGGAAATGAGCAACTCCGCCAGGTAGCTGCCATCCTGGCCGGTAATTCCTGTAATCAAAGCTTTTTTCACAAGTCTTCTTTCGCCCACATTTCCGTACGCTGTCGCACACGGCCTTCCCTAATCTACAGGGGTTGACGGCCGCGCCGGCCTTCAAGACGCTTGAGCGCGTATCTCCAGAAGCGTCGAACAGTATCGAGAGGATGTCTTAGCGGGTAGGTATAAAACTCGTGCGAATCGGTGGACGACTCCCACTCGTCCACCGGGAATACATAGTCAACGTCGCTGGGGTGCTTCAGCGGCAGCCGGATTTCAGCTCGCGGAACATCGACTACGTAGTTTTCAAAACCTGTATGAGTGGCTCCGTCCCCCAACCCAATGTTGTGAACGAGATTTTCCCTCGGAATGGGGTTGAGGTATCCTTTTCGCGCGCAATGGACCGCAAAGGGGAGGGCCCACGAATCCAGTCGCTCAGAGTTTGTCATCATCGACACCATCGAACGCCGTCGCGGACCGGGGGCGAATAAGGTCCCTAGATTCTTGGCTTCGGGCGCGATCCAGGTCGCATCGAGGTCTCCGCTCTCAGCAAAGGCTTTCCAGGTTCGGCTCCATGTAGCCCAGCCCCAGATTCGGACATCCCTGGAAAAAAGATAAGAGTTGTCAGTTTCCCATCTACCCCTCAATCTCTGCGCCCCGCTGATAAGTCCAACCCGATCATCTGTTCTGTATCGCTCGAGCAGTTCTGTTGCGTAGGGAAAGAAGGAGGGTGATGGAACGCAATCGTCCTCAAGGATGATGGCTTCATCAACGAGAGTGAAGGCTTCATCGAGTCCCGAGGAGACTCGCCTCTTGAGCCCCAAATTGGACTCTGCGTATATTTGGTGAAATTCACAGGGCCAATCGATGTGTTCCAGGACTTCCCTCGTGGCTTCTACCAGGGCATGGTCCTGCTGGTCTCCAGCTTTTGGACCATCCATGACAGCTATGAAGACAGCCGGCCTAGCTTCACGAATCGCCTGAAAAACTCTACGGGTGTGCTCGGGGCGTTTGTACGCGAGAAGAACCACAGGAGCGCAACTAGCTGCCACGCGCTACCCCCTCACGCCATCTCGAGCAGTTGCCATACAAACTTTCCTCCGTTAGGAACTAGCGTAGTGATGTGACCGAGACGATTACCCACGTGAGCTTCTCGAGTGCTGGCGGCACTGGCTCGGTCGCTCGCATACTGTCGGATGAGCAACGTCGCCGAGGGCAAGATTCGCAGCTCATCTCCGTCATTACCAGTGATTTACGGAAGTCCCCACTCTCTGCTCCGCTCCACACGATGGCAGCTGGAATTGATGAATACATTGTCAAGGCGGCAGATTTCTCCTCTCCGATTAGTGTCTTGAGGGACCAGGTCAACGGCCTCGGAATACGTGACATCGCCGGGGTGGACATCATTCATCTCCATGGAATAAACGGCGCAATGAGGCTTGAGGATCTTCACTCCGTCCCCAAGCACACCCGAGTCGTCTGGACGCTGCACGACATGAACCCATTCACCGGAGCGTGTCACTACTCTCTCGGATGCGAAGGCTTCAAGAGCTCGTGCTCTGGGTGCCCTGCAGTCAAGTCTGTTTTTTACAAGAGCGTTTCCGACCTTCTCACAACCAAAAAAGAAGCGGTCGCAAAGGTGCCGAACCTGTCTGTTGTGTCTCCCAGTCGGTGGCTTGCGGAAGAAGCCAAACACAGCACGGTCTTTGCATCCCATTCAATCTCCGTC
>JANQZS010000094.1 GCA_030728405.1 Candidatus Nanopelagicales bacterium | reverse complement strand
GCTCGGGCAAGGCACATGTAACCGTACCGCGTGCGGGGATTGTGATGCACGAATTGAATGGCCGATTAGCCCCGATCGGTCCGAAACTCAACAAGGACGGGCATCTCTTTGCGCTGGGCAGGCAAGTGCCGCAAGTTAGCCGAAAAGTTAGGGCTACTACGTTGAAGGTGGGCCGAGAGTGAGGCTGATAGCGACCCTTGCGCGGCGATTGCCGACGCGCGAGGACGCAGACGCCGGCTTCACCCTTGTTGAGGTGCTCGCCGCGGTGGTTGTGTTTGTGGTGATCTCAGCGGCAACTGTCACCCTGCTGATCCAGGCCCTTGGCACCATCGATGACAACAATGAGCGAGTCCTCGCTGCCAACGTGGCGCGATCCCAGGTGGAGTACCTACGCACCATCGGTGCAGACAACATCACCCCGGGCCTCACCTACGACCAGCCGCCTGGCACCCCACCCGGTTACGTCGTGGAGACAAGCGCGCAGTGGATCGGCGTAGGACAAACTGTGAGTTCCTGTGATGCCGCCTCGCCGGGGCAGGCCTATCTGCGGGTGAGCGTCGCCGCTTCAAGTCCAGCGCTGGACGGCCCGGCCGTTGTGGACACCATCATCACCCCCAACACGGTCGGAAACTTCGAAGGAACTGCCGCGATCGCGATCCGTGTCATCGACCAATTTGGCCGGCCGGTGTCGGGTGTCAGCGTGTCGTCACTTGACTTATTCGCACCGCAAAATTCTTTTTCCCTCGTGACAGGTGCCGATGGATGCCTTTACGTGCCCGGGCTCCAAGCGGGTGGTGACATTGACATCACAGCCACGAAATCTGGCTATGTTCCGCCCACACCGACGGGCAATCAGGGTTCGTCCTCACTCGATGTTGGTGCGCTCGCCAAGCCCACCTTTCTGCTAGCACCTGCCGCCGGTATCGAATGGGGCAGCAATCTGTCTGACTTCCCACTGGCTGGCAACACACCTGTGGTGTGGCAGGTGAATGAAACCGGCGCTGTTCTGGAAGACGGGGATGTGTCTACCCCGGTTGTCGGCCAATGGCCGACGACGAGCGGCTTTACCGCGTGGGCTGGCTGCACCGAAAGTGACCCTGAGCTGTATTCAAGTACTCGCGCGTCTTTCGACTTCGTGGCAGGTGGTGTGGCCCTGGCGGTCCTTGAGGCCCGACCGGTGCGCATCAGCGGATTACCTGAGGGAACCTCGGTTATTGCCACCTACCTGGGTGGATGCACGATTCCAGAGCTCGTTGTGGGTGTGGCCAATGCGAATGGTGCCATTCGTGCCGGTCTAGCCAACGGTCGTTGGTCGTTTCGGGCCACGGCCGAGAGTTTAAGCGAAACGATCGCGTTGTCCCAGCCACTCGCGCCACCTGAGGTTGGTAAGGATGACTCCATCACCGAGGTGGAGTTCACCCTGGCCAAACAGTTGCGGCCCGAGCCGACCCCATCGCCGTCAAGTACCGAATCACCCTCACAAGATCCGAATCGAATTCGAAACTGATGAGCAGACGGAAGGAAGGTCGCCGAGACGCTGAGGATGCGGGCTTCAGTTTGATCGAACTCATCGTGGCGATGGGTATTTTCAGTTTGCTGATGGTAATTGTGGGGGCGCTCACTCTGTCTGCTTTCGGTGCGATCCGGCAGGCTAATGAACGATCAGGGATTCAAACAGAATCTCAAAATGCAATGGAGTGGGTGTCACGGGTGCTGCGATATGCCGATGTGCCACCCGATGGAACAACAGCCATCGTCAATGCTTCGCCTTCAGCAATAACGGTCTACACATATGCGGGGACCGGCGATGTGGTGGACGCTCCCTACCGAGCCAGTATCTTTGCTGAGGTTCAATCCGATGGATCGGTGGCCGTTGTTTCCGACATTGTCTCTCCCATTCTTCTTGATGATGCCTGGGTATGGACGGGTGAGCCGCAGCGTCGACTCCTTCTGACGCTGCCGAGTGACACGCCCGCATCCCCCTTAGGCATCGCCTACTACGTGTGCGACCTCGCCAATCAATGTGTTGACCCGCAGCTCTTCGTGCCTTCGGGTGCGGGCCCACTGCTGGCTGCTGATAGTCCACTGACTCCGGCTTATCTCGTGGTGTCACTTGGGGATCCGGCACTACCCAATACGGTGATTACGCAAACGATAAATCTGGTGAATCTCGCATGAGGCGTATGCGCTGGTCGAGAGATGACTCGGGTGTGGCCATGGTTTTGGTTATGGCCTGGTCGGTACTGATGCTCGGTCTCGTTCTTGTTGTCTCGACAGCGGTAATTAATCAGATCCGCCCATCGGACCGCAGCGAGCAAGCTTATGCGGCCTTGAGCGCGGCCGAAGCGGGTCTTGCTGACCTTGAAGCGCGACTTCAGGTTGGTTCTATTATTTCGGTCACCGATGATGCAAACAATGAAGCACTTCGCGGATGGGTGCCAGTGCCTGGTGGCAATACATCGGCAGAGTTCACCTACGCTATTGATGCCACAAAGTCAGGTGCTGTCGGTGAGGTACGGGCCTATTCCACCGGCCGGGCAGGTGATCAGGTGCGTACGATCGAGGCTGTTCTATCCAAGAGATCAACCCTCGACTACGTCTATCTCAGCGATATAGAATCCCCCTCGCCAGACACACCGGGGGTGTACAGCACTCGTGAGTACAGTCTTTCAGGCATCACGTACCAAGAGGCGGCGCGGTTGTTGTGCGCTCGCCGATGGGTCGAGCCCGGCCCGGTGGCCATCGACAGCGGAGGCAGGGCGATCGAGGGCGGGCAACGAAATCTGCGCTTTTGTAACTGGGCGGGCATCTTTTCTAATGAGCAGATCATTGGACGTATTCACACCAACGATGTTTGGTGGCTGCAAGACACTGACCTGTCAGGATCGCTGGATCCAGATTCCATCACCTCTTCGTGTAGGTCGGTAGATGAAGGCTTGCAGCCCGGGGACGTCGGTTGCTCGGCGGAGCATCGGTATATCACGGCAAGTTCGATCCCTCGGTCGTCCACGCCAGGTCGCTATCAGGGAGACTCCTACCGACCCTCTGGCATCGACATTACGCAGCGAAATCCCGGTTACGACACCATTCTTGACCTTCCTGAGAGTCCGGATTTGCTCAAGCGACGTGCGGCAGAAACGGGATGCATCTACACCGGCCCAACGCGCCTCCGTTTCGCCGTTGAAGGTGGCATTGGCTACATGTATGTGACGAGTCCGAGCACGAAACTGACACGCGCGGGGTGTGATGGCGAAGGAGGTGACGGCACTCGCCTGCAGAGCTCTCCCACATCCCAATCGACGGCTCGAGTCAAGCTCGACGATTTCAGCGATCTCGTTGTGTTTGTGCAAGACGTTCGGCCAACATCGGAAAGCAATCTCCCCGGTGAAGACTACAGCAGTCCCGAGAGTAAGTTTTACTGGGAGAAAGAGAATCGCTGGGCGTCGGGAAGTGAGCCAACATGCGCAACAAAGGGGTCTGGTCTATCGGCAAATAAGTATCCCTATGTCATTCCCAATGATCCAGGCGAACGGGCCGGTTTCGGTGGCGGATCAAATTATGATGGGTTCCCGTCAGAAGACGCTGATAGGAGTTCACCCTGGTACGGCTCAACCTGCGCGAGTGGCGATATGTACGTTCAAGGTGATTACAAGGGCGCAATAATGTTGACTTCTGACAACAACGTGGTGCTCACAAGTAGCCTGCGAGATTCTCAACAGGCTGATCCGTCCGCTCGCGCGGGAGCACCTGATTACGGCAAACCTAGCCCGGCTTCAACGAGTACCTTGGGCATTGCGGCTGGTCGATTCGCCTACATCTACCGACCCATCACCGACGGGGGTCAATGGGTGGATGATTGGCGCAGCAGCAACGCTGACAATCCGGTCTTTAACTTCGCACTGCTCGCCATTCAACACTGTTTCGGTTCTCAGGATTATGACCAGGCAAACAACAACGGTTTCATTTACCTGTGGGGATCCATCGCGCAAAAGTTTCGGTGCGCCGTGGGAATCAGCAGGGGCAGTGGGCTCGGCAAGGTATATAAGTACGACGATCGTCTATCCGTGCGCACACCTCCCTACATGCTGGAGTTATCTGATGAACCCTGGGGGGATGAACGCACCGGCGAGTTGACTCTTGATACCCAACGTGTGGGGCAGACGGTGACGTGGCCGCTGCTCAATGAACGTGAATCTTTACTTTCGGTTCGCAATGTAAAGCTTGCCTCAGCACCTAATCCGGCAGACGTGGTGTGGTCCGCGGCCGGCTCCCAGGTGACTATCGCCTCGACTACGCCAGGGCTCGTCGCAATCGTGTTTGAGGTACGTGTTGGTGATGCCTGGCAGACGCGTCGCCTCGTCACACTGGTGGAGTGAGAAGCACCAAGCACTAGTGTTATCAAGGTATAGAAATCCGCTAAAGGTAAAAGTCGAGGTGATGATGTTGACGACGGTTCGATCTGCCGAGGAGTTCTACGGGCGGTGTATGGCCGATGCTCACATCCTTGACGAAGCTGCGCGCCGGCGGGCTGAACGAAATGATGCTGTGGGCGCTCTCGCTAGTGCTTGGGGGAGTGACATTTATGCAGTCCAGGGTGTGCTGTGGGAACGGGTCATGGGAGCCGCCGGCGCGTCGTGGCGTCAGGTGTATCGAGCTTCGGGCGCCCTTTTCAGTGGGTTAGGGGCACTTGCTGTGGAGACAGAACCCTCTAATGGTGCTGACGTGCTCAGCACAGCTCGTACGCAGTTGCTTGCCGACTGTGACGAGGTACTGCGCACATCGATTCGCAGTGCCTGGACTGACACCTCCTATTTGTCAGGCCTGAAGGCTCCGCGCGCAACTGATGTGGCCGAATCCATCGAAGCGCGGCTCGAAGGGCATTCGGGACAGACGTTTATTGCTCGACGTCGCGCGCAGGCTAGTGACTTCATGGATGAGGCGTTCACCACGCGCGTTCGCGGCGATACGGTACAGGCACTTTCCCTGGCCTATGACGCTGACTTTGCTAGTTTCGAGGGCTATCTCGTTGAGTCTGCGATTGCTGCGGGTGACCACGCCTTGGCATCGGTGTACATCAGATGGGACCTAGCCACCGCGGCAATACTAGCGTTGCCTGGGATTCCTGACACTTTTGTTGCTGGAGTTCGCGCGGTGCGAAGGACTTTATGTGAAGGCTTGTCTGACGCCGACGCTGCACGTTTCAGCGCAACGCTTATTTCTGTTGCGTAGTGTCGCTGATCGCTGGAATCGCAGCGCTATCGATGAGGTCTTGCACCACGGCCACAAGGTTGGGCAATTCCGACTGGAGGACGAACATGGTGCCGCTTATCTGAATAGTGCGTTGATTTTGTCCATCTAGTTCTGCAACCTCAGCCAAGCGCGATGATGTAACAAGCAGAACGCGATCGAGGCGTTGCAGATTGCCCAGGAACGTCAGTGTTTGATCCAAAGTGCCTTGCGCAGAGATAGTCACGGGCATCTGGGCAAGCGCAATCCCCGCGGGAGCCGACTCCGTCGAGGCAGTGAGTGCCACCGGGATACCGGTATTGATGGTTTGTACCTTGTCGGGATTAATTCCAGAGTCGATTGCGGCCTCAGATATTTCCTCCAAAACACGCGGTATGTCAGCTTGCTGGGGCATTGCTGCAAAAAGAATTTGCGCGTCTTGGGCGGCATCCGTCGCTTCTCGGGCCAGTTGCAACGATCGGTTATAGGAATTGAGTAATCCGAGGTTAGCTGACTCTAAATCAAGGGCTTGCTGGTCGAGGCGTGCGGCTTCAGAAAGCCGCGGGGATAAAACAGTCAGCCAAATCAGAGCAATGACGGTAACAATGATGATGATCCCAACCCCAACCGTCAGCCGAATTCGCGTACTCACTGGAGTGCCTCCTGAGCAGTTTCGCTCGCCGCATTCTGTGAACCTGCGTCGGTTGAGGTCGTTGGGGGATTCACAATTTTTTCTATTTCTTCCGGAGTGAGCATCGTTTCCAGACCCTCGAGCGAGACGCCGGCTGAACCGGTGAACGTCACATAGTCGCGGTCACCGTCTACGGTCGACACCGTTGACGTGGTTACATACGGGCCAACGAACAGCGGGTTTGCTTCTAAAATCCTCAGCAGATCCGAGACCTGGCTTCGCGAAGCCACTGTTGCGTTGAAGGTGATGCAACCAATCGCGATTTCGGTCCCGAAGGGATCAGGGTTTGGGCACGGATTGAGTGAATCGCCCAGCATGGGTATCCCGCTATAGACAACGTCAATGTCGCGGAAGTTCATCTGGTCTCCTGCTGCAGTCTTACCGGCACTAATCACCTCGGCAACCAAGATCTCAGCCTGGGGTTGTGCGGCAAGTGCCCCGGTCACGACCTGCTGCAATGTGGTTATCTGCTCATACATCTGCCGCACCGGGGTGAGAGTGTCGAGATCGCCTCGAATCTTTGTGTTCACCGCCGTGGCATCGGCAACTGCGTCGGTAGCCTGAGATATCCGCGATGACTGAAGAAGCCAGACACCGGCACTCACTGCCACGACGACGACAAGAACAAGTGCAATCCAGCGGCGCACTTTCGCCGCAAGCACCTCATCCTTGACCGCTTTCGGCAGGAGGTTGACCGTGGGTAGACCGGGGACGAAGGCTTTGCGTTGGCCAATGGGATGGTCAGCGGCAGATGATCTACGTCGGAAAAGATCGGAAACCTTCATGTTGCCGAGGGTTGGCTTGGTTGTCTTAGTGGTGCTGTCGCTCACGGCATACCCCGCAAGGCCATACCTGTCGCGACGGTGAATCCAGCCGCTTCAACGTCGTCAATTTTCATCCGGGATGCACGCGGCAGACCTCCGAAGGGTTGCACGGTGCGTATCGCGAGGGGGATCTCGGTAGCAATTCTTGGCTCTAGCCCATCAATTCGCATGGTTAAGCCGGTCAGGTCAAGGCTGCTCAGTGCTTGGCCCGGCTGCGAGGCTTGGAAGTAGTCGATGGAGTTTCGGATTTCACTAATGATGTTGGTAGCCCATGGATTAAGGACTTCTACTGTTGCTTGCGCAGCCGGGTTGTCAGCAGTCAATGTGTCAACGGAGCCGAAAACACTTGACTCAGCGATGGGGGCAACCATCGGCGCGGGGCCGTTAAGGCCGGTGTCATGTTTACGCTGTTCGGCATCGGCCCAGTCAAGATCGAAACGGTCGGCTATGGCTGCGGTTGCAGCGTTACCGCCGAGATTGGCAATGGTGCGGATGAATCGAGGTTGGCCACCTTGATGAATGACGAAGGTGAGTTGGTCTGCTCCAATATCGGCGAGGGCTCGAGGCGCGGAATCTTTTGGCAGTCGGCCTGCGCACGCTGTTCGAATCAATGCAAATGCGGACGAATCAGCCGCCACGGTCTCAAGTCGCGCGCTACGAAGAATTGCCGCCTGGGCTTTTACCGCATCTCGATTCGCTGCCACAACGAGGATTCGGTTGATAACCGTGGGGTTGCCGATCTCATCGGTCTGCCTGAGTTCGTCGAGGAGGTGGTAGTCGAGTTCGACGCTGGAAACATCGACGGGAAGGGCATCCCCTATCTGATAGCGCAATGCGGTCGCGAAATCCGTTGGCTCCATCCAGGGTAGATCGACCTGTCGCGTGAGTACGCCGCTGTCAGCGAGGGCGAAGGCCACCTTCCGGGTGGTGAAGCGCCCTCGACGCCACAGTGTCTTCAGAGCCGATTTCATGGCGGCGGCGTCCATGACAACGCCATTTCGCATGACATCGGGTGGCAGTTCGACGCTGGCGCCTCTCATAACCGAACCGATGGCTCCAGTCCGACCGTAAGAAATTTGGACTCCGCGCAATGCGGTGCTGCCCATGTCAAGCCCAACGATAGAGGCGACCACCTTCGTACCTCCACCGGTGTCTGTGCACGACGATCGTCGTGCTGTTTAGGACGCTACGAATTTTTTCCTATCTTATCTTCGGAAGTATCGGACCGAATTACCCGAATCGGGTCGAAACTATTGATATGACGATCCTGCCGCTCGCTGCCGCAGGTGCTGCTCTTCGCGAGACACGGCTACCGGAGATTTTGTCGAGAGCAGTGTCTCTTGGTGCATCTGATGTGCACATCAAGGCCGGGGCTGGGCCCATCATCAGAGTTCATGCCCAGCTGCGCTCTCTCAACATGGGGGTGACATCGGCCGATGAGGTGGAAGAAATGGTGCTCTCGGCTATGGGCACAGACCGCGAAAGGGACGAGTTCCGTACCCAACGTGAGTGCGATTTTGCCCTCGAGGCACCACATATTGGGCGTTTTCGGGTCAACGCGTTTCGCAGCAAAGGTGATGCGGCAATGGTGCTGCGGTACGTAAGCGATGTCATCCCGACCCTGGATGGGCTCGGGCTTCCCGAGGCTGTTTTTGAACTATCGGGGTTGAGTAGTGGTCTCATCCTTGTGTGCGGACCAACGGGTTCGGGCAAGAGCACGACCCTTGCGGCGATGATCGGGCAGATTAACGCGCACCGGTCGTGCCATGTGCTGACGATTGAAGACCCCATTGAGTTCTTGCATCGTGATGATCAAGCCACGGTCAGTCAGCGCGAATTACACACCGATACGGTCAGTTTCGAGCGAGCTTTGCGCTCAGGAATGCGCCAGGATCCCGACGTGATCCTCGTAGGAGAGGTGCGGGATGCAGACACAATGCGCATCGCCTTGCAGGCTGCCGAAACCGGGCACCTTGTGCTCGCTAGCCTCCACGCGCGCAGCGTTGTTGACGCCGTTCACCGGGTGATCGATTTGGTCCCGCCGGCTCAGCAGCGGCAGGCCCGCGCCGCAATTGCAGAGTCCTTACGAGGGGTGATATGCCAATCACTGGTCGAGACAGCCGAGGGCTCAGAACGAATCGTCGTGAGTGAGGTCGCGCTAGGTACCACCCGGGTGCGAGAAGCAATTGCTGACCCTGAGAAAACCGCTGACCTGTCTGACATCGTCGCTGAAGGCGGGTACTACGGAATGCACTCATTTCATCAGGAGGCGCTCCGGTTGGTACTCGAGGGCAAAATCAGTGTGCAAGTCGCAGAAACCGTCGTCCCAAGCGTTGCCGATTTGCACGTGTCACTACGACGCTCTGGGTTCAAGGAAATGAGTATCGGATGACGATGACCGTGACCGATGTCTTGGTAACCGAGGGCTTGATCACAGCCGATCAACTTAAAGCTGCAGAATCCTCGTCGGCTTC
Source organism: Candidatus Nanopelagicales bacterium (assembly GCA_030728405.1). Taxonomy (GTDB): domain Bacteria; phylum Actinomycetota; class Actinomycetes; order S36-B12; family S36-B12; genus CAIXFB01. The sequence continues at coordinate 8,764 of JANQZS010000094.1, read as the reverse complement.
CATGGGTCAGCCAGTCTTGAACATCCTTGTCAACCAGGGTGCGATTGCAAAAAGGGATGTTGTCCGCTGCACTGTACAAGCGGCCGGTCTTGACTTCGTCGACATCATGGACGAACATATTGATCCCGCTGCGGTTGCACTGCTCACGGGTGATCAGGCACGAAAATATGGGGTAGTTCCCCTGCGTTTTGACAAGGGCGTCCTCGTTGTTGTGGCTGATTCCCAAACTGCCATGAAGTGGCAGACACGTGAGGACTTGCAGGCGATTACCCAGCGACCGGTTCGTTTCGCATGCTCGATGAAAACTGAAATCGAAGGCCGGATCAACCAGTTGTATCGAGCCGAAGCTGAACTTGGCGAACTCGTTCGGGACATGCTCGGTGATGAGAAGACGATCGACATCCTCGCCCCGGTTGCCTCCACCAGCGATGCACCGCTCGTGCGCTATGTGAATCTCTTGCTCAACCAGGCTATTTCAGACACAGCATCCGACATTCATGTGGAACCGACCGAAAACAATATCCGGATTCGCTTTCGGATCGATGGTGTCTTGAAAGAAATGGCTCCGGCGCCTAAAGAGATTCAGTCTGCGGTGATTTCCCGACTCAAGATTATGAGCGATATGGATATCGCTGAGCGACGGGTACCCCAGGATGGACGGTTGACGGTGATGTCACGCGACCGGAAAATTGACCTTCGTGTGTCTTGCCTTCCCACGGTATGGGGAGAAAAGATCGTTATCCGGGTGTTGGACAACACAGCGGCTCAGATGAGCCTGCCCGAGCTCGGGTTCTCTCCCGAAAACCTGCTCCGGTGGCGCACTGCCTACGAGCGACCCAATGGCATCTTGATCGTGAGTGGACCGACCGGATCCGGAAAGTCGACATCGCTGTATGCAACCCTCAATGCGGTGTCACGTCCCGAAGTAAATATTGTCACGGTCGAGGACCCTGTCGAGTATCGGATTCCAGGAATCAATCAGATTCAAACCAACACCAAGGCCGGGCTCACCTTCGCTGGAGCGCTACGTTCGATTTTGCGTGCCGATCCGGACATCATTTTGATCGGTGAGATTCGTGATCACGAAACAGCACAGATCGCTATTGAGGCGGCGCTCACCGGACACCTCGTTCTCACCACACTGCACACCAACGATGCTCCCAGCGTTTTGACGCGGCTGACAGAAATGAACATAGAGCCCTTTCTCGTGACATCGGCCCTCAGTTGCGCCACCGGACAGCGCCTTGCCCGACGACTGTGTGTGAAGTGCAAGCAGGAATCTGGGGTTTCTCAGGCTGATCTTGCTGCGGTGCAATTCGAGCTGCCAGACGGTGTGGAGCCGAGCTTTTTCGAACCGGTTGGTTGCAACAGTTGTGCTGGAACCGGCTATCGCGGGCGACTAGCGATGCATGAGGTGATGCCGATGACTGAGGATATTTCCAAACTCACGGTGCGACATGCGTCCTCTGATGAGATCAAGCGGCTCGCTGTTGAGCAGGGAATGCGCACTCTGCGCCAGGATGGCTGGCTCAAAGTTGCCCAGGGGCAGACCACAATTCCCGAGGTGTTGCGTGTTATCGCCTGAGGATGACTTCCAGTTGCCCGTCTTACCAACGGAAGACTTCATTCCGGTCGCACCTTCAGTCACAAGTGATGTCGGAATCACCCGTCAATTGCGAGAGGTCGGTGACGCGAGTTACATCGCCCTTGATGACCTGCTTGTCTACCTGCTCAAGTGTGCAGGATCAGACTTACACCTGTCGGTGAAGTCGCCGCCGATGGTTCGTGTTCACGGGAGTCTTGAGCCAATCGAGGGATACGACGCGCTGACCGGTCAGCAATTGCAAGAGCTGGTGTATTCGATGCTCACCGACAGGCAAAAACAACGATTTGAGGAAAACAAGGAACTTGATCTGGCCTATGAGTTGCCCGGGGCTGCGCGCTTCCGCGTAAATATCATGCAACAGCAGGGCAGCGTCGGTGCCGTCATGCGTGCGATTCCGTGGGAGATTAAACCTCTCGAGGTGTTACAACTGCCCGAAACGCTCGCTGATTTTTCCCAACTTCCGCGCGGACTTGTCTTGGTGACCGGACCAACCGGATCTGGTAAGTCAACAACCCTTGCCGCCATCATCGACCAGGCCAATAAGACTCGCCAGGGCCACATTGTGACCATCGAGGATCCTATCGAATTCATTCACCCCCACCAAAAATGTGTGGTCAACCAACGCGAGGTCGGCACCGACACGTTGTCATTTCAAAGCGCCCTTAAGCATGCGCTTCGCCAAGACCCCGACATCATCCTCGTTGGAGAAATGCGTGACCTTGAGACGATCTCGATCGCTCTCACCGCGGCCGAGACAGGGCATCTGGTCTTCGGCACGTTGCACACGTCATCGGCTGCGTCCACGATTGATCGAATCGTTGACGTCTTCCCCCCGGCACAGCAGTCCCAGATTCGTACGCAGTTGGCTGGGTCAATTGAGGCTGTTGTGTGTCAGACACTGTGTCGCACCGTAAGTGAGCAGGGCCGGACAGCAGCAACGGAGGTCATGATCGCTACGCCGGCGATCCGAAATCTCATCCGCGAAGGTAAGTTGCAGTCGATTCCTTCCGCCTTGCAAACTGGCGCCCGATTTGGGATGCATACACTCAATCAAGATCTTGCTCGACTCGTCGAGATCGGTTCCATTACATACGAAGTTGCCCGCGAAAAGTGTTCTGATGCAAACGAACTGGATCAACTTTTAGGGCGGACTGATCATGTCATTGACTGACTATCACGTAATGTCCCGCTCTCGCTCGGGCCGTCTCATAGAAACAAAAATGAAGGCGAGTAGCGAGGCTGAGGCCCTCGCAAAAGTTCGAAAGCAAGGCATGACACCCATCTCGGTTGAAGTAGGTGGGCAGGGCCTGAACAGGGAGATCCGCTTTGGTAAAGGCCGGGTCAAGCTTAAGGAACTCGCCGTGTTTACCCGTCAGTTCGCCACGATGTTGGATTCTGGGCTGCCCATCCTGCGTTGCCTCACCATTTTGGCTGAGCAAACGGAAAGCCGACAGTTGCGTGATGTCCTGCTTCAGGTCCGCGAACAGGTTGAAAAGGGAGACTCGCTTTCTGAATCTCTCTCCGCCCACGATGAATTCCCACCCATCATGGTCAGCATGGTGCGAGCCGGAGAAATCGGTGGATTCCTCGACGAAACAATGCTTCAAATCGCGGTTGCTACTGAAGCGGAAGTTCACCTGCGTGGAAAAATCAAGGCAGCACTGACCTATCCGATTGCCGTTGCTTTCATTGCGGTGGCGATCACCGTAGGAATGCTGATCTTCATTGTTCCGGTGTTCGCCAATCTGTTTTCTGAATTTGGTGGAGAATTACCCCTGCCGACGCGCATCTTGGTGATTCTGTCCGATGTCGTGTCCAACCCTTTTTTCTTCGTTCCAGCATTGGCCTTGGCTGTGGGTGGAACGATCTGGTACCGCAAGCAGCGGCATTCACCGTCCGTGCGGCGCGTGATGGATCCGTTGAAGTTCAAGATTCCGGTGTTTGGCAAGCTTTTTCGCACCATCGCGCTCGCCCGGTTCACGAGAAATTTCTCCACACTGCTTCACGCCGGTGTGCCAATTCTGACCACGCTGGAGATTGTTGGGGACACATCTGGAAATGTCGTGATCGCTGATGCCGTAGCAGACGTGAAGGACAGTGTCCGTCAAGGCACCGGAATTTCTCGTCCACTACAAAACCACGATGTTTTTCCTGCCATGGTGATCCAGATGATCGCCGTCGGTGAAGATTCTGGCTCTCTTGATCAGATGCTTGAAAAGGTGGCGGATTTTTATGATCAGGAAGCAGAAGCAACAACTGAGCAACTGATGGCCTTGCTGGAGCCCATCATGATCGTGACCCTCGGCGCGGTTGTGGGCGGAATGATTATCGCCATGTATCTTCCGATCTTTAAAATCTTCGACCTCATCAAGTAATTCGGTCTGTTGGGGGCGCTTTCGTCCGAAACAACAGGTGAGGGTCACGGTGGCCCACGGCCCAGATGAGGGTCTGTCATGACCAGGAGAGTGCAATGCTCACTCGCATCAAGACCTCGACCGAAGACCGCGAGGCGGGGTTCACTCTAATTGAGCTCCTCGTCGTTGTCGTGATCATCGGCATTCTCGCCGCGATCGCCATCCCGGTGTTCCTCAACCAGCGCAACGCGGCGCGCAACGCGTCGGTGGAATCTGATATTCGCAACATGGCAACGGTCATGGAGACGTACTACACGACAAACGACGCGTATCCGACCGACGCCGCCGCACTCACTACAGCGGGTGCCCAGGTGTCAAGCGGCAACTATGTCGCCATCGTGGTGGCAGCCGACGGCTCCTACACGATGGAGGGCTGCAACCTCGAGTCCAACACCCTGTTCTCCTATGACTCCGCCGGTGGCGGTTTCCAAGAAGGTCCAGGGGCCTGCCCCGCGGGAGCTTCGGCAGACACAATCTCGGTTAGCTGACACCTCTGATCACCGTTAGGCGAAATGTCGGTGAGCGTCGCCCCTCGTGGTTGGCGCTCACCGACGCGGTCGTGAGGGTATCCCGAACGCCGCAAAAAACTGGGCACGAAACCGCCCCAAAATTGCTGAAACCTTCTAGCCATAGCGCGCGTCATAACCGGAAGCGCTGCATTATTGGTTTGGTCTCAATGAGGGGTTTGTCAGTATGAAGCATGACATCACAATCGAACTTGATGGATCCCCGCCTGACGATGATTTCAACGGCATCGAGCGCAGATTTGAACTTGGGCTCTGCCTATCTCCGACGACTGGGTCTGCGGTGGTGGCGGCCAAGTCACTTTCAGCCTTCATCGACGCACACACACATGTAGGCGTGCGACTAGCAGGAGTCGGTGTCGACGGCTCGCGGGTTCACCTCACCCTCGCGGTTGGTCTCGGCACCCTGGAACAGGTGAAGACCGCCGACCCCCGAGCTCGAGATGCTGTGGTTTTCCTGCAGGGCCTCGTTGACGAATTCGCATCATATGACCCGGCTTTTACTCTGATACCGGATCCAGAATCAGCAGAGGCCCTCGTTGCTGGAAGTCTGCAGACATCCCTAGACGCAGATCTGCCCACGCTTCTCGAGCGACTTGAGGTGGGTAAATAGTGACCCAGCAGCAGGACCGGCCAGCGTCCACGATGTCTGTTGTGCAATCAGATGATCGACGGGTTCCCGCCCTCGCTGTCGGGGGTGTGGACGAAAGCGAGATTTTCCGATTCGCCCCACCGATGGTCTGCGATCGAGTTCACTGGGACACGGCAGCACCGGTGCACATGGCAGATACAGTCGCTCACCTACATGCTGTTGATCCTACGTTAAAGGCATACACGCGTCAGTGGAGCGACGGTCAGCATCGAGTGTGGGTGGTTGATGGTTGCGGGCAGGAGGCGCGCGAGTTGATCCGCTCCTGGAGTGAGGCTGTGGGCGCCCCAGCTCTCAATCTACGGGTAGAAGCTGGCGTGCCATTTCGAGACCTCACCTTAATCCCGGGCACCGGCTTAGCCGATTTGATTGCCGCCGCGGTGGAATGGCTTTACCCACGCATGCTTTCGGTTCGCCGAAAACTCGTCGCTGATTTGGATCTCATCGAAGATGACGATGTCTACTCCATGATGTACCTTTTCGTGTCTGACCACCTTGATCGATATGACGCCGGTCGCCAGGGCAAAAACGGAACCTTAACCTTGCTTGCCTTCCTCATCGGCAAGATGCGCAACTGGCCTCAAGACGCAGCCCGACAGGCCTATGGGCGCGGTGTTGTCGGCGATCGCGTAGCGCTAGCCAAGGCCACCGAGTCAATCGCCACGACGTATCACCGCGTTGCATCCGAGAGTGAACGGGCTGCCGCTCTGAACACCAGCGTGACCGACCTGCGACGCCGCGAACAAGCGATCTACGCTCTGAGCGGCATGCGACACCAGACATCAATATTCCATGACGGCCATGACGATGCCCATTCTGCGGGACTGCAATTGCCTGATTCCGTTGACGTGGAATCTGAGGCCACAGAAGTGCAGCGTAATGCCCATATCACTCGAGCCATCATGGCTGCCGTTAACAACCCGCAGTCTGCAGGAAAGCGCGCGCAAGACCCCCTCGCTCTGGCCGCTGCTTACCTGGCTTTTTGGGAAGGACTTCCACGGCCACAGATTGCCCGAGAATTAGATGTGCTCCCCAAAACCGCGACGGCTGCTGTCAATCGAGTGCTGGTATCTGTATCAATGGCCTGGTTGTCCCCGGGTGCGGATTAACCGTGACGGTCTGATGTCAACCGGTGTTGCAGTCTCGATTCCATGGAGCTTTACCGACAGCCTCGGTCTTTTGCAGTGGTCGTGGGTGACAGAACACTTTGTTGTCCGAATCGTGGGGGAAGAAGTCGACGTCTCGTTTCGCGACGGTGTCCACCGGGCAGTTGCGGCAGAACTGCCCGGTGTCTCAGGCCAGCGGTTCGTCAGGGCGTACACCTGGAGTGTGTGTGACCTGATTCGCACTCATCAAGGATTGCCGCGTGTGCTCGTTGAAGGAAGCGCATCATCATTCGACCAGGGCAGCGATGTCGCCCGCGAACATGTAGGAAAACTCTACGATCCACGTTTGGGTTATCAGCGCTTTGCCGGCGCGTTGGCAACGACCTTCACCATTTCAACGGGGGACAGAATTGATGTGAGTTCTCTGATCGGTACCCAATGTTCGGTCACGGTACTCCTTGCCAGTGGTGGTGAGGAAACAGTCGTCGGCGATTTTTCCGTTGATCATTACTCGTGGCAGCTCACCACACCTGCTGCGGTCATCAAGGTTGTGCCCGAACATGTGCTACGAATAGCCAACCGTTCTGAAGCGGCAGTGCGGGCCCATGACGTGGTCTATCTCCAGTCCTACTCTGGTGTGGGCCGCATCTATCACGAAGAAACTCGACCGGGGTGTACCGGACGCCCGGGTTTTGTGGTCGGCGTGGTGGACCATGCAGGGGCGCCACGATGCCCACTGCACGAACGGGCATTGAGTCCGACGCTGCTCGACTAGCAACGTCAACGTTTCGTCTGATCCACCTTCGGAGAGGAATGTCATGGCTCGGGCTTTTGGGCGAAGTCCACGATTGCGACAAGCCCCAACTCACGTGCTGTCCGAATGCGCACCTGATTTTACCGGGGCCGTCGTGATCTCGGCGAGCGGCGATCGTGGATGCATCTACCTCCTTAACGGTGAGATCTATGCTGCCGAAGTGGAGGGTTTCTCGCCACTTCCGATCCAAAGATTGGTGACGTCGGGTGCACTCAATGCAGCAGAGGCCACCGAACTTCTTACTCAAGATCATCCGACAGAAACTGCCGTGCAGCAGGGGTTGGTCTCCATTGACGAACTTGCCACTGTTCATCAAGAGTTTGTGCTCGCCTGCGTAGGAGCGATACTGGCTGCCAAGGATGCAATCGCTCAATTTGTGGCTGGGACATTAACGGATCAGGTGTGCACGATCCCATTGCCGATCACTGATGTTCTCGCAGCTATCGAGGTGCGCGAGCGCCGATTGAATGAAACGTGGGCGCGTGTGACCGCCTCTTGCGCACCGGATGACGCAGTTTTTGGGGCCGTGTCTGACTCGTGCTTGCCGGCCGGTTCGCTGCCAGAACTGCCGGCATTGGCAGGTGCATTCAATGGTAAGGACTCCTTGGATGTGGTGGCTGGGCAACTTGGTCTGACCCGTGCAGAAGCGGTACATCTAGTTGCCATGCTTCTCGAATCAACCGCAACCCAACTGCTCCCCGGATGTGATCTTGGCCAGCAAAATGAGCTGCCGGTGCCCGAGGCATTCGGCCAGGCGCAGCGGGTGGACGAACGTACGTGACCCTGACCGCCACGGTCATCGCGGCCCTGGGAGTTGCCGGGGTGCTCGTGGGCTCGTTCTTAAACGTCGTCATTTACCGGGTACCACTGGGGAAGTCAGTTGTACGTCCTCGGTCGTCCTGCCCGACCTGCGGCAACGTGCTTTCCGCCCGCGACAACGTGCCGATTGTGTCCTGGATTGTCCTTAAGGGCAGATGTCGACGGTGTGGCGAACGCATCGGGATGCGCTACCCCCTCATTGAGATTGTCACCGGGTTGCTCTGGGCAGGTCTTGCGTGGTGGGCCCTTGTTGTCGACGGCGCGCTTCCTCTCCTCCCTCTCGTGCTCGTTTTGGGCAGTGTCGGTGTCAGCTTGGCCGTCATAGATCTTGATCATCACCGATTGCCCGACCAACTCGTCTTACCGCTTTATCCCATAGTCCTGTTCGGCCTCGCGTTCCCCGGTGTTGTGTCGGGGGAGTGGCCGGTCTGGTTAACCCTGGGCGGTGGCCTGCTGTGGTTGGTCGGCGTTGGCCTTCCCTGGCTGGTGACGGGTGGTCGAGGCATGGGTTTTGGTGACGTAAAACTCGCTCCGGTATTGGGCATGGTCCTGGGCTGGTGGGCTTTCTCCGCAGCGGCAACAGGTCTTTTGATCAGTTTCCTGCTCGGCGCAGTGGTTGGGGTCGCGGTCCTCGTCAGTGGTCGCGGTGATCGCAAGTCAGCCGTTCCTTTCGGCCCATTTCTCCTCGTCGGTGCACTCGTCGGACTGGTGATTGGCCCGATCGTGGGCAGTGCATATGTGGAGATTTTCCAGCTTTGACCCCCCTTAATCGCCGGGAGAGAAGAAAGGCTTTATGAGTCAGAATTGAAGGAATCGGTTCGATACTGATAGT
>JANQZS010000093.1:156446-163254 GCA_030728405.1 Candidatus Nanopelagicales bacterium | reverse complement strand
TGCCGTCGGCGCGAAACTCTTGTCCGAATTTGCTCGCGATGACGATGTGCTCACGATTGCGTTGCACGAATGGGCTTAGTAATTCCTCATTTGTATAGGGCCCGTATGAGTCTGACGAGTCGTAGAAATTAACTCCAAGTTCAAGTGCGCGATCCAAAGTTGCCAGACAGGCCACTTCATCTGATGCACCGTAGGCATATGTCATACCCATACAGCCAAGGCCGAGTTCGCTGACGTCGAGAGCGGCTGAGCCGGTTCCCAACGTTCGGGTAGGGATCATGAAGTGCCTCTCGGGGGAGCAGTTGATGAACGAATGATGAGTTCAGGGGTGAGGCGAACCTGCTTGATGGGTGTGGAGCCCTCTTCGACGAGGAGACTGAGCATGAGTCGTGCCGATTCGGCGCCGATGTCATGCTGCGGCACCCGCACCGTGGTCAGCGGAGGATCGACGAGGTCCATGAGTGGCATATCGTTGTACCCGACCACGCTGAGGTCACGAGGGCACCTACGCTTCAATGTCTTTGCTGCGGCGATCGCGCCGAGTGCGATCTGATCATTCGCGGAAACGATCGCTGTGACGGTGGGATTATCTGCGAGAAGACGCAGTGCCGCCTCGCGCGCGCTCTCGATATTCCACGCCGTTACCGCAACGGGCCTTCGGGCGGGAACCAACTCGTGGTCTCGCATCGCCTTCGAGAACGCCTGTGAACGTTCATGGCCCGAGGATGACCACGCCGGACCGGCGATGTGGGCGATGCTGCGATGCCCGAGTCCGTAGAGATGCTCGACCGCAAGCCGAATGCCGTGCAGGTCATCAGCGGAGACAGAGGGGAGCTGCACGCTCTCTGAGACGCGGTTGATGAGGACGATCGGAAACTTTTCGCTGAGCTCGACGAGCAGTGGGTGGTCGCGCCGGGCGGTGGCCAGGATGAAACCGTCGACTCTGCGTGCACTGAGCGCGGCGATCACATGTGCCTCAGATTCGGGGTCGTTGTCGGTATTGACCAGCAAAGGCGTGTATCCAGTGCGGGAGAGGGTGTCTTGGATCCCACGGACCATTCCCGGGAACACCGGGTTATTGAGGTCGGGGATCACCACGCCGATCGTGTGCGACCGTGAAGTTCGGAGGCCAGCGGCCATCGGGTTTGGCACATAATTCAGAGCGGCAGCAGCCTTGCGCACTTTGGTGACGGTCGCCGCATTCACCAGATGGGCGGTGTTGGGGTTGAGCGCTCGGGAAACTGTTGCAGGGTGGATGCCAACTTTCTTAGCAACGTCCTTCAGCGTGGCGGCCATGCCCATCACCCTAAGCGATGCTCGTAGCGTCGACTGCTCAATACGGCGAACACGGTGAGTGCCACCATGGAGCCGAAAGCGCCGAAGAAGAGCGCGGGGGGTCCGAGAGTCTCGAGCACAAGGCTAGAGATTTGCGCTCCGGCACCGTTGCCTAGGAACATGAAGCCGGCGAAGATCGAGATTGCGGTGGCACGCGCCACGTTGGTAATCATGGTGATCCAGGTCTGGAGTGTGGTGTGCATGTACACCCAGGCGGCTCCCTGCAGTGCGACGCCTGCAAGCACGACGGCCGGTGCGACGCTGAATCCGATGAGCAGGAAGCCGAGGGAGGCGCAGGTTCCGCCAATGGCGAGGAGACGAGCGCGCGAGGTGCGGGTTGCGGTTCGACGCACAATGATCGAAGTGAAAAAAACTGCAATCCCATATGCACCGGTTACTGCACCAGCAAGAATCGCTGAGCTGCCCTCGGTTTCCATTGCCGATGGGATTAGTGCAAAAGCTCCGAGCAGGACTCCGGCTTCAACAAAAACCAGTGAAAACAAGACCCACGACCACGGGTTGCTCAACACAATCTTGAAGCTGGTTATGACTGGTAGAAGCTCATCGCCGGGTTTTGGGTTGGGCATCGCGCGAACAACAATCGCCACGATGAAGCTGCACAGTGCCGTGATAACAAAGAATGCTTGCCAACCGATCGTGACGATGCCGATGCCGCCGAGCACGGTGCCGAGGGTGAGTGCGAGGGCCACACCTGTCTGCAAACTTGCGATAGCAGGTTGGCGTTCCTTGGGATTCTTGACGGTGTCGCCGATGAAAATCATCGCGGCCGGGAAGACTCCGGCCATACATGCGCCAGCCACGGCCCGGATGACGATGAACGGCTCGATGCCCATGGGGATGATGCTGATTAGGTTCGTCAGTCCGGCGAGCACGAGGGACAGTTGCAGGGTGGCGGTGCGGCCGAGACGGTTTGAGATCAGGCCCCAGACCGGCTGCGCCATCCCGTAGAAGAGCAGGTAAATGCTCGCCGAGAGCGTGATAGTGGCCAAAGTGACATTGAAGTCTCGCGCCATTCCCAGCAGCATGGGGGCGATAACCGTGCGTTCAAATGTTGCTACAAAAACTGCATACGGGAGAAACCGAATACTTTTTTCAATCGACCACTGTTTCACCCGGTTGCCAAGCGTTCGAGGTGTGCCTTCGCAGGGACATAGGCATCAGATGCCTCTCGGATGTCGCACAGGATTTGTAGTTGATTAATGGAGATTTCGGGATCTCGAAGTAGCCCAGTGAGGGGATTTCGCAAAATCTCCAAGTACTCAGGTGTTCCGAGACGAGGGTCGACCTTTCCCAGTGCTGCTGACACGTCTGCGGCTGGCGCATCTAGCAGCCACTCGGTCGCTTCAGCCCACACCTGCACAAAATCAGCAGCAAGCTGCGGGTCGAACCCGGGTCCGACCGCGATAACCGTCCCAAGGTAGTTCTCTGAAATATCGGCAGAGGATGACCACACCCGCATTCCGGCGGCACCTGCTTCTACGACTGATTCCGCATTGAGAATTGTGCCGTCGATCTCACCTGCGAGCAAAAGTCCCTTACGAGTGGGGGTCGATCCGACTTCAGTGAACTCAAGTTGTCCTGGTGTTACCCCTAGTGAGGTGAGCATGGAGCGCAGTAGGAAAGCAAAACCTGACTTCATCACATCCACCCCCATGCGTATCGAGGTTTCGGGGTTTGTCAGATCGAGGTCGGGTCTGGTCACCAAGGAAAGTCCGAGTCCTCGATCGATCGCCCTGAGCATGGTGATGTCGAGTTGCTCGCTGATCGGGTTCTTCTCAGTCGTGGCGTAGAGCAGCACGTTGTCGGGGCTGGTGATGGCAATATCGATATCGCCATCGCGGAGCCACTCGTACTGACCGGGCGATGACAGCACCTTTTTCGTGATGATCTCGAGATCAATATGTGCCAGCAGGCCCAGGTGCTCGGCTGCGGCAAGAACCGGGGAGTGGCTGAACTGACCGATCGTCACTGCACGTGTCACGAGGGACTCCTTTGTATTTTTTGCAATCGTGAGCCAACTTAACCGGCGCTCGAGCGGCAGCGTAGGTCAACTTCGGCTCCTTTCCTATGTCAAATTGGAAACAAATCCTCAAAAGCCGTTGACAACGTGGCTTCGCGGGTACATTGTCCACGTATTGCAATCGATTGCGATAACAGGAGGCACGAATGAAACTTGCTAGTGGCCGTTCCGGCCGTAGAAACCGGTTGGGCGCAGTTGTTGCTTCGCTCGCCGTTGCAGGTCTGGTCCTTTCAGCCTGCAGTTCAGGTGGAGACGAAGCAGCCACGGAGGAGACAACTGCAGCTGAGACTGCAGCCACCGAAGAGGCAGCCAGCGAAGAGGGTCCGATCCGTATCGGTATCTCCCTTCCGCTGACCGGCGATTTCTCCCAGCCAGGTGGTGCAGCAAAGAAGGGCTATGAGGTCTGGCAAACGCTGACCAACCAGGCCGGAGGCGTGCTTGGGCGCGATGTCGAACTCGTCATTCTTGACGACGCTTCGAGCCAGGAGCAGGTTGTGACCGACTACAACCGCCTGATCAACGAAGAAAAGGTTGACCTGCTACTGGGCACCTTCTCCTCGCTTCTCAACTACCCAGCATCTGCTGTGGCAGAGAACAACAAGTACGTCTTGATCGCTCCTGCCGGTGGGTCTCCCAAGATCTTCGAGCAGAACTTCAAGTATTACTTCTTCGCACAGCAAGCTGTTGGTCCCGACCAGGGCAACGAAATGGTCAAGTACGTGGAAAGCCTTCCTGAGGCAGACCGCCCCAAGACCGCTGCATTCGTAACCCAGGACGATCCGTTCGCAGCACCTGTCATCGAGGCCATGCAGGCCAAGATGGAGGCTCTGGGCGTTGAGACCGTGTACTCCGAGATCTATCCACCGGAGACAGTCAATTTCCAGCCCATCGCCAACGCGATCGCTCAGGCCAAGCCTGACATGGTTGCTCAGGGCGCGGTGTTCGAAGATGGTGTGAACCTAATCAAGAGCATGGTTCAGCTCAACTTCTCACCGAATATCCTTTTCCAGACATCCGCTCCGTCGAACGGTCTGCAGTTCTCCGATGCCATTGGCCTCGCGAACACTGAAGGCATCTTCTACGCGGTCTCGTGGACTGAGAAGGCTGATACACCCGGCAACGCCGAGTTCGTGGCCGAGTACCAGAAGCAGTTCGGCGCGGATCTGATTCCTGAAGAGGATGCAGCTGATGCATACGCAGCAGCACAGGTTCTCCAGGCTGCTGTTGAGGCTACAGGAGGCCTCGACAACACGGTCATCCAAGAGTGGTTGCACGCCAATGGCGTCACCACGATTCTCGGTGATCTGTCATGGGACGAGATTGGGCGCCCACAGGGTGAGTTCTTGCTTGCTCAGTGGCAGAACGGTGAAGTTGAGATCGTGGCACCTGCAGTGGCTGCGACCTCGACAACAATCATCAACCCCAAGCCGGCCTGGCAGTAATTAGTTCGACTCTGGTGGGTGGGGACCATCGTGGTCTCCACCCACCAGATCTGCTTCACAAGCTAGATAGCTAGTTCTGTCCAAGATAGTTGTCGGGGCGCTCGTTCGTTCGAAGGGAATTCCACCGTGCAATTCATACAGATTTTGGCCTTCGGGTTGTTGCTGGGTGGGGTTTACGCCCTCTTGGCTTCGGGGGTGACGCTGATCTTCGGCGTTCTCGACGTGGTCAATGTCGCACAAGGTGCCTTCCTCGTTTTTAGCGCTTTGTTCACGTGGCAAATTTGGGATCTTTTCGGATTCGAGCCGCTTCTTCTTATCCCGCTCAATGGCCTTCTCATGGGCTTGCTCGGCTGGGCTATTTATCGAGGCATGTTGGTGCGTGTAGCACCGCAAGGGCCCGGTATGACAGTGCTGTTGATGTTCGGCATCGCCCTCATCCTTGAAGGAATTCTCAACCTATGGTTTGGTAACAAGTTCAAATCAGTAACTCCTTCGTACTACCTTTCTTCCTTCAACTTTGGCGACATTGTTTTGCCGATGCCACAACTCATCTCTGGCATTTTGGCCATTATTACTCTCGGTTTGATTTACGCCTACCTTCGTTTCTCGTGGGCCGGCCGGGCGCTTCGCGCATCGGCTCAGAACAAAGAAGGTGCGGCACTCGTCGGAATTTCACAGCGCAGTGCAGCATCACTGGCATTCGCAATTGGTGCGGCTACCGCCGGAATTGGTGGTGTGCTCCTTGCGATTATGTACCCGATTTTCCCGGCAACTCAGTACGACTGGATCTCTCGACTACTTGGCATCGTCGTGCTTGGGGGATTCGGCAGCATCCCCGGTGCCATTACCGGCGCAATGATTCTGGGAGTCACCGAAGCATTTGCCAATACCTACTTACCGCAATGGTCTTCGCTGTTCTTCTACGGCGCGATCCTGCTGATCCTGCTCTTCCGTCCACAGGGCCTGATGGGTACCAAGACCCGTGAGGACGTTGTCGCATGATCGAGAAACTAAGGAAGCCATCGGTCTATGTACCGCTGCTGCTTTTGGCGGTGGTTGCGATCATCCCCTTCGCGCTGCCTGATAGCCAATACGAGGAGGCCATCCTCATCACGTGTTTCCTGTTCGTGATTATGGCGAGTGGCTGGAACCTGATTTCAGGTTTGGCCGGATACGTTTCTCTGGGACACAGCGTGTATCTCGGTATCGGCATGTACACCGGCGCGATCCTGGGCAAGCTCTGGGGCGTTGACGCCATGTGGCTGATGCCACTCGGTGCACTCATGGCTGCTCTCGTGGCCATGGTGATCGGTTTCATCGTGTTGCGAACCCGCAGCCACGCATTCGTGATCATCACGATCGCCGTTCTGCTTTCGTTCCAGCTGTTGGCTGCGAACCTGAAGCCGCTCACCGGTGGCGCTGATGGAATCGTGGTCCCGCCGCCGTCATGGGCGTTTGAATTGGGTAACACTCCGTACTACTACATCTTCTTCGTACTGATGCTGCTCACGATTGCACTCTCCGCATTTGTCATGAACTCTCGTCTTGGTGCCGGCTTGGTGGCAATTCGAAATGACGAAGGTAAGGCTGCATCCATTGGCATCAACACCACGCTCTATAAGGTCACGGCCTACACGCTGAGTGCAATCCCATTCGGTGCCGCAGGAGCTGTGTATGGCCAGTACCTCTCGTTCGTCAACCCACTCGGCGCATTCGCGATTTTGACCAGTGTTTACCTCGTGCTTGCAGCACTCATCGGTGGCCGCGCAACCCTGTGGGGTCCGGTCCTCGGTGGCTTCATCGTGGCCATTGCGAACGAATTCTCGACTGTGGTTGCGGGCGGAGTCAGTGCGCGTGTACTGATCATGGGTCTTGTGTTGGTGTTGACCGTGATGTTCATGCCAGCAGGTTTGCTGCCCACGATTAGTAATCGGATCAAGCGCAATAAGGAAAGTAAATCGGCGGTCAAGTTCATTGACCAGGCGGCGAT
>JANQZS010000093.1:129067-156346 GCA_030728405.1 Candidatus Nanopelagicales bacterium | reverse complement strand
TGGACCAGAGCGCATGATGGTCTGGGCCGAACATTCCAAATCACTCGACTCTTCAAGTCGATGACGGTTCTTGACAACCTGGTTGCCCCACTTGAAAAAACCAGTGCGCGCCAGATGGTTGCCGGTCGCTACTCAGGTGATGAGGTTGACCGCGCTCGTGAAGTGCTTGATTTCATGGGCCTAGGGCAGTTCGAGAAGCAAAATGCGGCTGCGCTTTCCTTCGGTCAGCAAAAGCTTGTGGAACTTGCTCAAATCCTCATGCTCCGACCCAGCATTGTATTGCTCGATGAACCGGCCAGCGGCATCAACCCGACCCTGATTGGCAAGTTGGCCAGTGTCATCAAGCGACTTAACGATGCGGGGACAACAGTCCTCATCGTGGAACACAACATCCCGCTGGTGCTCAGCTTGTGCGACACGGTCCACGTGTTGGCAGCCGGAGAGATTCTGCTCTCGGGCACCCCGGACGAGGTTCGCAATGACCCACAGGTGATCGAGGCATACCTCGGTCCCGACCATCTGCTGGAGGTCGACAATGCCTGACATCGTCTTAACCATGACGGGAGTCGAGGCCGGCTACGGTGGCGGTCTCGTCCTGCAGGGTATGGATCTAGCGCTCGATCGGGGCACCATCACCTGCATTGTTGGCCCTAACGGTGCCGGCAAGAGCACGGTGTTCCGCGTGATCAGCGGTCTACTGAAAGCGCGCAGCGGTTCGGTGAAGCTGGGCGAGCGGGAGATTAACGGTCTCGATCCTGCCGAGATTTTGCGAGCGGGTATCGCACAGGTTCCACAGAACCGGGCGCTTTTCCCAGAGATGAGCATCCGCGACAACCTGCTGCTCGGCGGATATGCGATTCGTCGGGATAGGGCACTCCTTAAGAAGCGCACTGCGATGGTCGAGGAAATGATTCCGCTCATCAAAGAACGTGCCTCTGAGCATGCGGGCAACTTGTCCGGTGGTCAACGTCGAATGGTGGAAATTGGAAGGGCACTGATGCTCGATCCGAGTTTGGTGTTGATGGATGAGCCATCCCTGGGTCTAGACCCGAAATCGGTAGCCAAGGTGTCTGAACTCATCAAGACTATGGCTGCAGAGGGCCGCACCGTGTTGTTGGTAGAGCAAAACGTTCGCTTGGGCATGCACCTCGCAACGCACGGCATTGTGATGGAGCAGGGACAGGTGCGTTTGACAGGTGATGCAAAGGACATTGCAGACAACCCTGAGGTGGCGTCCATGTATTTGGGCAAGGCGAGCGGGATCTGACCATGTCCGTCATGGAGTTTTCTTTTTCCGATGCCGAGTTTGAGCGCCGGAGGGCGGCCACTTTGGTGCTCGCGAGTGATGTTGGCGCCTCAGTGGTTCTGGCATTCGGGGAGAACCGTTCCGGCGTGCACGTTCCCTACCTCACCGGTTGGTCGGTTACCCGACTTGCATATGTGCGACTGACAGCGGAGAGCTGCACGATGTGGGTGCAGTTCCACAATCACACTCCCAATGCTCGTCGGTTGGCGTACCGGACCGATGTTCGAGACGTCGACGACTCAATGATTCCGGCAATGCTGGGAGCCGCAAAAACGATCGCAACGCTCGGACAGGTGCCTTACCCAATCCGGCAGGCAGCACAAGATGCTGGAATTGAACTTGTTGCGATCGACGGCAAACACAACGGATTGCGCATCATCAAGTCCGCTGAAGAGGTGGAAGCTCTGCGCTTCGGGGCACTGGCCAGTGATGCTGGTGCTCGGGCCTTGATTGATGCGTGCGTTCCGGGTGCAACGGATTGGGATTTGTTAGCGGCCGCCCGCAACGCTTACACCCGGGTTGGTGGACGCGATCACATTTGCTACATCTGCGTGACCGATATGAACAACCCGGATCGCGATGTGCCAAGTCAGGTTCCAGAAGGTCGGGTAGTGAACCAAGGCTCGGTTATCACTTTTGAACTGAGCGCATCGATTAGCCCGGAATACCCAGGCCAGATCCTGCGGACGGTCACAATCGGTGCACCGACTGAGGATTACGCGCGGTTGCACGAAGTTGCTATGACCGCCCGCGCATCAGTGCGAGCAGCGATGCGTAGCGGTGTACCGGCAGCAGAGCTGATCGGTGCAGCGTCATGCATTGAGGATTCAGGCTTCACCACAACCGATGACCTCTTCCATGGGCTGGGTATGGGTTACCTCGAGCCGATCGGCACGAGTCCATCCCGCATCCCACCGCATGTGCCGACCACCGTGTTGGCATCTGGAATGAGCATCGTGGTGCAACCGAACGTGACTTTCACCAACCACGGTGCCGGTGTACAGGTTGGTGAAATGGTCATAGTGACCGACGACGGAATAACCGACATCCATGAAATCCCCGCAGAAATGGTGCAGCGATGAGTGAACAGGACGTTCTCGTCAAGGAGGCAATTGCCCATTGGGCACCTCGCTTCACCACGAATGGTGTGGCCGTTGCTGACTTCAACAACGTGACCGCATCGGTTATGAAATGGGCCGATTGGTCCGATGCGTGGGTGGCTGCTGGTTCGGTGCACGAGCAACTCGGCCGCGAAGCAATTGAGCAGGAGCGTTTTCTTTCTGCTGGGAACCACCTGTCAACGGCTGCGGTCTACTACCACTTTGGCAAGTTCGTATTCGTTGACTACCCGGACAAGATGAAGCACGCTCACGAGCTTGCAGTGCAGTGCCTCAATGATGCGCTTCCTTACCTGCGCCCATCGGGTGAGCGGATCACGATCGAATACAAGGGCTTTCCGATGCCAGGAATTCTTCGCAAGCCTGAGGGAGCAGTTCGGCCGGCCGTGGTCATCATGATCAGCGGGCTGGATTCCACAAAAGAAGAATTGCGCAGCACGGAGCAGCTCTTCCTAGACCGCGGGATGGCCACTTTCTCCATCGATGGGCCTGGTCAGGGTGAATCAGAGTACGCACTT
Organism: Candidatus Nanopelagicales bacterium; assembly: GCA_030728405.1. Classification (GTDB taxonomy): domain Bacteria; phylum Actinomycetota; class Actinomycetes; order S36-B12; family S36-B12; genus CAIXFB01. The sequence goes on along the minus strand of JANQZS010000093.1, from coordinate 153,404 downwards.
CCGATTGAAGCTGAATGGGAAAATGTGGGTGCCGCAATCGTTGACTGGATTGAAACGCGCGATGACCTAGATGCGGATCGCATCGGGGTGTGGGGAGTTTCCCTCGGTGGTTACTACGCCCCGCGTATGGTGACCGGCGAACATCGGATCAAGGCGTGTGCTGCCCTGGCTGGCCCTTACGACTGGGGTCAGATCTGGGATGGGCTAGCTGAATTGACCCGTCGAACCTTTACATTCCGGGCTCATAAAGCCTCACAGGAAGAGGCCCACGAGTATGGCCGGTCTCTTTCACTTGAAGGTCGCACAGGCGATATTCGGTGCCCGATGATGGTCATCTTCGGTGCAAAGGATCGTCTCATACCACCAGATGGTGCGGAGCGACTTGCTGCTGAGACCGGCGCCTATCTGTTGATGCTTCCGGACGGAAACCACGGCTGTATGAACGTCGCGGCAAAACACCGTAACAAAACCGCTGACTGGATGTCGGCACAACTACTCGGGTCATGACAACAACTCATCTAGGGGAAAAAATGTCTACACAGCAAAACAAGACGGTCGGTTGGATCGGTCTCGGCAATATGGGAGCCCCGTTAGCTGCACGTCTCGTTGAGGCCGGTTACCCGACAGCAGTGTGGAACCGCACAGCGTCAAAGGCTGATCCTCTGGCATCGAAGGGTGCCACAGTCGCGGCCACCATCCGTGAACTTGGCGTGCAAGATGTTGTCTTCAGCATGGTGAGCACTTCTGCAGACCTCGAGCAGGTCATGCTCGATCCTGAGTTGGGCTTGCTCACTGGTGATTCCGTGCCCTCTATTGTGGTCGACTGCTCTACGGTCAGTGTTGAAACCAGCCGCAAGGTTCGTGAGGCAGCTGAAGCACGCAACGTGCGCTTCTTCGCAGCCCCCGTGAGCGGAAACGGCAAGGTGGTTGCTGCAGGCAAATTGAGCGTGGTGTGCAGTGGCGATGAAGGTACCTTCGAGCTGGTTCGCCCGATGATCGAATCATTCGGGCGATCGGTTACCTACGTGGGTGATGGTGAGGCCGCCCGCTTGGTGAAGATTTATCACAACCTGCTGCTCGGGATCTACACCCAGGCCTTGGCCGAAATCCTCGTGCTTGGCCAGAAGAGTGGTGTCAAGCGCGAAGCTGTAATGGAGTTCATCAACAACAGCGTGATGGGCTGCATCTTCAGCCAGTACAAGACCCCCGCGATGGTCAACCTAGATTTCCACCCAACCTTCACTCCCGTATTGCTGCGCAAGGACTTTGATCTTGGCTTGACGGAGGCTCGCAAGCATGAGGTCCCGATGCCGATCACCAACCTGACGCGCGACATCGTGGAATCCTCCATCGGCCATGGTCTTGCTAAGGATGACTTCGCAACCATGCTCCTTATCGCTGCAGCCAATGCCGGCATCGAACTCACGAGCGAGAACGCCGACGTCACTGATGGGCTGGATGTCGAATGAGTATCACCGAACCAACGGGTGAATTCATTCGCCGCAGGCAGGTAACCGCGACCACGCACGCCACTATGCGAACGGTGCTTGATTACGCCGAAGCAGGGGTGCAGGTAACGGATGAGCCGGTATCTGCTGGGGGAGATGGATCAGGTCCCACTCCCTTGCAATCGGTACTCGGTGCGCTCTGTGGTTGCGAGGCGGTCACTTTCCGTCGGACCGCCACGGAGTATGAGTTTGAGTATGAGCGCATTGAGTTTGCTGGCGCGGCCACTATCGACATTCGTGGCCGGAGCGGTGACCGGGCGGTTCGACCGCACTTTCAAACCGTGAAGCTACACGCGCGAGTTTTCACCAACGAATCCCAAGAATCCCTCGATGAGCTCGTCGAAGAGGTGGAAGCTAGGTGTCCGGTGATGAACCTCATGAAGGATGCAGGCGTTCGACTTGATGTGCGCTGGGAAGTAGTCAGTGAATAGCACTAATTCCCTTGACAGATATGCCTTCGCTAGTACATTGGCACAATCGTTTGCACTAACAGCACACTCGGGCAACTAGGTTCTTGACGGCTTAAGCCGAAGGAGTTTCAGACCCATGCAGGTTAAGCAGTATTTGATCAGGCGGCTAGCACTGTTGCCCCTCATCATGCTGGGTGTGAGCGTGATCGTCTTCACGCTCACTCGGTTCACTGGTTCCCCTGTAGGCATCTACGCAACGCCCAACATGACGCCCGATGAAGTGGCTGCATTGGAAGAGCGCTACGGACTTGATGAACCAATTCCTGTTCAGTATGCCTATTGGCTGGGTGGTCTGCTGCGCGGAGATTTGGGATGGTCGGGTGTTTCCGTAGCGCCGGTCACTGACGTCATCGGCTTAAAGATGGCGGCCACCTTGGAGTTGGCGCTGTTTGCTGCTTTAGTGGCCATCATCGGCGGAATCGCATTGGGCACGATCGCTGGAGTGCGTCGCAACAAAGCTCCCGATCATGCTGCTAGGTTCTTTTCGATCCTCGGTGCAAGCACCCCGACCTTCTGGTTTGGCCTTCTTCTTCTCATTCCTTTCTATCTGTGGCTCGATTGGTTCCCGCTGGGACGGTCCACCCCTGAAATTTTCGATTCCATCGGTCATCCGACGGGGCTTTATACGGTAGACGCGGCCATCAGCCTGAATCCCACAGCAATCTGGGATTCAATTCGCCACATCATTCTTCCGGCCGTGGTTCTTGGTTTTGGGTCTATGGCGATCATCGTGCGCATGATGCGCTCATCGATGGTCGAAACAATGTCTGAGGAATATGTCGATGCAGCTCGGGCCAAAGGTTTGCCCGAGAAGTTGGTCATCAAACGGCACGCCCGACGCAACGCGCTGGTACCTACCGCAACGGTCATCGGCTTGAGTTTTGGCTTCCTCTTGCAAGGAGCGGTCGCTGTGGAGTTGATCTTCCGATGGCCTGGACTCGGGCAATGGGTTACCGGGGCAATTCTCTCAGGAGATCAAGCCACGATCATGGCGTACGTTCTTGTGACAAGTCTGATATTCATGTTGGTCAATCTCGCTGTCGATATTGCATACGCCTACCTCGACCGTCGGGTGGTACTTGGATCATGACGATGACCTCGATTCCTCAATCAGCAGCCTCCAACGAACCGAGAAAAGATCGGCTTCGCACTCGTGCCTCGTCGGTGCGCTGGGCTCGGCGCAGGGAAGTTCTTCGGGAGGTTATGCGGAATCCGCTGACTGTTGTCGGGGTTGTGATCATCACGCTCTTCCTACTCATGGCGATAACTGCGCCGCTGCTTACTGAAGCTAATCAACCCGATCCCTACCAAAGCCCTCGGGATTGGGCAAATATCGATGTTGGACCAGGGGTCGAAGGACACGTACTGGGAACGGACTCAACAGGTGGTGACGTTCTCTACGGAATCATTTGGGGATCGCGGCTCTCGCTGCAACTGTCATTGACTGTAGTAATTTCAACACTGATCATCGGAACGATCGTCGGCAGCGTGGCCGCTATGCGCGGAGGTCGTCTCGATAACTTTCTGATGCGGATAGTCGATGTATTTTTGGCAATTCCCGAATTAATTTTCGCCCTAGCGATTGCAGCAGTACTTGGACCATCTTTTCGCAACATCATCTTGGCGCTCGCAGTGGTTTTCTGGGTCAAATACGCAAGAATTATTCGCGGCGAAATCATTCGCGTGAAGCAGACGGACTATGTGGCTGCGGCGCGGGTGGTGGGCGATTCCACATGGAATATTTACCGGAAAGACGTTCTGCCAAATGCGGTCACTCCACTCGTTGTGCAGGCGACTCTTGACATGGGGAATGTGGTGCTCATCGGTGCAGCGCTGAGCTACATCGGTTTAGCCCAAGCTGGTTTGACCGAGTGGGGTGCGATGGTGAGCGCCGGCCAATCCGGCATCCTTGCTGGTCAATGGTGGGTCTCCACGTTTGCCGGTGTTGCGATTCTGCTCTGGGCTCTTGCCTTCAACTTGGTCGGAGACGGACTTCGTGACGCTCTTGACCCGAAGACGGAAGGCAGGTAGTCCTCATGATGAATTCCGATGACTGGTTGCTCCGGGTTGAGGACCTTAGTGTGCACTTCCGCACCCCGCGGGGCGTAGTTCAGGCTGTTGATCATGTCTCATTTGAAGTGAAACCGAAAGAAACACTCGCGCTAGTTGGTGAGACGGGTTGCGGGAAAAGTGTAACTGCGCGCTCAATTATGAAGCTGGTACCGGAGCCGCCCGGTGAGTATGCGAGTGGTGCAGTCCTGCTTCGAAATCTGAAGACTGGGGCTGTCACAGACATGCTCTCAGCGCCCATGGATCAAGTTCGAGCCACCCGTGGTGACCGCATCGCCATGATTTTCCAAGATCCGGGGAAAGCGCTCAACCCTTCACTCACTATTGGACGCCAATTAGCAGAGGTATTTGGTGAGCATCGGGCAGCGATGCTGCTTACCCAGGCTGGGATCGACCCGGAGAAGGGACCGATTGGTTCGGGTTCTATCGCGAGTCAGAGGGCGGGCGTGCTCCGCAGGAATTTCTTCCACTTGACTCGCAGAGGTCACTCGCGCGCGATCCGAGCGGCGGTCGATGACGCCGTTATGAGTGCCCTGTCGGATACCGGAATTCCCAATCCACGGAAAGTTATGTCTAGCTACCCACACGAACTATCGGGTGGCATGAAACAGCGAGTGATGATCGCACAAGCACTCGCATGTGATCCCGACCTGCTGATCGCCGACGAACCCACGACAGCTCTTGATGTGACTATTCAGGCCCGTATCTTGGACTTAATCAATGACATGCAGCAGCGCAGAGGTACGGCCATCCTGTACATCACGCATGATCTTTCACTGGTTCGCCAATTCGCCGATCGCCTAGCCGTCATGTATGCGGGTCGGATTGTGGAAAGTGGGCCAGCGCTCGAGGTGCTGAAGTCCCCTCAGCATCCCTATACGCAGGGTCTGCTTGCGGCGATTCCGCGAGCTGGAACCCCGCGCGGAAAGTTAGCTGCTATTGCTGGATCAGTTCCCCAGTTGATCGACCCACCCGCGCAATGCCACTTCAGCTCCCGGTGTACGTGGTGTGCTGAAGCCTGCACGAGTCATATTCCGAAACTGATTCACATGCCAGGTGATCGCGATGTCGCCTGCCTTCGGTTTGAGCAGGCCGACTCAATCGGCGTTGATCCTTCGGACATGCCAAGCCATGTTGCCTCTGCAGAGGTGGTCTCCTGATGAGTGTCGCAGTAGAACACCCCAATATTGGTCCGTCTGCAGCGTCTGGGTCGGGCGATGTCATGACCCTGCATGATGTAAAGGTGCACTATCCGGTGAAAGAGGGTGTGCTGCAACGGGTTACTGGGGCCGTGCGTGCCGTTGATGGCGTCGATCTTTCGATACGTCGAGGCCAAACGCTGGGACTTGTTGGTGAGTCCGGTTGCGGCAAGACCACCCTTGGCCGAGTCATCGCCGGACTTGTCCCTGCCACTGGCGGTGACATCTGGTTCGATCTAGACGACTCATCTAAATTGCTGATGGAGCGGTTGCGGGCAATCCCGAAAGACTCAATGTCGCGGGAGGATAAGGCGCTCTGGAGCCAACTTGAGTCCAATCACCGGCTCGGATCTATGTCGCGAGAACGGCAACGTATATACCGAAGAAACTGTCAATTCGTTTTTCAAGACGCATTTGCATCACTGAATCCCCGTCAATTAGTGCGAGACATCGTGGGCAGGCCGTTGCGGGTGTACCACGAAGCATCGGGTAACGATCTAGATCTCAAAGTGATCAATCTGTTGGAGCGAGTGGGACTAGGGCCGCAGCATCTATTGCGCTACCCGCACCAATTCTCTGGCGGCCAACGTCAGCGCATCTCGATCGCTCGGGCGCTTGCGCTCAATCCCGAGTTCGTGGTTCTTGATGAGCCAACGAGTGCATTGGATGTTTCCGTTCAAGCGCAGATCCTCAACCTGCTCGTCGAACTGCAGGAGGATTTAGGTCTCACCTACCTGTTCATTACGCACGATTTAGGCGTAGTGCAACACATGTCCGACTACCTCGCTGTGATGTATCTGGGCAAAATCGCTGAAATCGGGCCAACCGAAGACGTGTTCAGCAATCCCCTCCACCCGTACACCAAAGTGCTGCGGGATTCGAATCCTTCGCTTGAAGGCGATGACCTTGATGGCTCAGCGCACCTCCGACTCACGGGAACAGTTCCCAACCCCATTGACCCACCACAGGGTTGCCGTCTTCACCCTCGATGCCCGGTGTCACAACCTGAATGCGGGTGGCAGGTGGATGACATGTTCCAGAGTCTGGAAACAAGTACTCCCGCCTCATTCGAAACGATCACTCGCGTTGAGCGCAGCGGTCCATTCGCGGCGCAATTGGTCATGACCGACGACGCAGCTGCGCGTCACCTTCATGAAGAAATCACAAGCTCACGGTCGCCATTTGGTCGAGCCGTGGAGACAATCACGTTGGACGGGGCGAATGTCTCGATTCGACTAAGGGAGGTGGAGGAGATCCCTCTTATCCCAGTTGCACCCGGGCGCATGAGTTCCTGTCTTCTGGCGGGGCGTCCCGGAGGTATTAACCCTCCATCAGAATCCCGTTAGTTCTCTGCTCCAGAAAGGTAGGCATGTCCATGTCGGTAAACAACCGCAGTGATCATCACCGCATCCGACCACGTAAGCGCACCGCGTTTGCGGCAGTGGTTGGTGCTGCAGCGCTTGGTCTCGTACTGAGTGCGTGTGGCGGATCATCCGGTGGAGGCGAGTCATCAGATGCTGCCGGAGGCGCTGACGGTGGCTCAACCGCTGTCCAAAACGCCAATATCATCGTGCACCACCAAAACGGTGAGCCAAGTAGCCTCGATCCGGCCCGTGCAGAGCAGGGCGAAAAGGGAGAGGCGTTTATCGACAACATCTACGAGCGACTCCTCGACGTGGGTCCAGAGGGCCCCGACTTGATTCCCTCACTCGCAACAGAAGTGCCCACTCAGGAAAATGGTTTAGTGAGTGAAGATCGCCTTACCTACACCTTCCCGATCCGTGAAGGTGTGACGTTCCACGACGGCAAAGCTTTCACGGCCGCCGATGTTGTGTACTCGTGGGAGCGGGCAATGACGATGAACCTGCCAGAGGGCCAAGCATCGGCATTGGTTGATTCAATCGCATCAATGCGGGCAGTGGATGACTACACCTTCGAAGTCACCTTGAACGAGCCAGATGCGTCGTTCTTGTACTCCGTGGTGCTCAATCCTGTTGCCTCCATTGTCAATTCAGATGTGGTGACTGCCAACGGCGGCATCGCAGCAGACACTCCGAGTGAGTGGATGGACGCCAACATGGTCGGAACCGGACCGTACATTTTCGATAGCTGGAAGCGTGGCGAGTCCCTACTCATGACTGTCAATCCCAACTACTGGGGCACAAAAGCCAAGGCTGATGTCCGTTGGGATATCACTCCTGAGGAGAGCTCACGAGTTCTGGCCCTCCAGGCAGGCGATGCTGACATCATTGATATCTCGCCATCTAACGTCAGCGACGTTGAAGGTGTGGAAGGAGTGACAGTCTATGAAAACGGATTGCTATTGGAGCCCATCCATCTGGGTTTCAACATGCGTTCGGATTCGCTGCCTTCCGGTGACACCATCCCGAGTGACTTCTTCGCGGACAAGCGGATTCGGCAGGCGTTTAACTACGCCTTTGATTACGACACCTACATCAACTCATTCCTTGATGGATACGGTGCTCGTTACTCGTCCTACATCCCGCAGGGTGTGTTTGGATACGACCCCGCAGCGCCTGTTTACAACTACGACCCTGCGAAGGCAGCCGAGTTGCTGCAGCAGACTGAATACTGGGATAAGGGATTCACGGTCTCGATCCTCGTTCAGGCGGGTGAGCCTGAATTTGAGGGTGTTGCTCTTCTCATGAAGGACGGCATCGAAAAGCTCAATCCAAAGTTCCGGGTCAACGTGGTGAACCAAGCTGAAACCCAGTTCGATGAGAACCTGGGTGCTGATCCGGTGCCGTACGCCCTCTGGGTCAAGAATGCTGATCCAGGAGCGGACCCGCACCAGTTCTTTGATCCGCTGCAGCATCCAGATGGTGACTGGGGAACCAAGCACGGAATGCGTGATGCCTACGAGAACCCAGATCAGATTGCTGAGTTGATCGACGCAGGGAAGGCAACGGTCAATCCGGAGGAGCGCGCAGCGATTTACTCAGAGCTGCAGAAGTTGCTTTATGAAGATCCGATGTGGGTATACGCGGCACAAGAGGGTCTCGCCTACCCGCACAGGTCGTGGCTGAACGGGTTTGTTATCAACCCGCTCTGGCGTGGACCGCAGTACGAGTACTACTCGAAGGGCTAGTCAACAGAAGTAACTGATGCATGTGGGGAGGCCGTTTACGGCCTCCCCACATGCACGTTCAATCGAGCAAATTAGCCAGGAAATTCCAGGCCCAGATCCTTCATCATCACCATTGCGGCATTGCGCCCAGGTGATCCGGTGATGGAGCCACCGGGGTGCGTGGTGCCTCCGGTTTGGTAGAGCCCGGGGATTGGCATGACGTGGCTGGCCCAGCCGGGTGCAGGCCGAAGCGGTCCGCTAAAGGGCACTCCCTTGTCTCCGCCGTGTGCGCAGCCGTTGATCATGTGCGGATTCCAGCGCTCGATGTCGAGTGGGCTCTTCACGATGCGTGCCTCGATGGTGGAGGAATTCACATTGGGAATTGCGGTACTGACGTAGGCGACGATCTCATCGGCGAACCGCTCCTTGGCGTCATCCCAGTTGGCTGCACCGTAAGGAGCAACATGTGAAACAGGTACCAGCACTTTGACGGTATGCATGCCTTCGGGTGCCCGTGTGGGGTCAACCAAAGTGGGCGTTGCAACAAGAGTCCATGCCGATTCGGTCACAGGCTTGCGGTCACGGATGTCGCGCACGAGTTCCACCGCGCGCTGGGGCCACTGAGCAAGACCGCTGCTCACCGCAGTATCGGCAGGGGAAAGCCCCGCAAAGGTGGGCACCTCGTTCATCACGAGGAACATCGCAAGGAGTGGGATGCCGATGTCGTAGGTTTCAACGCCGTAGGTGAATGAGTCGCCCCACGCCTCGGCTGGTGCCATGTCGATGAGGTGCTTCACATGGATTGTGGAGAGCACGCCTTCACGCCCATGGAACTGCCGCCCGTCGGTTGCTTCGATGCCCACGCACCGGCCATCATCGAGCAGCAGCCGAGACACGTTGGTGTTGCAGAAGATTTGACCGCCGTGGTTTTCGATCACGGAGACAAGAGCGTCGGTGAGGCGGCCCGAGCCACCCAAAGGAATCGTCCAGCTGCGCTTTTGCCGCCCGCCCATGATCGAGTAGGGGAGCACTCCAGAGCCTGGAAGATCGACGGAGCCAAAGGTCTGGCAGGCCTCCCAGAGCAGAAATGCCTGAATGTGTTCCTCGGTGAATTCGTGCCGGATCACATCGACGGCGCTCAGAGCGCGTCTGCGCCGCCAGACTCCGCCGTTGGGGAGTTCATCAAGAAGTGCATCTAATGAGGGGCCCCAGCCGACCGGGGTGTTATTGGCCTTGGAGAACGCAGACTTTGCCTGCTCCCAGTCTTCGAGCATCTCGAAGTAGCGGTCAGCATCGCGGGTCGAGAACCGAGCGAACTCGGCGTACGTTGCTTGCGGGTCCAAGTGCATGCCGACTTGTTCACCATCTGGGAAGGCAACGCGGGCAACCGGATCTGGATCCACATAGGCCAGCCCGTGGTCGCGAATGAGTCCGAGTGAATCGTCCTTGATGACCGGATTGCTCTGAATGATGGTGTGACCTGTGGAGCAACTGTCCATGAAATAGCCGGGGAGGTACTCCTCGGTTGCCACGCCACCACCTGGGATTGGCCTGGTGTCGACGACGATCACGCTCTTGCCGGCGCGGGCGAGATAGGCAGCCGCGATGAGGGCGTTGTGTCCGGCGCCAGCAACCACAATGTCAGCGGTGAGGTCCTGAGTCATGCAATCGATTGTAGAAGTTGATCCGGGTGATGTCTGGGTATAACGGAAATTCGTTTGCTACTCGTCTATCGCGGAGACGATGTTCTCCGGGGAGAGCGGCAAATTGCGCACCCGCACACCAATCGTGTCGAAGAGCGCATTGCCTAGAGCGGCTGCGGTGGGTCCCATCGAGCATTCCCCTGAACCGAGTGAGGGTTGATCGGGATGGTCGATGATCTCGATCTGGATGTGCGGCACTTCACTGAACCGAAGGATGGGGTAAGCCTCCCAATCATTCGAGGTGACCCGGCCATCTGCGAACTGCACTTCTTCCTTCAAGGTCCAGCTCACAGATTGAATGGCACCGCCCTCAATCTGGTTGAGCACACCATCGCGAGTGATCACTGCGCCTACGTCGACTGCGATCCATAACCGATCAACTCGAACGGTTTCCTCAGCAGTGATGTCGGCTACCACCGCGCACCAAGCCCCGGAGTTCTTGTAGCGAGCAAACCCGAGTCCCCGTCCGGCTGATTCGCCGGAGGGACGATTGCCCCAGTCACTCATGGCGGCCACTTTTTCTAGTACTGCGATGCCGCGCGGATCACTGAGTTGGCTTAAACGGTAGGCGAGTGGATCTACACCGAGTTGGTGTGCAATGTCATCGATATGTGATTCGAGCGCAAAGACGTTCAGGTGCGCGCCGAGTGATCGCAAAGCTGATGCTCTGATTGGCATTACGTCGAGTCGGTAGATCGATCCGGTAATCGTTTCAATGTCATAGAGCGGACGCCCATTGCGTGCGGTGCCACCTCCGGTCACCAATGGCGGATCATTCGAGGGCGGAATGGGTATGCCATGTGCTTGGTCACCGAAGGCCAGTATTGACGGCGAACTAAGAGTGCTGGGCCGGCTGGAATGCCCATTCCCGTAACCGTTCCAGTCCCAACTCGTGATTTTCCCATCGGCAGTGAAAGATGCAGCGAGATCAACGACCATCGCCGGACCAAATGGCCCCCAGCCCAACTCATCTTCTCTTGTCCAGGAGACCAAGACGGGTGAACCAGGAACCGAGCGGGCCAAGAGCACCGCATCGTAAGCGGCATCATCTGCCGGATTGTGGCCGTAGCAGCCGGCACCTTCCACATGGTGCACGGTGATTGATTCGATGTCGTGGTTGAGCGCTCGGGCCAAGTCAGTGCGCAGTGGATACACGCCCTGGGTGTGTGACCACACCGTGAGTTCATCGCCGCGCCATTGCGCGATGGCCGTTGAGGTTCCGATTGAACCGTGCGCAATGAACGGACGCGAATAACGCGCGGACAATGTGCAATCGGAATTTTCCGTAGTGGCCTTTTCTGCAGTGGCCGTCTCTGTCAGCGGCGCATTGACCGTGGGCGCGGTAACGAGAAACTCGACGAGGTCAGCGTTAGTGAGCGCATCGCTCGTCCCGGTCCACGTGATCGCCTGGGCCAATAATTCAGCAGCCTCGATCGCATGGATCTCCGAATCAGCCACTACTCCGGCAAAGGAACCGTCGATGACCACCGATTGCACGCCGAGGTGCGCGCTGGTGATGGCTACGTCGACCTGGTCAATGGTTGCTCCGCGAAAAGGTGGGCGAATCACGCGACCAAATGACTGCGAAGGGAAACGCAGGTCTTGGAGGTAGCGGGGTCGACCGAGAATTTTGTCGGCCAGATCGATCCGGGGGAGATCGGTGGTCTCGCTCGCGGGATTGACTCCTCCGGTGAGGTCTGCAGTTGTAACGTCGAGATCAACATTAAGAGCCATATCCCAATACGTCAGCGTTCGAGCGCCGTCAGTGAATTGTCCATTGACGAGATGAACCTGATCGCTTCCCATGTGTTGGCGGGCTTCAGTGAGAAAGAGCTCGCGCACCCGATCGCAGACTTGTGCAAGAGCTGAACCAGAGTGCTGAACGGACAAGCTGCCGGCGGTAAAGCCCTCATCTGGGCTGATCACGGTTGTGGGCGCCACCATGCGCACCTGAGCTGGATTAAGTCCGAGACCGCGAGCCACAACAAGGGTTAGTGCTGTAGAAATACCCTGTCCCAGTTCACTTTTTCCGGTCAGTGCCTCTACGGCCTCATCATCAGTGAACCGGATCCAGTCCGAGAGCAGCGGGTTCGCGGTGAGGGATGGCGAAAGGTTCGCGGGGGCGCTCATGGGTTCGATGCCTTAACGACTGCGTCGATGATTCGGTTGTGCACACCGCACCGGCACAGATTGCCATCGAGGGCTGTGCACACAGACTCTCGATCGAGCATGGCGCCACCTGCACGAGCCGCATCGACCAAGGGTGCTGCTCGCATGATGATCCCGGAAAGGCAGTAGCCGCATTGACCGGCTTGGCAGTCAATCAACTCCTTTTGGACCGGATGCGGCTCATCTCCAAGAGGCAGGCCTTCGATGGTGGTGACGCTCTTGGTACCGACTGACCACATGGGTGTATCGCAGGAATGGACCGGGATTCCATCAAGGTGGACCGTGCAAGCGCCACACGTTCCAGCACCACAGCCATACCGGGTGCCAATAAGGCCGAGTGAGTCACGGAGCACCCAGAGCAGGGGAGTCTCAGGGTCGCAGGTCACCTCGCACGAAGTTTCGTTGACAAGCACCGAGTATGTCTGTTCCACGTTGCTCATCACCTCACTTCAGTATCCCTCAACGAGTTTTAGCAATCGATTGCGAAAGCCTAGAACACTACGTCATTATTATCCTCGTAACGGGGCCGAAATTCAGCACACAAGGAGTCAGTCATGGCGCAGCGCATTTCATACGTTCCGTTCGATCAGGTAGACGAGGCCATGCAGGCCGAATTGGTGCGTTGCGCAAAACATGGCACGCCACGCCCGGAGTCCTCCGCAGTGCGTGCCCACTCCATGAACTCGTTCTGGTTCTTTGCCGACTCGTGGAAGAAGCTCTTCCATGAGGGTGTGGTCGATCACGCCACCAAAGAGTTATGTCGCGTCTACATTTCACGAACCGTCACCTGCGAGTTCTGTGGCAACCAGCGATCAGAAAAGGCAATTGGCGCCGGGCTGCAAGAAATGCAGTACGACGACCTCCTCAACTTCGAGAACTCGGAGCTGTATTCACCCGAGCAGAAGGCGGCTCTGCGGTATGCGCAGGCAATCGCTTGGGGCCCCGCCAGTGTTGACATGGATCACATGTGGTCCGAGCTGCACGCGCACTATTCAGAAGAGGCACTCGTAGAACTTGGTTGCTGCATTGGTCTGACCTTTGGACAGCAGAGCTGGATTCGACTCCTCGGTATTGACCACCACGAGTACATGGCCGGAACCGCGGCCTCCATGGCACCGGGTTTTGAGGACCGTGGCGCGCTGGAGGAGACCAAGGCGCAGGGCGATTACTGGGCTAAATCTTTGGCTAACTGAGAATTTTCGCCGGCGATTCAAGTAGTCCGATAAAGACCTTCATCCATTCAGCTGCGGTCGCTCCATCGATGGGGCGGTGATCAACCGACATCGTCACGTTCATCACGTGGCCGATGGCGATCTCATCGCCCACCACAACCGGCATCTTGCGTGCCGCACCGATGGCCAGGATGGAGGAATGCGGTGGGTTGATGATCGCCGCAAACTCTTCAGTGCCAAACATGCCGAGGTTGGTCACGCTGGTGCTGCCACCTTCAAGTTCGTGCTGGCGAAGAGCACCGGCCCTGGCCCGAGTGGCAAAGTCCTTAGTGGCGATTGCAATCTGGCGAAGGGTCATACCGTCAACGTCGCGGAGAACCGGTGTGACGAGTCCTTGCTCGGTGGAAATCGCCACCGAAATGTCGACCGTGCCAAACATTCGAATGGCTTCATCAGTCCAAATCACGTTGACTGTTGGAACCAATGTGTGCGCACGCGCTACGGCTTTTAGAACAAGATCGTTGACGGAGACCCGCAACTCTTCACCCTCGTTGATTTCGGCACGCAATGCGAGGAGCCGATCCACGTTGGCGCTACCGCGAAGGTAGAAGTGCGGTGCTGTCTGCTTGCTCGAAGTGAGTCGAGCTGCAATAGCGTTGCGCAGCCGTGAATGCGGAATGTCGATGTAACCCGCGGCACTAGCCGTTGGTGCAGGTGCGGTTGCAGCCGCTGGCGCTGCAGCTGCTGCCGGAGCCGCCTCAACATCACGCCTGCGGATCCGGCCATTTGGACCGGTGCCGGTCAAAGTGGCTAGGTCGATACCGCGCTCGCGAGCAAGCCGCCTTGCAAGCGGGCTAGCAAAGAGGCGATCGCCGGGTGTGGTGTCAACGGAGATGACTGCGGCGGCAACCTCGACAGGTGCTGCTGAGGGTGCGGCCTTTGTTTCTGCGCCCGAAAGACCAAGCGCTGCAAGAGCAGCATCAACATCGTCGACTTTTTCACCGGGAGCTGCGATTAGTGCAATGGGTGCGCCGATGGCAACTTCGGCACCTTCAGCTACGAGGGTGCGCACGATGTAGCCGGCAGATTCTGCTTCGACGTCGACCACAGCTTTATCGGTCTCAATCGTCGCGATGATTTCACCGAGTGGGTAATCGGTGCCGGCTGCGACTGGCCAGATGGAGAGAACAGCGCTGGTCGCACCAGCAGCAACTTCAGGCATGCGCAGCAGTTCAGGCATTGCCATCTCCCATCATGGCGCGCAGCGCGCTCTCTACTTCTTCGTTCTTTGCGATGGCTGCTCGCTCCAGCACCTTGCTGATGCTGGGAGAGGCCTCACCGCCGGTCACACGCTGCACCGGTTGATCGAGCCAATCGAAGAAGCGACGCTGAATCTCATCGGCGAGCCACCCACCGTAGGAGGTTCCGCGTGCGCCTTGCTCGGCGATCAACACGTTGTTGGTCTTCTTGATGCTTTCACCGATGGTGTCCCAATCGATGCTCGCGCGATCAAGCCACCGCAGGTCGATAACCTCAGCGTCGATGTCGCCAACGTTTGCGACTGCGTCGAGCACGTAATTGGTCATGGCCAGGTAACTGATGACCGTCACTTCCGAACCGGCTCGCACGATCGCAGCTTTGCCAACGGGCAGGTAGTAGTCGTAGTCCTCAACTGGGCCAATGCCGGTTGAGTTGTAGAGATCAACATGCTCGAGAACGACGACAGGATCTTGGCAGGCCAGCGCAGTGTTCATCAGCCCCACATAGTCATAGGGGTTCGACGGAGCAACGATGCGCCATCCCGGGTTGGTCGCCATGATGCCGGCGGGGTCCATCGAGTGCTGGGATCCGTAACCGGTGCCCATGGCAACTTTGCTGCGCAGCACTACGGGCACATCGCCGGTGCCACCGAACATGTGGCGGGCTTTACCGATTTGGTTGAACAGCTGATCGGCTGCAACCCACATGAAGTCGGCATACATGAACTCAATGACTGGGCGGTAGCGACCATCGAGCGCCATGCCACCGGCGAGGCCAGTAAAAGCGTTTTCGCTGATTGGAGTACCGAGAATTCGGTCGGGGTAAGCGTCTTTAAGGCCCCGCGTTGCACCGTTGGTGCCACCATTGAGGCGATGGATGTCTTCACCCATCACCACAATGCGCTCATCGAGTTCCATGCGACGGCCCATCACCCCGGCCACCGCATCGATGAATTTCACCTCTGCGAGTTCACCTGTGAACTCTGCGCGATCTTCGAAGCGTGCGCCGGCGAATTCGGCTAGATCGCCGCGGACTCCAACATTCACAAAGTTGTGATCGGGCCATTCAGATGGCTTGATACGGCGCTCGTCGGGTTTGCCGCCGGGAAGTGGTTCGAGTAGTACTGATGTCACCTCAGCCATGGTGGCTTGGGCATTGGCAACAAATGCGTCGATCTGGTCTTGGGTCACTATGCCGCGACGAACAAGGTTGCGAGATACCTGATCGATCGGGTCGCGTGCCCGCCAAGAGGCTTCTTCTTCCTTGGTGCGGTAACGAAATGCGCTGCCAGGGAAGGGACCGTTCTGGTGGAAGAATCGGTAGACGTCGGCCTCAATGACAGCAGGTCCGCGGCCAGAGCGCATGTATTCGAGTGCATCTTGCATGGTGAGGTAGACGGCGAGTGGATCCATGCCGTCGACTTTCCAACTGGGGATACCGAAACCGGGGCCGCGACCAGAAAGCCGAGGGTCGCCGGTCACTTCATCTACCCGGGTGGAGACTGCGTAGAGGTTGTTCTCGATGAAGAAGCACAGCGGCAAATCCCATGCCGCCGCCAAGTTGAAGGTTTCTAGAGTGGAACCGATATTCGCTGCGCCATCACCGAAGTAGGTAACCGCCACGTTCTCGGTGCCTGCGTGCTTGTGCGACCACGCCGAACCAGCAGCGAGGGGAACGCCGCCACCGACGATCGCGTTGGTGCCAATGGCGCCTGCTTCTTCCCACTGCAAGTGCATCGAGCCACCGCGGCCATGACTAAAGCCACGGTCCAGTCCACAAATCTCAGCAAGGCTGGTGAGAAGTACGTCTTGTACGTCGGAGGAGATGGGTGCAGTGGGGTCAATTCCTCCTGGGGCAACGTGGCCGAGCACCTTTGCCAGGAACTGATGGTGGCCGCGGTGCGAGCCATTGACGGTATCTGCAGTGGTGAGCGCGATACACGAGCCAACTGCTCCGCCCTCTTGGCCGATGCTTGAGTGGGCGGGTCCGTGGATGAGACCTTCGGAGGCGAGCTGGAGCACTGTCTCCTCGAAGGTGCGGATCAGCACCATGTTGCTCAGCATCGAGGTGAGCAGACCGGGATCGGCGGCATCCCAGTCGGCTTCGGTGGTGGAAATCTGGACCCAGGGCACCTCAGGGACGAGGTTGATGCGCTCACTCATAAACCGAAGATTTCCACAGATTGGATCCAGATACAAGCCCTTTTTCAAGAAATTCGTGCAATCATTGGGCAGGTTTGCACGCTAGATCATAAAAATGTATCCAATACGGAGGTATCCATGTCCGGACTGCCTGGCGTCACGCGGCTCGATCACATCGGAATCACGGTGCCTGACCTTGTAGAGGCGCACCGCTTCTTTGTCGATGTACTGGGCTGTGAATACATGTACACACTCGGCCCCTACCAACATGGTGATTCCGACTGGATGGCTGAGCACCTGAATGTGCACCCACGTGCGGTGATGCGGGAACTGCACTTCTTCCGACTCGGCGGCCAAGCGGTATTCGAGGTATTCCAATACGAGGCCCCTGATCAGAAGACCGAGATCCCGCGCAATAGCGATATCGGTGGTCATCATGTGGCGCTCTACGTGACCGATATGGACGCTGCCGTTTCTTATCTGCGGGAGCAGGGCGTGACCGTGCTGGGTGATCCCACCGCGAGTAAGAACGCAAGTGAAGGGCAGCACTGGGTGTATTTCCTGGCGCCATGGGGAATGCAGTTTGAACTGGTCTCCTACCCCAACGGCAAAGCTTTTGACCACAACCCCGAACTCTTCGCCTGACATCATGGACGTTATGTCTTCTGTCGTAGATCCGGGCACGGGCGCGGCGAGTGAGCGCATTGCTGCTGACTTGCGCGCGCGCATCCTCGTGGGAGAAATCGCACCGGGGGAGCGCATCCGGCAGGAGGAAGTGGCGGAACGTTTGGGTGCAAGCCGCATCCCGGTTCGCGAGGCACTTCGGATGCTCAGCGCTGAAGGCTTAGTTGAACTAGAAACAAATAAGGGTGCTCGGGTTCCGAGGTTGGATGAACGCGAAGTAGAAGTGTTGTACCGGATGCGCGAACGCATTGAGCCACTCGCGCTGATCCAAAGCATGCCGCACTTATCCGAATCAGATTTGCAACGTATTGAAGGTATACAAGAACAGATCGAACAAGGCGTCGACGTCACTGCTTTCTTGACGCTCGACCGCGAATTTCACATGGCCACCTATGCCGGTTGCGCAACTGATCAGTTGCTCGCGAGTGTGACGCGCTTGTGGAACTCCACCCAGCATTACCGTCGTGCGTTCATGATGATCAACGGTCCCGGACGTCAGTGGATCGTCAATGCTGAGCACCGACTTCTTCTAGATGCGCTCACCAGAAATGATGCAGAAGATGCTGAGCGTTACCTAGTGGGGCATATCCGGCGCACGCGCATGGAACTCACCAAACACCCGGAGATTTTTACTCCCTAAAACCAGGTTCGATCCCGAGGTTTTTAGTAGGGGTTGGTGACCACGAGTTCTTCGGCCGGGAACAGCGTGAGCAACTCTGCGCCATCTTCGGTAACCACTAGTTCTTCCTCGATGCGCGCAGCGGAGTGGCCGTCATCAGCTGGCCAGTACGTCTCGAGAGCAAAGACCATGCCGGGCTTGATTTCTACCGGGTTATCCAGTGAGTTCAAGCGGCTGACAACGGGGCGCTCGTGCAATCCGAGGCCGAGGCCGTGGCCAAACTGCAAGCCGAAAGCCTCCATCTCGGATGAGAACCCGAACTCATCGGCCTTGGGCCATAGCCGGGCAATCTGATCGGTGCTCACGCCCGGCTTGACCAATGCGATGGCGTTGTCGATCAGTTCACGTGCCTTCTTGTATGCATCGCGGTGCGCTTGCGTGGCGCGGCCAACCGCGAAGGTGCGGTAATAGCAGGTCCGGTAACCATTGAAGGAATGGATGATGTCGAAGTACGCCTGATCGCCTGGGCGCACGTAACGGTCGGAGAACACATGTGGGTGCGGGCTGCACCGTTCACCGGCAATTGAGTTGATGGCTTCAACCTGCTCTGAACCCATCTCGAGCAGGCGCTTGGTAGCGAGTGCTACCACGTCGTTCTCGCGAACTCCGGGCTTGAGGAACTCGTAAATGTCTTGGTACACGCCATCAACCATTGCCGCGGCCTGTGAGAGCAACAGGATTTCGTCGCGATTCTTAATCTCGCGAGCATCGAGCATGACCTGCTGACCATCGCGCACATCGATGCCAGCGGCTTCGAGTTCGCGAAGCATGGGCAACTCGACAACGTCAACACCCAAGGGCATCCCGGCTACGCCTTCCTCGCGCAAGATCGCAGCGATCTCAGCTGCAGAGCCGGCGGGTAGTCCTGACGAGGGCGCGATGGCACCCTGCAGGCCGTTGTTTCCGCCACGGGACTGCTCGGGAATCAGCCACGGCGAATACATGCGGTGGTTCTTGGCAGCAGAACCGAAATCCCAGATCCACGGCTCGCCCGTGCGGGTGAGCAGTGCCCAGCGCTCGGTCTTGTTGTAGCCCCAGGTTCCGATGTGGGTGGCCGTGAGGTAGCGGATGTTGGAGGACTCGAAGACCAGAACGGCCCCGAGATCGCTGCGCCCCAGAGCCTCTTTCGCACGACCGATGCGGTAGTCACGCAAGCGCTCGAAGTTAACGCGCTCCTCCCAATCGACACCGATGATTCCGGGTGCGGGGATATTGGTTTGCGCGAACTCTGCTACCGGCCGAAGGCTCATTGCGGACTCCCGATCGTAGGCCCCCATTGTGCGGAGGATTCTTTATGCAATCGATTGTATCCCGAGGGTGGCCCGTGCACCAGAAGTCGGGTATATCTACCTGAGAGGATGACCTCGTGACGGCGATACGAATGGACGGCAAAGAGTCAGCAGCTGCGGTGAAGGCTAAGCTTGCTGTTCGAGTCGCCCGCCTGGCGCAGATGGGGATTTTCCCAGGTTTGGGAACAGTGCTGGTGGGAGATGACCCCGGCAGCCATGCATATGTAGGTGGAAAACATAAAGATTGTGCCGAAGTCGGCATCGCCTCGATCCGGGTGGATTTGCCCGTCGACACGACCCAGGTCGAGCTCGAAGCCGAAATAGCTCGGCTCAACTCCGATCCTGCGGTGACCGGCTACATCGTGCAGTTGCCACTGCCCGCTCACTTGAATGCGAACCGCGTCCTCGAGTTGATGGACCCCATGAAGGATGCAGATGGTCTGCACCCCATGAACCTCGGGCGGTTGGTACTCGGGGTCGATGCACCACTGCCCTGCACGCCTCGCGGGATTGTTGAACTCCTCCGCAGGTATGAGGTGCCGATCGCTGGTGCTCATGCCGTGATCATTGGCCGCGGGGTAACTGTGGGCCGACCCCTCGGACTGCTCCTGACCCGTAAGTCTGAGAACGCCACCGTGACCCTGTGCCATACCGGCACCTCCGAACTTGGCGCCGAGATACGTCGCGCCGACATAGTTGTTGCAGCCGCGGGAGTTCCGGGCATCGTGAAAGCCGTCGACGTCAAGCCGGGCGCTGCGGTGCTCGATGTGGGCATCACCCGGACCGATGCCGGCCTCGTTGGCGATGTTGCACCAGATGTTGCCGAAGTCGCCGGGTTGCTGGCCCCCATGCCAGGTGGCACTGGGCCCATGACCCGAGCCATGTTGATCACCAATGTTGTGGAATCAGCCGAGCGCGCAGCCGGGATTTCCCATGGCTGACGACGGCGGAACAGTCCGACCATTGCGGGAAGAGAAGAGACGCCGATGGTGGAGTGAGTGGCCCATCATCATCGTTCTGCTGGGCGTCGCGATAGCTCTCATCATGATTGCCGCCGACTATTTCCGGCGCGGATCGATCGTGCTCGCAGGCAGCGTGCTCCTCGCGGCCTTCCTGCGGCTTTTACTGCCCACGAAGGAAGCCGGAATGTTGGTCGTGCGTTCCAAACAGATTGATGTGGCCACGTTGGGTGTGCTCGGAATTGCGCTGACCATATTCGCCTTTTGGGTCCCCGAGCCCTCATGAGGCGCCCCCTGATTTTTAAGATATCTTGACGTCAAGATATCTTTTCCACATCCACCGGCACGCATCCTGAAAGGCGTCATCATGGCTCGCAGCGGCAAGGTTTCTGTCATCGGAGCAGGTTTCTACGGTTCGACCACCGCGTTGCGGCTCGCTGAATACGACATCTTTGACACCGTCGTGCTCACCGACGTCCTCGATGGCAAAGCAGAGGGCATTGCCCTCGACATGAATCAGGCGCGCTGGATTGAGGGATTCGAAACCAAACTGGTCGGTCAGACCACCGGGCCAACAGGTGAAGGCTACGAAGCCATTGCAGGATCTGAGATCGTGATCATCACCGCTGGTCTGCCGCGCAAGCCTGGCATGAGCCGCATGGATCTCATCGAGACCAACGCCAAGATCATGCGCCAGGTCGCCGAGAACGTTGCCAAGTTTGCACCGGATTGCGTCATCATCAACGTGGCTAACCCACTCGATGAAATGACCGCGCTCGCTCAGATCGTCTCCGGTTTCCCGTACGCCCGGGTTATTGGGCAGGCCGGAATGCTCGATACCGCTCGGTTCACGCACTTTGTTGCCGAAGAACTCAACGTTCCTGTCAGTTCGGTCACCACTCTTACTCTCGGCTCTCATGGCGACACCATGGTTCCGGTCGCTTCGGTCTGTGCGGTGAACGGCAAGCCGCTGTCCGATCTACTCTCTGCCGACCAGATCGACGCACTCGTTGAGCGCACCCGCAACGGTGGCGCAGAGATCGTGGCGCTGCTTAAAACTGGCTCTGCGTACTACGCACCATCTGCCGCAGCTGCTCGCATGGCACGCGCCGTGCACGAGGACTCGGGCAAGGTCATGCCGGTGTGTGCATGGGTTGATGGCGAGTACGGGCTGTCCGGTGCTTACCTCGGCGTTGAAGCCGTGATCGGTGCGGGCGGTATCCGCTCGGTTGTGGAAACCCCACTCACTGCCGATGAGAAGGCGCTGCTCGTTCAGGCATACGAGGCGGTCTTGGCCAAGCAGGCCGACGTTAAAGACCTCTGAGCGAAAGATCTCTAAGAAAAAGATCTCTGAGCGATTCCTGCAGATTTACTCAACTTGAGAGACAAGGAAGCACGATGAACAAGATCAAGGTAGATAACCCGGTCGTCGAACTTGACGGTGATGAGATGACACGGATCATCTGGCAGTTCATCAAAGATGAGTTGATCTTGAAGTATCTCGACCTTGATCTCAAGTACTACGACCTCGGCATTGAATACCGCGATGCCACAGACGATCAGGTGACGATTGATGCTGCCCATGCAATTCAAAAGTACGGCGTAGGTGTCAAGTGCGCCACCATCACACCGGACGAAGATCGTGTTGCAGAGTTCGGGCTGAAGAAGATGTGGAAGTCACCCAACGGCACGATCCGCAACATCCTCGGCGGCGTGATCTTCCGCGAGCCGATCATCATCAACAACATCCCGCGCCTGGTGCCCACCTGGACCAAGCCGATCATCGTGGGTCGTCACGCTTTCGGCGACCAGTACAAGGCCACAGACTTCAAGGTGCCCACTGGCGGCACCTTGACCATGACTTTCACACCCACTGATGGCTCCGAGCCGATGGAATTTAACGTCTTCGATTTCCCCTCGAGCGGCGTAGCTATGGGCATGTACAACTTGGATGATTCGATCCGTGATTTTGCTCGCGCGTCGATGCGTTACGGCCTGACCCGCAATTACCCGGTCTACCTGTCCACCAAGAACACAATTTTGAAGGCCTACGACGGCCAGTTCAAAGATATCTTCAACGAGGTCTTCGAGTCCGAGTTCAAGTCCGAGTTTGAGGCTGCCGGAATCACCTACGAGCACCGGTTGATCGATGACATGGTTGCTGCAGCCATGAAGTGGGAAGGCGGATACGTCTGGGCCTGCAAGAACTACGACGGCGATGTCCAGTCCGACACCGTGGCGCAGGGCTTTGGTTCGCTCGGCCTGATGACCAGCGTGCTCATGACCCCGGATGGTCGCACCGTCGAAGCTGAGGCTGCGCATGGCACGGTGACCCGTCACTACCGCCAGCACCAGCAGGGAAAGCCCACCTCGACAAATCCCATTGCCTCGATCTTCGCCTGGACCAGAGGCCTCGAGCACCGCGGAAAGCTCGACAACACCCCTGCCGTTACCGAGTTCGCGCAGACCCTCGAGCGCGTCTGCATCGAAACGGTTGAGGAAGGCAAGATGACCAAGGATCTTGCGCTGCTCATCGGACCGGATCAGCCGTGGCAGACCACGCAAGACTTTCTCTCATCCATTGACGAAAACTTGCAGAAGGCCATGTCACGTTAACCAGCTTCTTTGGTACCGTCATAGCCACATGAGTCAGGTTGGTGATGGTTGTGTGGGGTGACGTCTTAGTCGTCCTCATCTTTGTGCTGATCGGCGGCTTCTTCGCCGCAGCTGAAATTGCCCTGGTCTCCTTGCGGGAAAGCCAAGTGCAACGACTCGCCGAGGTGAGCAAGCGAGGGCGACGACTAAAGACCCTCACAGCGAATCCGAATCGGTTCCTGGCCGCAGTCCAGGTGGGTGTCACGCTCGCAGGTTTTGTCTCTGCCGGTTTTGGAGCGTCGCAAATTGCGCCAAGCGTCGCGGTGCCGCTAGAAGAACTAGGACTGAGTACTGGTGTTGCGCAGACCGTCGCCTTCATTGCGGTAACGATCGTGATCGCCTTCCTCTCGCTGGTGCTCGGCGAACTCGTGCCAAAGCGCATCGCATTGCAGCGCGTTGAGAAAGTTGCGTTGTTTGTAGCGGTGCCGATTGATTTCATCGCCACAATCTTCAAGCCATTCATCGTGGCGCTCTCCATGACAACAAATACCATCGTGCGCATTTTCGGTATTGATCCCAACGCGAGTCGCGAGCAAATTACTGGTGAAGAATTGCGCGACCTAGTAGCAGCACATCAAGATCTCACGATTGAAGAGCGTGAACTCATCGACGATGTTTTTGCTGCGGGGGATCGCGAGCTGCGCGAAGTAATGGTGCCAAGGACAGAAACGGATTTCCTGTCTGCTGCTCTTCCTGTGTTTAAAGCATCGCGCCTCGTCTCAGAAATGCCGCACTCTCGCTACCCCGTGATTCGTGATTCCTCTGATGACGTCGTCGGCTTTGTGCATATCCGTGACCTACTTGATCCCGACATGAGCGATCGCGGAATCCGAGTGGGGGAGTTGGCCCGGGAGATCGTTTCTTTCCCCGGAACCAAAAACGTGATGAGCACGCTGACCGAGATGCGCAGGCTCAGCGCTCACCTTGCGATCGTGCAAGACGAATACGGTGGCACGGCTGGCATCGTGACCATGGAAGACCTTGTCGAAGAACTCATCGGCGACATCAAAGACGAGTACGACGCTAAACCGGGCGCCGATCACAGTCCCATCGTCTTGGGTGAGGTGACCGTTGATGGTCTGCTCAACATCGAGGATTTTCACGACGAGACCGGGATTGAGCTGCCTGACGGGCCGTATGAAACCGTCGCAGGATTCCTGATTGCTCGTCTCGAAGACCTCCCGCGGGTAGGTGAGGGCACCGAATTGAACGGGTATTCCTTCACGGTGGCAGAACTTGATGGCCTGCGGGCTTCTCGTGTGACTGTCCGACGCCTCCCCGAGCCCACGGT
>JANQZS010000093.1:91313-129057 GCA_030728405.1 Candidatus Nanopelagicales bacterium | reverse complement strand
CACGGTGACGCAGGATGAGATCCCCGAACTGACAGAATGACGCGCATGTCTGCTGCGTCGCGTCACCGAGTGCTTTCTGGAATCCAGCCGACCGCTGACTCCTTCCATATCGGTAACTATCTGGGCGCGCTGCGCGAGTGGGTGCGCATGCAGGCCACCCACGACGCCTACTACTGCGTCGTGGACCAGCATGCGATCACCGTCGACCATGATCCGGCGGTGCTGCGCGAGCGCACGTTGGTGTCCTTTGCGCAATTACTGGCCGTGGGCCTAGACCCTGCCGAGTCGACGATCTTCGTGCAGAGCCACGTACCCGAGCACAGTCAGCTGGCCTGGATCATGGAATGCCAAACGGGCTTTGGGGAAGCCAGTCGCATGACCCAGTTCAAAGACAAGTCGCAAAAGGGTGGCGCGGACCGGTCAAGTGTGGGCCTGTTCACCTATCCCATCTTGCAAGCGGCCGACATTCTTATTTACCAAGCCAATGCCGTGCCGGTGGGCGAGGACCAGCGCCAGCACCTTGAACTCACCCGAGACCTAGCCCAGCGGTTCAACGCAAAATTTGGCCCGACCTTGACCGTGCCTGAAGCCATGATCGTGAAAGAGACAGCCA
Source organism: Candidatus Nanopelagicales bacterium (assembly GCA_030728405.1). GTDB lineage: Bacteria > Actinomycetota > Actinomycetes > S36-B12 > S36-B12 > CAIXFB01. The sequence goes on along the minus strand of JANQZS010000093.1, from coordinate 128,444 downwards.
AGATTGTTGATCTGCAAGATCCCACGGCGAAAATGAGCAAGTCGAGTGCCCCCGGATGCGTGTTCTTACTCGATGAAGATGCGGTGCTCACGAAGAAGATCAAGTCCGCGGTCACCGACTCTGATCGTGATATTCGCTTTGACCCGGTAAATAAGCCCGGTGTTGCCAACCTGTTGACGATGCAGCAGGCGATCACGGGCACGTCGATGGCTGAACTGGAAGCGAGCTACGCCGATCGAGGTTACGGCGATCTCAAAACCGAAACCGCCCAAATCGCGGTGGACCTCATCGCGCCGATTCGTCGTCGAGTTGTGGAATTGATGTCTGACAAAGGCGAGTTGATCAACTTGATGGGAATCGGTGCCGGCAAAGCCCGGGTCACCGCCGGTGAGACGTTAGAGAAGGTCTACGACGCTGTTGGCTTTGTGCCGCTGCCGCGATAGCTCCTCGGCATTTTTTTAACGTTCGAGTCGTACGCGCCCCGGGCGGGCATGGCGGCCACGACGGTTGCGCGAAATGTTGCGCAATCCCATGAAGGCCGCGACCACCGCGAAAAGGAATAGTGCGAGCCAGCCCCACGACCACACTGAAATGCCGGCGGTGCTGGTGCTGGTCGGGTTGGCCATGCTTGCGGCCGAATCTCCTTCGGTAGTTTCTGGAGCAGTTTCTGGGGCAGCGACTGCGGTTACCGGCACTGCGCCAGCCGCGTTGTTGTCGCCCACGGGAGACACGAGAGTCCCGATCGGGGTGACTTTCCCTGAGTTCGCGAATCCCCAGTCGAGTAACTTCTGGGCGGCAACCGCGCTTTGCTCCTTGACGCCCATGAGCGAGACGATCAGCGTGGTTCCATTGCGCTCGGCCGCTGCAACGAATGTGCGGCCAGCCTTTGTGGTGAAACCGGTCTTGACCCCAATCGCACCCTTATAGCCGCCGGTGAGCAGACGATTCTGGTTGTAAATTGTTTTGGTTTTGCCACGGCCCTTGGCCGGAAACTGCGCTGATTTAGCGCTGGAGTACTTCACAAAGTCCGGGCGCTCCAACCCGGCTCTGGCGATGAGTGCAAGATCGTAGGCGGAGGAGACTTGACCGGGTGCGTCGAGCCCGCTGGTATTGCGCGCGTTGGTGTTGAGTGCTTGGAGGGAGGCGGCCACACCATTCATTTGCGAAACGGTGGTTTTGACGCCGCCATTCATCTTGGCCAGAGCGACCGCCGCATCGTTTCCGCTGGGCAGCATGAGCCCGTAGAAGAGTTCATTGGCGGTGTAGGGCTTTCCGGGGACAAGGCCCACTCGGCTGCCGTAAATGGACGTGACTTTGCGAGTTGGCCGATACACCTGATTTGGGTCAAGGATCGGAAGCAGGGTCAGTGCAGTGAGCGATTTCAAAGTGCTCGCCGGGGCGCGTTGAATATGAGCGCCCTTAGCGGCAAGGACCGCCCCTGTTGTTGCGTCGGCCAGAACCCACGTTTTCGCGAAAACCTTAGGCAGCGGATCAGCTCCAGGGCCCAATTGAACGGTCGGCGCCTTCTTGGCGAGCAATGGGCCGCCAAGAACCTCTTCGGCGCCCGCACTCGGGGCCACCAACGAGAAGATGGTGATCACCGCTGCTGCGGTGATAAAGATTCGGCGCATGGTGATCTCCACTCTAACCCGACCTGTTTAGCCCGACAGGGCGGCTGGCTGGTCGAATCGCTCCTGCGTGAGACACATCACGTTGGCTGCTTCAGGGGCAGATGAGCACTAGCCTGTGTCCACTCACTGCGAAAGGGACACCCCATGTCTGCTGCGACTTTGCCCGCCACCACCCCCAATGGTCTCCTCATTGGTGGAGTCTGGCTCCAGACCGCCGACAAGCTTGACGTGATCGATCCGGCCTCGTTGGGGACCTTGGCCTCCATCGGAAACGCCTCGGTGGATGAGGCCCTGCAGGCAGTCGGAGCGGCCCACGACGCATTCACCACATGGTCGGTCACCCCGGCCCGCCAGCGCGCCGAGATTTTGCGTCGAGCCTTCGACATCATGATGTCTGAGATCGAGGATTGCGCCAGACTCATTGCCCTGGAAAACGGCAAGGCGTGGCGAGATGCGATGGGCGAGGCGGTCTACGCAGCAGAGTTCTTCCGTTGGTTCTCCGAAGAGGCATCGCGGATTGAAGGCGGATTCCGATACGCCCCGAACCGCGACAAAACGATCATCACCGACCACCGCCCCATCGGGGTCGCCTACATGATCACCCCCTGGAACTTCCCGGCAGCGATGGCCACCCGCAAGCTGGCACCGGCGCTAGCTGCCGGTTGCACCGCGATCTTGAAGCCGGCTGGTGAAACCCCCCTCACCGCGTTGTGGGTGGGTCAAGTGCTTGAGCGCGCAGGCGTGCCCGCAGGTGTGGTCAACATCATCACAACCTCAAAGTCAGGGCCGATTTCTGAAGCGATCCTTTCCGATCCTCGGGTAGCCACACTCTCCTTCACCGGCTCCACCTACGTGGGCAAGTTGCTGCTCAAGCAGACCGCAGAGCGTGTGCTCGTCTCGTCGATGGAACTGGGCGGCAACGCTCCGTTCCTCGTCCTCGAAGGCACCGATGTAGACAAGGCAGTAGAGGGCGCGATGGTTGCGAAGATGCGCAATGGCGGCTCGGCGTGCACTGCGGCAAACCGCTTCTACGCCCATGAGTCTTTGGTGGAGGAGTTCTCCACCAAGTTCCACGCCGCTTTGTCCGGGCTGAAGATCGGTCCTGGCATTAATCAGTCGAATGATCTTGGCGCCATGGTCAGCATCAAAGAACGAGACAAGATCCTCGAACTCATCGGTGAGGCTGAAAGTGAAGGCGCTGCAGCGGTTGCAGCCTCCACCGCTCCCGTTGACGGTGCCTTCATTGCTCCATACATCGTTCGCGACGTCAAGCATGGCTCTACGTTGACCAAGAATGAAATCTTCGGACCCGTTGCACCGATCGTCACGTTCTCCAACCAAGACGACGCGATCAAGATGGCCAACGACACCGAGTACGGCCTGATCTCCTACGTGTTCGCCAAAGATAATGGCGAAGGCATCAAAGTGGCCCGGCAAATGGAATCGGGCATGGTCGCGATCAACCGTGGCATTGCCTCGGATCCGGCTGCACCGTTTGGTGGCATGAAGGAATCAGGTCTGGGCCGTGAGGGCGGCTTCTCTGGCATCCACGAGTTCTTGGAGAAGCAGTACTTTGCTGTTGATCTCTAGTCCGAAGTCAGTTGAAGATCAACTTCACACGCGACGGAAAATCAGCGCCTGCTTCACTTCTTGAATCGCCTTGGTGACCTCGATGCCACGCGGGCAAGCATCGGTGCAATTGAAGGTGGTGCGGCAGCGCCACACGCCCTCTTTTTCATTCAGGATTTCCAGACGCTGCTCGGCGCCGGCATCACGGGAATCGAAGATGAACCGGTGCGCGGCCACGATCGCTGCGGGGCCAAAGTAGGCACCGTCGGTCCAGTAGACCGGGCACGAGGTGGTGCAGCAGGCGCACAGAATGCACTTGGTGGTGTCGTCGAACCGAGCTCGCTCCTCGGCTGACTGCAGGCGCTCTTTGGTGGGTTCGTGGCCCTCGGGGAGCAGGAAGGGCATGACTGCCCGGTAGGCAGCGAAGAACGGATCCATGTCGACTACGAGGTCCTTTTCAAGGGGCAGACCCTTGATCGCCTCGACAGTGATTGGCTTCTTGATATCGAGATCCTTGACCAGGGTCTTGCAGGCCAACCGATTGCGGCCATTGATGCGCATGGCATCTGACCCGCAAATCCCGTGACCGCATGAGCGCCGAAAAGTCAGTGTCCCGTCTTGGTCGCCCTTGATCTTCTCAAGGGCGGTGAGCACGCGGTCGGTAGGAAATAGCGCGACCGTGTAGTCCTCCCAGTGCGGCTCTTCATCGATTTCTGGAAGGTAACGTCGAACCCGAAAGGTGACGTCGGTCGCGACCGGAATATCTACGACGGGAACTTCGATTACAGCAGTCATCAGTACTTGCGCTCCATCGGCTGGTAACGGGTGACGTTCACTGGCTTGTAATCCAATCGCACGATCTCTTCGCCATGAGCAGAGACCTCGCGGTAGGCCATGGTGTGCCGCATGAAGTTCACGTCATCGCGCACGGGGTAGTCCTCGCGGGCGTGACCGCCTCGGGTCTCCTTGCGTTCGAGGGCGCTGACCACCAGGACCTCAGCAAGGTCAAGGAGGAAGCCGAGTTCGATCGCTTCGAGCAGATCGGTGTTGTAGCGCACACCCTTGTCTTGGACCGAGACGTTCAGATACCGGCGCTTGAGCTCTTGAAGATCACCGAGTGCTTCCTTCAAGGTGGCCTCGGTGCGGTACACCTGCGCGTTCATGTCCATGGTTTCTTGCATGGCGCGACGGATGTTGATGGCCCGCTCGGTGCCGGTGCCTGAGCGAAGCCCCTCGACGAGTGAGATCGTGGCCAACTGCGGATCGGCAGGCAGGTCCACTAATTCGGCGGAGTTCGCATACGCAGCAGCTGCGATTCCAGCCCGCTTACCGAAGACGTTGATGTCGAGCAGTGAGTTGGTACCGAGGCGGTTTGCGCCATGCACGGAAACGCACGCGCACTCACCGGCCGCGAAGAGACCAGGCACCGCATGATCGTTGTCGCGAAGCACCCGGGTGTCGATGTCGGTGGGGATGCCGCCCATCGCGTAGTGCGCGGTGGGGAACACGGGCACTAGTTCAGTGACAGGGTCCACGCCCAGGTAGGTGCGGGAGAACTCAGTGATGTCAGGAAGCTTGGCTTCGATCTGCTCCTTGGGAAGGTGCGTGAGGTCGAGGTAGACGTAGTCCTTGTGCGGACCAGCGCCGCGTCCTTCGCGAACCTCTTGCACCATTGCCCGTGCGACCATGTCGCGCGGGGCGAGATCCTTGATGGTGGGTGCGTAGCGCTCCATGAAGCGTTCACCGCTCGCGTTGCGCAGAATGCCGCCTTCGCCGCGGGCTCCCTCGGTGAGGAGAACGCCAAGCCCAGCCAGGCCCGTGGGATGGAACTGGTAGAACTCCATGTCTTCGAGGGGCAAGCCCTTGCGCCACACGATGCCAACGCCGTCACCGGTGAGCGTGTGGGCGTTCGAGGTGGTCTTGAACACCTTGCCAAACCCGCCGGAGGCGAAGATCACCGACTTTGCGCGGAAGATGTGAATCTCACCTGTTGCCAGCTCGTAGGCAACCACACCGGCCGTGACGGGCTCACCAGATTCCTCATTCAAAATCAGGTCAAGAACATAGAACTCGTTGTAGAACTCAATGCCAGCCTTGATGCAGCTCTGGTACAGGGTCTGCAAAATCATGTGGCCGGTGCGGTCTGCTGCGTAGCAGGAGCGGCGCACTGCAGCTTCACCGTGATTGCGGGTGTGGCCACCGAAGCGACGCTGATCGATTCGGCCTTCAGGGGTGCGGTTGAAGGGCAGGCCCATCTTCTCAAGGTCAAGAACCGCATCGATGGCCTCTTTACACATAACCTCGGCGGCATCTTGGTCAACGAGGTAGTCGCCACCCTTGATGGTGTCGAAGGTGTGCCACTCCCAGTTGTCTTCCTCGACGTTGGCCAACGCAGCACACATGCCGCCCTGAGCTGCGCCAGTGTGTGAGCGGGTGGGGTAGAGCTTGGTGAGTACCGCGGTGCGCGCACGCGTTCCGGATTCAAGTGCCGCGCGCATTCCTGCGCCGCCCGCTCCGACAATGATGACGTCGAAAATATGCGTCTGCATGGCTAACCCCTCAGTGTCGATAGGACGTGATTAGTGCTGTGTCTCAGCCGATATTTGGATCGAAGGTGAAGATGACTAGCGTCCCGAGAAGGATGATGAAGCCAGATGACGTGTACAGCGCCATCTTGAGCCAGAAGCGCGTTTGGTTGCGCTCCGCGTAATCATTGATGATCGTTCGCATGCCGTTGGTGCCATGCAGCATGGCCAACCACAACATTGTCAGGTCCCAGATCTGCCAGAAGGGGGAGGACCAGCGACCGGCAACGAAAGCAAAGTTGATTCGCTGGACGCCACCATCAAGCAGGTTCATGATCACCAAGTGGCTCAAGACCAGAACCACCAGGATGATGCCGGAAATTCGCATGAACAACCATGAATACAACTCAAAGTTGCTGCGCTGGCCCGAGCGCTTGGCGCCTGAGCGTGGGGCGGAGATATCAAGAGTTGTCATGACGTGCTCCCGAACATTGCTTCGATGGTGTGCTTCATCATGAAGTAGGTGCCGGGGAGCATCAGGGCGAACCAGATCGCGGCGATGACCCAGGTCATTTGGCGCTGGTAGCGCGGTCCGCGCCGCCAGAAGTCGATCAGGATGACCCGGAGGCCGTTAAGTGCGTGGTAGAGAACCGCCCCGACCAGGCCCACCTCAAGGAGGTTGACGATGGGGGTCTTGTATGTGGCGATGATGAGGTCGTAGGCCTCTGGAGACACCCGCACCAAGGCGGTGTCAAGGACGTGCACGAGCAGGAAGAAGAAGACCGAGACACCGGTTATCCGGTGCAGGACCCACGTCCACATGCCCTCGCCACCTCGATAGAGCGTGCCGATCGGGGTTATGACGGACACCGACTCCTCCAGATCCACGTTCTTTGCCGCGAAACGCGGGCCGCGCCCTTGATGGCGCTATGAGGAGAGTATCGACCTTTAAGGGCGATTGCGCTCGCGGTAAGCGTGAGCTGCACAGGTGGGATCGGTCACAACGGATGCCGGAGGCTTGTTCAGCCCCTCCGCAGGTCGATCGAAGGTTCTAGGGTTGCGCCCATGGCTGGCGAAACTGAATCCGGATTCCCGTTCGAGACCGTCTATGGACCAGAGGCGCTGGCGGATTGGGATCCGACCGTTGCGCTGGGTCAGCCTGGGGAGTTTCCGTATACCCGCGGGGTCTACTCGACGATGTACACCGGCCGGCCCTGGACGATGCGGCAGTACGCGGGCTTTGGCACCGCGGCTGAATCCAATGAGCGCTACCGGCAACTGCTCACTGCAGGAACCACTGGCCTGTCCGTCGCATTCGATCTGCCCACCCAAATGGGCTATGACTCTGACCACCCATTGGCGCACGGCGAGGTGGGCAAAGTCGGGGTGGCCATCGACTCGATTGAAGACATGAGGGTGCTCTTTGAGCAGATTTCCCTCGACGAGGTTTCCACCTCCATGACGATCAACTCCACCGCCGCGATCTTGTTGGTGCTCTACCAGTTGGTGGCGGAGGAGCAAGGGATCCCCGCGACTGCGCTCAACGGGACGATTCAAAATGACGTGCTTAAGGAATACATCGCGCGTGGCACCTATATCTACCCGCCCGCGCAATCACTGCGGTTGATCACCGACATTTTCACGTACTGCCGCAATGAGATCCCGAAATGGAACACGATTTCGATCTCGGGGTATCACATGGCCGAGGCCGGGGCCACTCCCGTTCAGGAGATCGCGTTCACTCTTTCTGATGGCATTGAATACGTGCGCGCTGCAGTTGAATCAGGTCAAGATGTTGACGAGTTCGCACCGCGGCTCGCGTTCTTCTTCGTCTCGCGCACCTCGTTCCTAGAAGAGGTGGCAAAGTTCCGGGCCGCCCGCCGAATGTGGGCGAAAATCATGCGTGATCGCTTCGGGGCCAAGGATCCAAAATCGTGGATGCTGCGCTTCCATACTCAGACCGCAGGTGTGCAACTCACCGCGCAACAGCCCGAGGTGAACTTGGTCCGTGTTGCTGTGCAGGGCTTGGCTGCAGTTCTTGGCGGCACGCAATCGCTTCATACCAACTCTTTCGACGAAGCATTAGCGCTGCCATCTGAAAAAGCTGCACGACTCGCACTGCGCACCCAGCAGGTATTGGCTTATGAAACAGACGTCACCCAGACCGTTGATCCATTCGCGGGTTCTTACGTCATCGAATCAATGACCGATGAGATCGAGCAGGCCGCAACGGCGTTGATCGAACGCATTGAAGAGATGGGTGGTGCGGTCGCCGCCATCGAAGAGGGTTTCCAGAAGGGTGAGATTGAGCGTTCGGCCTATCAGGTAACCCAAGAAATCGATGCTGGCGAGCGCGTTGTGGTGGGAGTCAACCGCTTCACCACCGAAGAGGTCAGCACCTACGAGCCGCTCAAGGTCAACCCGGCGATCGAGTCTGAGCAGATCGCTCGGTTGGCGGCGCTGAAGAGCAGTCGTGACAACGAGGTTGTGGCACAGGCCCTTGAGGAAATTCGCACAGCAGCTCGGGGGGATGCGAATTTGTTGTACCCGATGAAGAAGGCGCTACAAGCCAGAGCCACCGTGGGTGAAGTCTCTGATGCACTTCGCGACGTGTGGGGGCAGTACACCCCGCGCGATGCCTTCTGAACGAGATCGGTATCGACGGACTAACCTCGACCTGTGCGAGCAGTGGAGTGGAACGCGCCGAGTGCGGCGCTAGTCCTGATCGATCAGACCAAGTTGCCTTCGGAGCTTGACTACCTGGAATGTCGCGATGTCGACACTCTGGTCGATGCAATTGAGCGCCTCGTGGTGCGCGGTGCACCAGCACTAGGTGCTGTGGGTGGTTACGGCGTTGCCGTCGCGATGTTGCAAGGTCAACGCGAGGACTGGTCGGCAGATCGCCTCGCCTCTGAAGTTCTTCGGGTGCGCGATGCTCGTCCAACCGCGGTCAATCTCGCATGGGGCGCAGATCGTGTGCTGCCATTCATGCAGCAGGGTGTGGCAGCGGTGCTCGCTGAATCTGACGCGATCATGGTTGAAGATGAAGCCGCAAATCGGGAACTTTCCAGACTTGGCGCTGACTGGATCTTGGCCAACGTGACCCATCGACCTGTGCGGGTGCTCACGCACTGCAATACCGGCTTCCTCGCTACAACCGCGTGGGGAACTGCCTTAGGGATTGTTCGCGAGTTGCATGAACGCGGTGAAGTGGAAGTTGTTTATGCCGATGAGACCCGGCCGCTTTTGCAAGGTTCGCGTCTGACCGCTTGGGAACTTGACCGCGAAGGCATTCCCTATTTTGTTCAAGCAGATGGCGCAGCAGCCTCGACCATCATGCGGGGACTCGTCGATGTGGCGATCATCGGTGCTGATCGGATCGCTCGCAATGGCGATACGGCAAACAAAATCGGTTCGGTGGGCGTTGCCCTCGCTTGTGCCGATGCAGATATTCCGTTTGTGGTGGCAGCGCCATCATCGACAGTGGATCTTGACACCGTGTCAGGGGAGAGCATCCACATTGAATTGCGCGCAGGTGAAGAAGTGACATCACTCGGTGGTGTGCGAACCGCCCCGGATGGAGCGCGCGGTTTCAACCCGGCTTTCGATGTGACTCCCCATCGTCTTATCTCAGCGATTGTGTCTGAGCAGGCCGTCGTGGAACCCGATGGCAGTGACGTTTCTGCGCTGGTTGCGCAGTGAGCGAGAGCCCTGCAGCTCAGTTGGCCCGGATTGCCGCGCAACTGCAGTCAAGCGGACTCAATGCTGGAACCTCGGGCAATGTCTCGATTCGAGTAACCGATGGTCTGCTGGTAACTCCAAGTGCGGTGCCACCAGAGCTGATGACCGCCGAGGTGATGGTCGAGCTCACCGATGATGGAAAATTGCGCTCGGCAGGTGTTCCTACATCTGAATGGCGAATTCACGCGGCTATTTATGGCACATTGCCAGCCGCCGGTGCGGTCGTGCATACGCATTCCACCTACGCCACCGCGCTGGCATCCCTTCGCGAGGACCTTCCCGCTTTTCATTATCAAGTAGCCAAGGCAGGTGGCCATCTCATCGCGTGTGCACAGTACGCACCATTTGGATCACCAGAACTATCCGATGCAGTCATTACCGCGTTGGGGAATCGGCGCGTCTGTTTGATGGCAAACCACGGCATGATCGCCTACGCGCCAACTCTGGATGCAGCATTCGCGTTGGCTCTAGAAGTTGAGACTTTGTGCCAGCAATACCTGATCGCCCGCTCGGTTGGGCAGCCTTACATCTTGTCTGCAGAGCAAATGGACGATGTACTCGAAAGGTTTGCGCAGTACGGCAAACCTGTCAGTTAACAATCCGGCTCGCTAGCGGGGAGTACTTCCAATTCGGTAAAACTGGAAATCAGCGGGGCCCCACTGGCCGTGGCCTGGGTTTCCCCCTCACGCAAGACCCCCACTACCTGCCAGCCCGCAGCACGAGCAGCATCGAGTTCGGCTTGAATATCTGAGAGGAACAACAACTGTTCGGGCTTAGCGTTCAAGGCCTGCGCGATGCGCGTATAGGAATCTCGTTCGCGTTTAGGTCCAGCGGTGGTGATATCGAAATTCGCACCAATCAAAGAATCCAGGTCACCATCGGGGGCATGCGCAAAGAGTGCTTTCTGCGCGGCCACCGAACCCGATGAGTAAATGACCAAGGGAATGCCGGCGATGTGCCAGGTGCGCAATGTCGGGGGTACGTCGTCGAACATGTGGGAGGTGAGTTCACCGCGCGAGTAACCCTCCTGCCATATGAGTCCTTGCAGGGTCTTCAGTGGCGCTGCTTTAACGTCGTCATCAATCCACTGAACTAATTGGGCCACGATCGCGGCGGTGTCGGTCGACTCGACACCGAGCTGCTCGGCCACCTCGGCAATTGCCTTGCGGGTAACGGGTTCATCGCCGTGTTGCTCGACCCAAGTGGCCATTGCCGCGCGCGCGTAAGGGAACAGGACCTCATACACATGCCGGGCAGAACTGGTGGTTCCTTCGATGTCCATGACGATCGCGCTCACCGGCTCTACGTGCACCTTCATATGACCATCCAACCTCCCTACGCCAACCCTGATTGACGCTGACCCCGCTCAGGGGCTGATCGCCCCTTGACCTTAGGGTCGCGCCATGACGGCTGTCGAACTCGCGGCGACCACCCGCCGGCTTTATGAATTGGGCTGGATGCGGGGCACCTCGGGCAATGTTTCGGTGAGAACGCGGCTTGACCCGCCCCAGTTACTTGTCAGTGCCAGCGGTTTTTCTAAGTACCAGGCCGGTGTTGAGCACGCGGTCATGACGGATGAGTTTGGCATTGCGATCGACGGTCAATCACATAAGCCAAGTGCCGAGGCGGCCGTGCATGCAGCGATCATGGCTGAAACCGGTGCCGGTGCTGTTGTGCACGTGCACGCTTTGGCCTCGGTGCTGGCAGCTGCCCACTGGCCAGATGGAGTCGTGCTCCGCGATCTCGAGCAGCTCAAAGGTCTTGGCCGATCGGCTGAGAACGACGATGTGTGCTTCCCGGTCGTGGCGAATAGCCAAGATATGGCGGTTCTCAGTGATGACATCCGGCGGGCGCTCGATCCGCGCACCCCAGCGGTTCTGGTGGGTGGGCACGGGATGTATGTGTGGGGAGCAGACTTAGAGGATGCGGCCAATCGGACCGAGAGCGTCGACTGGCTTCTGCAATGGGCGCTCATGGATCCCATAATGGGATCAGGTGCAAAGGAGAAAGGGATCAAGACATGACGATGCTGACCGTGTGGGCAGATACCGATCCGCTAAACGCGCTCATCCAAACTTCGGATCGCGACGTGATCGCGGCCGAACTGGGTGAACTGGGGGTGGCTTACTCGAATCATCCGGTGCGCCATGACGTGCCAGAAACTGCAACGCAGGATGAGGTCATTGCTGCCTATCAGCCCATGGTCGATGCGCTGATCGCCGAGCACGGTTACACCTTGATCGACGTCGCTCAACTGCACACCGGCGATGACGAAGAATCGCAGGCCCTCGCAGCCACCGCCCGCCAAAAGTTTTTGGCTGAGCACACCCATGATGAAGAGGAGATTCGATTCTTTTCCTGGGGTAGCGGCGTTTTCTACCTGCACATGAATGGTCAGGTGCTCGCCATGCTCTGCACCGAGGGTGATCTGATCAGCGTTCCAGAACTCACCACCCACTGGTTCGATATGGGCATTAAGCCAGACTTCACCGCGATCAGGTTCTTCCGCGAAGACGATGGTTGGGTCGGATCGTTCACTGGCAGCGACATTGCTTCGAAATTCCCCACGCACGACGAACTCCGGGAAGTTGCAGCGGCTCGTGCCTGAGGAAACTTCTGAAGGGGCTCATTTTGATGAGACCCAGTGGGAACAACTCCGCGAGGCCGCTCGTAATGCAAGGGATCTCGCATACGCGCCGTACTCACGGCACCCGGTAGGTGCGGCAGCTCTCACCGACGATGGGCGCATCGTTACCGGCAGCAATGTGGAGAACGCATCACTCGGCGTCACATTGTGCGCTGAGTGCTCGATGGTGGGTGATTTAGTGCGTACCGGCAAGCCTGGCGAGCGGGGCAAGTTGGTCGCTTTTGCGTGTGTGGGTCCAAACCCTGGAGCGCTGCTGCCCTGTGGGCGGTGCCGTCAGCTGCTCTTTGAACATGGTGGCCCTGACCTGCTGATCGATCGCAATGGTGGCCCCGTGCCGCTTTCTTTCTTATTGCCCGATGCCTTCTCCGGGGATGATCTGCCGTGACCGGAAGTCTTGGAGTTATTGCCGGGACGGGCTTTTACGCCCTTGACGCGCTCGAGAATCCTGAAGAAGTCATAGTCAATACCTCCTTCGGCAATGCCAAAGCAGTAATCGGCGGTTTACATGGCCGCACCACGGTGTTCCTGGCTCGCCACGGCGCTGATCACTCAGTGCCACCTCACATGGTCAATTACTTGGCAAATATTCAAGCCCTCGCAGATCTAGGGGTCAGTGAGGTTCTCTCTGTCAACGTGGTCGGTGGCATCGGACTTGATTGCGGCGATCTTGCCGTGGTCGATGACTTCTTGGACTTCACAAAAACGCGGCCGGTCACTTTTTATGACGGCTCCACAGTTGAAGGCGTCGTGCACACTGACATGACCGAGCCGTACGACCCGCATTTGCGTTCGGTTCTCATCGAAGCTGCGGGCGCATTGGGAATTGCTGTTGAGAAGAGTGGTATCTATGCAGCCTACGAAGGGCCGCGCTTTGAAACGCGCGCGGAAATCAGAATGGCCCAGGCCATGGGCGCCACGGTGGTGGGCATGACCGGGGTTCCCGAAGTCGTTCTCGCAAAAGAAAAGGGATTGCCCTTTGCCTCGCTGTGTCTTGTGGCGAATCCAGCTGCTGGCCTTGGTCCAGAGATCACCATTGAAGAAGTGATGGCCGTTGTTGCTGCAGGTGCACAGAAAGTAGCCAGCATCGTCAACAGAGCAGCCGAGCGTCTGGCCGTTGATCCGCGATGAAGGTCGATTTGCTGCTGCGCAATGCGCGTGCGGTGCTGGTGTGTGATGACGATTCTCAGGTACTGAGCGATGCATCAGTAGCGATTACCGACGGAGTGATCGTTGCCATCGGCAGCGTTGCCGAACTCGATGCGCAGGTTGTGGCCGATCAGGTAGTAAATCTTGATGGTCACCTTCTCATGCCGGGGTTGGTGAACCTGCATACCCATCTGCCGATGTCCCTGTTACGGGGAGTTGCGGAAAACGTCGACCTGCAAGGCTTTCTCGAGTTGGTATGGGCTGAAGAGGCTCGGGTCATGGACCCGGTGGGAGTTGAATTAGGTGCTCGACTCGGTGCAGTCGAGGCGCTGTTGTCCGGCACCACCACGGCCCTGGATATGTATTTCCATCCCGAAGCTGCGCACCGTGGTGCGGCAGCTGCCGGACTTCGGCATGTGATTGGTCCGGTCTTTTTCTCATTCCCCGGGCCAGATGGCCTTAGTTGGGAGCAGCGCAGGGAACTCGCTGCTAGTTGGGCCAGAACGCTGGAAGAGATCGGTGGCCCGTTTGTGCCCTACGTCTTGATGCCACACGCCCCTCTCACTGTCTCAGTGGAGAACCTGCTGGAGCTGGGCGAGATCGCCCGAGCACACGGCGGCATCATCAACACGCATTGCAGTGAAAATGATGAAGAGAATGCCCAGACGATTGCGAGCCGAGGCATGCGGCCGGTGGATTGTTTGGAGGCGGCGCAGGTGCTTCCGATGGCACCGGTGCTCGCGCACAGCGTCAAGTTGGATGCGAATGACCGGCGCAAGGTTTCAGAAGCCGGTGCAGCAGTTGCCCATTGCCCGGGATCAAACTTGAAGTTGGCGAGTGGCGCGGCCGATGTGGTGGGTTATCGGGCCGATGGCATCCGGGTGGGCCTTGGCACAGATGGCTGTTCAACGAGTAATGACCTCGACATGTTTGCGGTCATGCGTTTGGCTGCAAACCTCGCTCGATTGGTGCGCAATGACCCGGCCGCGATCAGTGCTGCCGACGTGGTGCGCATGGCAACGCTAGAAGGCGCGCGAGCCATCGGCATGGGTGATCGCATTGGTTCGATTGAGGTGGGCAAGGAAGCTGACCTGATCGCTATTGACACCCGCGTTCCTCATCTCACACCGTTGCGTGATCCGCACACCTCCGTCGTTTTTTCAGCTGGCCGGTCAGACGTGCGGCACGTATGGGTTGCGGGGGATCAGGTTGTGGTGGATCGAGTTCCGGTGCGCATTGATGTGCCAGAACTTCTTGCTGCAGCCGATGCGCGGGTGAACGCGTGAACACCACTCTTGAAGACCTCAGCGCCGAGCAGGTCATAGAACACCTTGGTCTGGAGTTTCTCGAGGGTGAGGGGGTATGGATTCGGTTGCTGTGGCGCAATGACAGCGGAAACGCAATCTTGGGTCTACTCACTCCCACAGATTTCTCCGCCATGCATCGCTTGGTCGAAGACGAGTTGTGGGTGCATATTGCTGGCGCGCCGATCGACATGGTGCTGCTGCACGAGGATGGCCGAGTGGAACAGGTGCGACTTGGTCATGGGCTCAAAGACTCAGTGACTGCACTTGTGCCAGCCGGCGCGTGGCAGGGGTCCAGCACGCACGGTAACTGGGCTTTGGTCAGTTGCGCTCTCGCTCCAGCTTTTACAGGGTTCGAATTAGCCGATCACGCAACTGATTTCAGCACCTGGCCCACCGCTGCATCGCGAATTGCTGAGTTGATCCGTGGCTAGCGGTCGGTTGGCAGGTGATGTCGCGCTGGTCACCGGCGCACACGGAGGTGTCGGCTTAGTGATTGCCGAACGGCTCGCCCACGAAGGCGCTGTCGTAGCGGTCCACGGGCGTAATCGAGCTGCCATTGATTCGGCCGTCGATCGTTTTCGCCATGCAGGGTTAGTCGCGTCGGGATTTGCCGCAGATCTCTCGGCGGGAGCACAAGCCTGCGGCGATCTCATAGCCTCGGTCGAGGCTGAATTGGGCCCGATATCCGTGTTAGTGAATAACGCTGCCGATCAAACACTCACGCCGCTGCGTCAAGAAGCGGCAGATGCGTGGCAGGCCATTTTCGAGGTCAACGTGGTAGCCGTCGCCGAGCTGTGTCGACTTGTGGCGAGCGCTGGAGATGGCTCGGCCCGCATGGTGCTAATCGGTTCAGTTGAAGGTCTATCGCCGTTCCCGGGCCATGCGGCATACGCCGCATCGAAAGCTGCGGTGCAAAGCCTTACTGCCTCGCTAGCTACGGAGTTTGCACCAGCGAGGATCAACGCGGTGCTGCCTGGGCTGATCGGTCGGGAGGGGCTGGCTGCGATGTGGCCTGCGGGTTGGGATTGGTGGTGCGCAACGGCGCCGCTTGGTCGCCCGGTCCTTGCCGAGGAAGTGGCCGCAGCAGTGCTATTCCTGGCATCACATGAGTCATCAGGAATCACAGGAGCCTCACTGGTTGTAGATGGTGGTTGGAGCTCCTCGGCGCGCGCGCCTTGGTAATTCCGCAGTGCAGCGCCGTGAAATGACCCCGAATGTGAACGCTTCGTAACGAGTTGATTGCACCCGCGCAGGGGAATAGCGGTGATCCGATGAACTCGGTTAGTGTTCGCACGCAGATTGATCAGAAAGACTCCCTACGAGAAAGGCATGCACATGCATCGCAAGCTCCTTGTGGCGACTATCGCCGCGGGTGCGCTCTTGTTGGCGGGCTGCTCCAGCTCGACCGACGACGCCGCCACCGAAACCGCCACCGAAACGGTTGCTGAAGAAACAGCAGTGGAAGAAGAAGCAGTAGTAGCCGAAGATGCGGCTGCCACAGTGACCGCCGACGACAGCAATTGCGCTGCACCGGAGAACTACTGCATCGGTCTAGTAACAGACACCGGCAAGATTGATGACAAGTCCTTCAACCAAGCAGCCTGGGAAGGCACTCTCCTGGCCGCTGAGAAGTTGGGCGCCTTCACAAAGTATGTAGAGACGACCGACCCCAAGGACTATGCGAACAACATCGCTCAGTTCGCATCTAAGGACTACGACACCATTGTCACGGTCGGATTCCTCATGGCAGAGGCCACCACGGCCGCTGCTGCTGAGTACCCCAATGTGAACTTCATTGGCGTCGACCAGTTCCAGGGCGCTCCCATCCCCAACGTTGCAGGCCTCGTGTTCGCTGAGGACAAGGCCGGCTACGCCGCTGGCTACCTCGCTGGCTTGATGACAAAGACGAACAAGATCGGTTCCGCCCTTGGCACCGACACAGTTCCTCCGGTCAAGCTCTTCGGTGAGGGCTTTAAGAAGGGTGCGCTCGATGCAAACCCTGAAGCTGAAGTGACCCTCGTCTACCACGAGCCAAACAATGCGTTCAACGATCCTGAGTGGGGCGCAGCGGAATCCCGCAAGCAGCTCGATCAGGGCGCTGACGTCATTTTTGCTGCTGGTGGAAACACGGGCAACGGTGGACTCATCGAGATCGCCAAGGATCCAGGTGCCGGAACGACAGTGTTCTGCATCGGCGTTGATATCGACCAGTACTTCACGGTGCCCCAGGCACAGAAGTGCTTGCTGACCTCTGCCGAGAAGAAGCTCGTTGCTGGTACAGAAGAGCTCGTGCTCCTCTCAGCTGATGGCGCACTGCCCGCAGGTAACTTCTTCGGACAGACCGGCATTGCCCCGTACCACGACACCGAGGCTGCTGTGCCCGCCGACGTGCAGGCAAAGATGGTCGAGATTCTGGAAGGCTTGCAAGCAGGAACGATTGACACTGGTTGCCCAGCCTGCCTGGACAACTAGTGAGTTAGGACTTCTGTCCTGCTGATGAAGGCGGGAGCGGCTTCATGCTGCTCCCGCCTTCACGTTTCTCAAACGCCCAACTCGATCCCATGCCGATGTGCAAAGATGCGATGCCATGTCTGTGACTGATCCCTCGAAAACCGATCTCGGTTTCTCTGACCCCGATCCGCAACGCGGAGGCCCATTAGGGCGCCTGCCCAGCATCGTGCTGCCGATCGCATCAGTGCTGATCGCTTTTGCGGTGGGCGGGCTATTGATTTGGCTGCAAGGGGTCAATCCGTTCTACGCCTACTGGGTCATGTTCAGCACCGCACTCGGCACCCCGGAGGGTTTGCTCCGAGTGATGGAGAAATCCACTCCGCTCATCCTCACCGGGCTTGCCGTCACCGTCGGTTTGCGTGCAGGTCTGTTCAACATCGGCGCCCAAGGCCAGTTACTTGCCGGGGCGATCGGCGCTGCGTGGGCTGGCTATGCCTTCACCATGCCGCTGGCCTTTCACATTCCCTTTGCGATGGCCTTTGGCATGCTGTGCGGGGCCGCGTGGGCCTCCATCGCCGGTGTGCTGCGCGCCTATCGAAACGTGTCCGAGGTCATCACCA
The DNA here is from genome assembly GCA_030728405.1 of Candidatus Nanopelagicales bacterium. Lineage (GTDB taxonomy): Bacteria > Actinomycetota > Actinomycetes > S36-B12 > S36-B12 > CAIXFB01. Next base: position 110,807 of record JANQZS010000093.1, on the reverse strand, counting down.
CGATCATGCTGAACAGCATCGCAATCGCATTGGTCGATTACTTGGCCAGCAGGCCGCTCAAGGAACCTGATCAACCGATTTCGCGTACTCCGGAGATCGCCGAGACAGCTGCCCTTCCAAATTTTGGCGCGATCCCCACGGGTTTTGTACTTGCGATTCTGGTGGCGCTCTTCTTCGGCTGGTTCCTGATGCGCACCACCAGCGGATTTCGATTCAACACGGTGGGGCTCAACTCCAGCGCAGCTCGCTATGCGGGTATTTCAGTCAAACGCACCATCGTTCTGGCGATGGCGGTGAGTGGCGCCCTCGCTGGCCTCGGCGGCGCCATTGAAACTCTGGGCGTGACAGGGCGATTCGAACCGGCCTTCAATGCCGGCCTTGGTTTTGACGGCATCACAATCGCACTTCTTGCTCGGGCTAACCCGATCGCTGCGATCCCGGCCGCCATCCTGGTCGGAACTTTGCGTTCTGGCGCGGCAGCTTTGCAATTCGAAACTGGGATTGAACCCGAAGTTGTCGACGTCATCTTGGCTTTGACTCTTCTGTTCGTTGCCGCTCCCATTGTTGGTCGCTTCTTGTTCCGCAAGCGGAATATCAAGACGACTCGGGTCACATCGGGGTGGGGATCATGAATGCGCGCTGGGCATACATACTTGGTGGCTTCATCGTCGCCGGCATCATCGTTTCTTATGTGATGGATGCAAATCGCACAGAATCCGTGCTCTCTTTCTCATTGCGTTATGCGGTCCCGCTCATTCTGGCCGCCATGGTGGGAATCGTGTGTGAGCGTTCTGGCGTCATCAACATTGGAATTGAAGGCCAGATGTTGATGAGCGCCTTCGCCGGATTCTTCGGGGCAGCTCTCACCGGCAACTTGATCGCTGGCGCGATGATCGGTGTGGGAACCGGCATGATCATGGGTGCTTTCCTCGCGGTGGGATCAGTCACCTGGAAGATGGATCAAATCATCGCCGGCACGATCATCAATATCCTTGCCACCGGTCTCACTAGTTTCTTCTACGCCCAGGGATATGTGCTTCCTGGAGTTATGCCCACCGTTGCAGTTCCACTCTTGAAAGATATCCCGCTATTGGGACCGGTGCTTTTCAACAACGGTCTGTATACCTACGCGGCGATCTTGATTGCGGTGATCTTGTGGGTCTTGTTGTTCAAGACGATCTGGGGTCTGCGCACCAGATCGGTCGGTGAGAAGCCCAGTGCCTCAGACACCTCAGGGATCAACGTTCCTCGCACCCGATTCATCAACGTCACTCTCGCAGGAGGAATCGCTGGGTTGGCGGGCGCCTACCTCGCGATTGAGGCTGCGGGTACCTTCGAGCGCGGTTTCACCGCCGGCCGAGGTTTTACCGCCCTGGCGATCATGATCTTCGGTGCATGGAATCCATTGGGCGCAATGTTCGCGGCAATCTTCTTCGGCTTGACTCAAGGAGTTGCCAGTCAGTTGCAATCAGATGCGGTGTTTGAAATCCCGCCGCAGTTCGTCAACATGCTTCCCTACGTCCTCACCATCGTTCTGCTGGCCGCTGTCTCCGGGAGGGTTTCACCTCCAGCTGCAGTCGGTAAGCCATATGAGAAAGATTGATGGCGATGTCGAAAATTGGAGAAGTAGTTCTTGAGGCACAAGGATTGACCAAACGCTTTCCTGGCGTGATCGCCAACGAAGACGTTTCACTGAAGGTTCGCAGCGGAGAAATCATCGCACTTCTGGGTGAAAACGGAGCGGGTAAAAGCACGCTGGTCAAGATGATCTACGGCCTCTACACCCCCGATGAAGGCGAAATTTTCGTCAAAGGTGATCACGTGAAATTCCACAGTTCGCGCGATGCCATCAAGGCCGGGATTGGCATGGTCCATCAGCACTTCCAGCTGGTCCCCGTCTTTACCGTTGCCGAAAACGTCATTCTTGGTGATGAGCCACGTCGCTGGCCATTCGTCAACATGAAAAAGGCCCGCGACGAGGTTGCACTGTTGGCCGAGCAATACGGCCTACAGGTCGACGTGGATGCGAAAGTGCAAGATATTCCCGTTGGAGCGCAGCAGCGGGTTGAAATCCTCAAAGCCCTATACCGTAAAGCCGACATCCTGATCATGGATGAGCCCACCGCTGTACTTACCCCACAAGAGACCGATGAGTTGCTCAAGGTCATGCGGGGGTTCGCCGACTCCGGTGTGGCGGTCATCTTCATCACGCACAAACTCCGCGAGGTGCTGACCGTTGCCGACACCATTGAGGTGCTACGAGGTGGCAAAGCAGTGGGCACCACGACTCCCGGTGAGTCTGATCAGGCAAGCCTTGCGCAGATGATGGTCGGTCGCAGTGTGCTGCTGACCGTCGACCGCAGCCCGAGCAAGCCCGGCGAGGTGGTGCTCGATGTGGTCGGTCTCACCGCCGAGAACAACATCGGGCTCGAGGCTCTGCGCGGCATCAACCTGCAGGTGCGAGCCGGAGAAATCGTCGGCATTGCAGGCGTGGAAGGTAATGGGCAGCGCGAGCTCGTCGAGGCGTTGACCGGACTTCGGCCGAGTACCTCAGAGAAATTTACGATCGCCGGACTGGATGCAGCCGGAAAGTCCCCTCACGACATTCACGAGATGGGAGTGGGCCATGTTCCTGAGGATCGTGAGAAGGATGGCCTCGTTGGCCCTTACTCAATCGCCGACAATCTTGTCTTGAACCGATTCGACGAAGCTGAGTTCGCGAACCGAGGTGTGCGCAATCGCGCGGCCGTCGCAACTCTGGCCCGCGGTCTTGTCGAGCAGTTCGACGTGCGCACGCCATCCATTGAGACCACGGTTGAATCGTTGTCGGGTGGTAACAAGCAAAAAGTGGTGATCGCGCGGGAACTTGCTGCGAACCCGCAGTTACTGATCGCATCACAGCCCACTCGAGGAGTCGACGTGGGATCGATCGAATTTATCCACTCGCAAATCGTTGCCGCCCGAGATCGGGGAGCTGCGGTGCTGCTCGTCTCCGCAGAGCTCGACGAGGTTCTTGGCCTATCGGATCGAGTTCAGGTGATGTACGACGGTCGATTGCTAGCTGAGCTGCCCGGCGAAGAGGCTGATCGTGATCGCATTGGCCGGCTCATGGCCGGCGGGGATGCCTAACGTGGTGGAGCCGTATTCAGCGGTTGATGTAATTCGGGCTAAGCGCGATAAGCACGAACTCAGCAACGGTCAGATCGACTGGGTGATCGATGCTTATGTTCGCGGCGTTGTTGCCGACGAGCAAATGGCTGCACTCGCAATGGCCATCCTGCTCAATGGCATGACCGATGCAGAGATCGTCCGTTGGACCGCAGCGATGATCGATTCGGGTGAGCGGATGGATTTCTCCATGCTGGCTCGCCCCACTGTTGATAAGCACTCCACCGGTGGTGTCGGAGATAAAATCACGCTGCCCTTGGTGCCGGTTGTTGCTGCTTGTGGCGCTGCGGTTCCGCAGTTGAGCGGACGCGGCCTAGGGCATACAGGGGGCACCCTCGACAAAATGGAATCCATTCCAGGTTGGCGGGCGAGTTTGTCCAACGCTGAGATGCTGGCTGTGCTGACCGCCACCGGTGGTGTGATCTGCGCGGCGGGTGATGGCTTGGCCCCAGCCGATAAGAAGTTATACGCGCTGCGCGATGTGACCGGAACGGTCGAGGCGATCCCGTTGATCGCCAGTTCCATCATGAGCAAGAAAATCGCTGAAGGTGCTGGGGGATTAGTTCTTGACGTGAAGACCGGCGGCGGGGCTTTCATGTCTGATCCGGCGATGGCTAGGCGCCTCGCGGAAACCATGGTGCGACTGGGCAACGATGCTGGTGTGCGTACACGAGCGTTGATCACGGCCATGGACGTTCCACTCGGTTTTGCTGTAGGTAATGCACTTGAGGTCGCGGAGTCCGTAGAGGTCCTCGCTGGTGGCGGCCCGGCCGATGTGATCGAACTGACCATCACGCTCGCCCGAGAGATGCTCGATCTTGCTGGTATCACTGGCAAGGATCCGGCCGACACCCTGCGAGATGGCAGCGCCATGGATGTATGGAACGCAATGGTCGCTGCCCAAGGTGGTGACCCGTTCGCACCGCTGCCGGTTGCCAAAGAACATTTCGTCATTCGAGCCGAGCAATCCGGTGTGATTACCCGACTCGATGCACTGCCCGTGGGAATCGCAGCGTGGCGCCTTGGTGCTGGTCGGGCGCGTAAGGAAGACCCGGTGAGTCCGGGTGCTGGAATCCTTCTGCACGCCAAGCCTGGTGTTGAAATCGCCGCCGGGGCTCCCATCATGACTCTATTCACAGACGAGAGTGCTCGCTTTGCCCTCGCTCAAGAGGCACTGGTCGATGCAGTGGCCATCGGACCCGTAGGGTCAGCAGTTGATCGTCTTCCGTTAGTTATCGAACGCATTGATGAGGAGTCCCGTGGCTGAGTTCATTCCAGGTCCAGTGCACATTCCGGTTCCCGGTGGCAAGAGCATCGAGGAGTACTTCGGAAACGCCACCACTGGTGAGGATGCAATTTCGATCGCCCTCATGAATGCACCTGCCGGATGGGAAGAGCCTGGGCAAACCCCAGAGTTTGATGAATACACCGTGGTGCTCGAGGGTTCACTCCTTGTCGAGACCGAAGATGGTCCGCTTCTGGTGAACTCAGGGCAAGGAATTCATACGCGCGCGGGGGAGTGGGTTCGCTACACCGCACCTGATGGCGCGCGATACCTCGCGGTCTGCAAACCGGCTTTTCACTCTGAGCTGGTACACCGCGAAGATGAAGACCACGACCCCAACTGAGTAACACTGAAGGGGTAGTTGCGATGGCTGCGGTGTGGTCGGTCGTTATTTCTGATTCCAGCGGTGAGGTTCTCATGGAAGAGAACCCCGATGCGGTGCTTTCCATTGCGAGTGTGGGCAAGATTTTGCTATTACTCGCCATCGCGCAACGCTTTTCCGACGACGAACTGGAAACAATCCACATCGATCGGACAACAGCGCTGCCAGTGGCGGACTCCGGGCTCTGGCAACACCTCGATGCAGTGAACTTGTCACTTCATGATCTCGTCGTTCTTGTCGCATCGCTCAGTGATAACTGGGCAACAAACGCCCTCATCGAAAACATTGGCCTGCCATCAGTCTGGGGTGCAGCGAATGCATGGGGTCTTTCCGACACGAAACTGCTCGATCTGGTGCGCGATGTGCGCGATGAGAGCACTGCGCCCAGGTTAGCTGAAGGGACCGCGCGCGAGTTGCACACATTGGTCACGGCAATCGCCGAAAGCGCACCCGGATCACCGGGTGCTCGGGTTTCCTCATGGCTGCAGCTCAACACTGATCTGTCACTCGTTGCCAGTGCCTTTGGACTTGACCCACTTGCCCACGCTGACCCATCTGCGCCAGTGACGCTATGGAATAAGACGGGCACCGATAGCGGAGTGCTGGTCGATGTTGGGGTCGTGAAAGGGCCGCGAGCCGAGGTGCGCTACTCCGTGATCGTGAACAGTGGGAATGCAGATGGTGCTACGCATACTCGTGAGCTGCGTGATGCAATACGCACGTGGGGCGTGACAATCGCTGAGATCACTGGGCTGTAACGAAAGTGAGCGCGCTCACGCTAAACACGAGCAACACAACGCCGGCAATCTGGATGCGGCCGAGTTTCTCTTTGAACAAGAAGTAGGCCGCAACTGCGGCGATCGGCGCAAACTGGGAGGACAGCACCGACGTCACTCCTACGGCATCTCGTGCACCTAATGAAAACGACCAAAAACCAAGGAATTCGGTGATGCTCATGCCGATCACCAAAGGCAGCGCCAATCTGGTGATCCGCAGGCGGCGGGTCAGTAGCAGCGGCAGGAAGATCGCCACACTGCCCACGAGCCGGGCGGGCAACAACACCCAGGCCGATGGGAGATCTCCGCTGATGTAGCCGGTGGCGAACAGGGATAGACCAAAGCTCAAGGCCGCTGCGGTTGCCAGAAGTGCCGCCAACACGGGACGCTCATTCTCGATGGGCGCCGGGTCTGGTCCGGCGGCCGCGATGATCACACCGATCACGATGAGAAAAAGAAAAAAAGCGATGATCGGGGCGATGCTCTCCCCGAGGGAGGCAGCAACCACTGCGGCGATCGCACCCTCTGCTGCCACGATGGGGGCGACAACGCCCACTTTTCCGATGCGCAGGGCAAACGCGGCGAGAACCAGCCCACCAACGTTCCCCAGCCCCGCGACAGCCATCCACCGCACCACGTCAGTTGTCAAAGTTTCCGGGATGCCGCTGGCAAGGAGAAAAGGAGTGGTCCAGATAAGACCAAAAAACGTAACCCAGGCAACCACTGACCAGGGATCAATGCGCCGAACTGCTCGGTCGGAGAGGAGCGTGCTGCAGGCGAAGAAGACAGCGGTACCTAGTCCGAAGATGATGCTGGTCACAGGTCATCCAAGCAGTTGGTTCAATCGGGATCGACCAGTAGCCCCAATTTTCGTGCGCATGCCACGGCCTCTAGGCGCCCGTCTACTCGAAGGGCGTGCAAGGTGCGTCGCAGTTCCTGTTTGACCGTAGAAAGTGAATAGTCCAACGCATGCGCAATCGCTGCGTTTGACTTGCCTTCCTCGACGAGAAGAAGGATTTGAACTTGCCTCGGGGTGAGATGTAGAAAATCAGTGAAGGCTCCGGTGAATCCAGTTGTTTGAACGTGTGCCTGTATCCGTTGATGAGTTATCCAGAGCGCAAGAGCAGACGCGAGTGAAGAAATGATGGGTTCGTAGTTTTCGATAAAGGGGCGTGATTGGGCACTGACAAACCCAAATGATCCGACGGTGATGCCCGATGCGTAAAGAGGGACACTGACCAGGTATTTGGCCTCGTTCGGACTGGTCAGGCTCTCCCAGATCGAAGAGTCGATTGCTAGCGCGGGGAATATTTCAGTGATTGTGTGTAAATCGTCGATGCGTATTTCACCCGTGGCCACGCAGCGCACAACTGGCACGTCCACGTTCATGGGAATTGAGCCGTAGCGGCGCACCATGGTCGAGGAGCTTTGGTAGGAGCCGATTAACTGCAATTCCGTGAATTCGTACTGCGCCCAGAGGGAGCCTATGTTCACCGCGAGGGGTGATAGCGGTCCACGCATGAGCGCAGTGCAGGCGGCATGTGGTTCAGGGAACGTTGTGAGAAACTCCATGTACTTTTCCAGCGGTGCAAGCGAACCGACCTTTAACAACGCAGTCTCCCCGATTCCGCTGAAAGTGAGTGAGTGCTCCGCGACCGTACTAGGACTCTGGTCGGCGCGCAGAGGTTTCTCCGTTAAGCAATGAGTTGTCTATTGAAGGACAAACACAATTTCGTATGTACGCTTCTTGAGGCTAGACACCGGCCATGTCCGCGAGTGACGCTGTCTTGAACACGATGTGATCAGCCATTCGGCAGGATTGGAACGATAAACACAGAGGTCAGGGCCGTTGGTGTCACTATCACCTCAGGGTGAATGGCGACGTATGACGGCTGGCAGGGGGGCACTCATCCGTCGAGATGAAGGCGCCAACGGCTCTGACCCGATCACCTGCGCAAGATGCTGTAGCACTGCCCCTTAGGTTGGTGCCATGAATCTTCCCCCGGGCCGCATGACCCCGATCCCCACAGGCCTCGTTCACCGAGCCCCCAAGGTGTTGCTGCACGATCATCTAGATGGCGGCCTGCGACCAGCCACGGTGCTGGAACTGGCCGCCGAATCCGATTACACGGACCTCCCGGCCGCTGACTCCGATTCCCTGGCCCGCTGGTTTGCCGAGGCTGCCTACTCTGGCTCCCTGGAGCGCTATCTGGAAACCTTTAAACACACCGTGGGGGTTACCCAGACCGCATCAGCGCTGGCCCGGGTGGCGCACGAGTGCGCCGTCGATCTTGCTGCTGACGGCGTCGTCTACGCCGAGGTGCGGTACGCACCTGAACTGCACGTTCAGCAAGGACTCTCGCTGAATGAGGTGGTGGAGGCTGTGATCGAGGGGTTCGGTACTGGCACTGCTGCCGCGCTGGCTTCGGGCCACACGATCCGTATCGGCGTTCTGCTTACCGCGATGCGCACAGCCACCCATTCGCGTGAGATCGCTGAGCTTTCCGTTGCCTACCACGACCGGGGAGTGGTCGGCTTCGACATTGCCGGTGCCGAAGCTGGCTTCCCGCCCACCAGGCACCTTGACGCTTTTGAGTATCTCCGCCGCGAGAACGCCCATTTCACGATCCATGCCGGTGAGGCCTTCGGGCTGCCCTCGATCTGGGAAGCGATCCAGTGGTGTGGTGCGGACCGACTCGGGCACGGCGTGCGGATCGTTGATGACATCACGATCGGCCCGGACGGCAAGCCCGTTTTGGGCAAGCTCGCTGCCTACGTTCGAGACCGACGTATTCCGTTGGAGTTGTGCCCATCATCGAACGTGCAGACCGGAGCCGTTGGTTCCATCGCTGCCCACCCGATCGGCATGCTGAAAGATCTGGGATTCCGGGTGACTATCAACACTGATAACCGCTTGATGTCAGGCACATCCATGACCCGTGAAATGGAACTTGCCTCAGAAGCCTTCGGCTGGGGCCTCGATGATCTGCAGTGGCTCACCATCAATGCAATGAAAAGCGCGTTCATCCCATTTGACGAGAGGCTGAGGATTATCAACGAACAGATCAAGCCCGGTTATGCGACCTTGAGAACCGAACTTGCGGAGCGAATCGATGCAGCAAAGGAAGGTGCGTAATGGCGCTTCTTGAAGCAGTGGTTGATGGTCACACCCATGTGGTGGAGCTCCAAAGTGAACTTGCGCGCGTACGCGGAGCACTCGATCGCACCGACGCGGTGCTCACTGTTGCTGATCGGACCCTCACCCAAGCTGAGCATGCAATTGAAGAATCCAGGCGTATTGCCCCTTATGTTGTCGGCGCCTTCGCCTTGGTCGTTGCGTCGGGAATTGCGTTCGTTATTTGGCGAACACGGATAAATAGAGCTGAACCTGAGGTAAATCTTGAAGAGAGTGAGTGATCAATGGATCTGATTCACGTTGTCGGTGGCATCGGCACGACTATGGTGTTGGCCGCTTACTTCCTCGTCTCTGCCGGAAGGATCGCTTCGGCCTCCACCGCTTTCCAAGGGCTCAACTTGGTGGGCGCTGCGCTTCTGGCCTACTACGCGGTTGTGTTGGCCGCTTGGGCCTCGGTTGCCCTCAATGGAATTTGGTCGTTGATTGGGCTCGTTGCCATGGTGCGAATAGTGCAAATGCGTCGCCGGCGCATTCGGGAAGTGGTGGTAGCGGAGGGGTAATTTCGTTCCGTTTCAGGTCGCGGTTAAACGCCCATCGGATGCCACACGGTTTTGATTTCCGTGAACGCCCGAATGCGCGACAGGGTGGGAGTGGCCATCCAGTCGGCATCTGTCCTTGGGCCACGCACGAATTTCACGGTGCCTGCAGCATCTTGCTCGAGTTGCTGAGCCAATTGCTGATCTGTGATGCCGGTGAGGTCGAGGGCGTTCACATCAGCATGGCTGGCCAGCCACGGTGCTATCTCTGCAGCATCGCCGGTGAGGATGTTGACCACGCCGCCGGGCACATCGCTTGTTGCCATGACCTCTGCCAGTGTGATGGCCGGGATCGGTTGATTTTGGCTCGCGATCACCACGCATGAGTTGCCGCTGACGATGATCGGTGCGATCACACTCGAAAGGCCGAGCAGCGCCGAATCGTGCGGCGCGATCGCCACAACTACTCCGGTGGGTTCCGGGATGGAGAAGTTGAAGAATGATCCGGCAACCGGGTTGCTTGTGCCGATCACTTGGCTAAGTTTGTCGGCCCAGCCTGCGTACCAAACCCAACGGTCAATTGCGGCGTCAACGTGCTTTGTCGCCTGCTTGGTGGTGCTGCCACTTGTTTGCTGCACTTCAGCAATGAACTGCTCGCGGCGACCCTCCATCACCTCAGCAATTCGGTAGAGGACCTGCCCGCGGTTGTATGCGGTGGCAGAAGACCATTTAGTGAAGGCGCTGCGGGCTGCGAGGACGGCATCGCGAGCATCTTTACGGCTGCCCTGTGCCACGTTTGCCAAGAAATCGCCTTTGGCCGAATTCACCTCGTAGGTACGCCCGGACTCGCTGCGCGGGAATGCGCCGCCGATGTAGAGCTTGATGGTTTTACGAATCTCCACGCGATCGTCTTTGCCGATGAGTGCGTTCATGACGGGTCCTCCACTTTCAGGTAAGCAGCAAGACCATGCACGCCGCCCTCGCGACCAAATCCGGATTCCTTGTAGCCACCGAAGGGGCTGGTCGGATCGAACCGATTGAAGGTGTTTGCCCAGATCACACCAGCACGCAGCGAGTTCGCCATATGCAGGATGCGACTGCCCTTCTCCGTCCAGATTCCGGCGGAGAGGCCGAAGGGAGTGTTGTTTGCCTTCTCGATTGCTTCATCTGGTGTGCGGAAAGTGAGCACCGATAACACCGGTCCAAAGATTTCTTCGCGGGCGATCCGATGGGCTTGGGTAACTCCCGTGAAGAGAGTGGGTGGGAACCACCAACCCTTATCCGGCATGTCGCACTGTGCACTCCAGCGCTCTGCGCCTTCGTCCTCACCTGATTTGCTGAGTTCTTCGATCTTGGCGAGTTGCTGATAGGAATTGATTGCCCCGATGTCGGTGTTCTTATCGAGAGGATCCCCGAGGCGCAGGGTGCCCAGACGAGATTTCAACGCTTCGATGAACTGATCGGCCACCGACTCTTGAATCAGCAGTCGGCTGCCCGCGCAGCACACGTGCCCCTGGTTGAAGAAGATGCCGTTCACCACGCCCTCGATGGCCTCATCAAAGGGTGCGTCATCAAAGACAATGTTTGCGGCCTTGCCACCGAGTTCGAGGGTGAGCGCCTTGCCGGTCCCGGCAACCGCGCGCTGGATTGCCTTGCCCACCTCGGTGCGGCCCGTGAAGGCCACCTTGTTCACGTCAGGGTGCTCCACGAGCATGCGCCCGGTTTCACCCGCGCCGGTGATGATGTTCACCACGCCCGGTGGCAGATCCGCTTGCTGACAAATATCGGCGAATGCCAGGGCGGTCAGGGGAGTGGTCTCAGCTGGCTTCAGGACAACGGTGTTACCGCAGGCCAACGCTGGCGCGATCTTCCACGCGAGCATGAGTAGCGGGAAGTTCCATGGGATGACTTGTGCCGCAACCCCGAGCGGCTGCGGGTTGTCACCTAGCCCAGCGAATTCGAGTTTGTCGGCCCAACCGGCGTAGTAGAAGAAGTGGGCGGCAACGAGGGGGAGATCGACGTCGCGGGATTCCCGGATCGGCTTCCCGTTATCAATGGATTCAAGGACTGCGAGTTCGCGGCTGCGCTCTTGGATCAGTCGAGCGATCCGGAAGAGGTACTTGCCGCGATCCTTCCCAGACATCCGTGACCACGTTTTGTCATAAGCGCGTCTGGCTGCCTTGACGGCAGCATCAACATCGGCCTGCCCGGCTTCGGCTACCTCACTGAGGACCTCTTCTGTGGCTGGGTTAACGGTTTTAAAGAATGCACCGCTGTGTGGCTCGACGAACTCACCATTAATGAACAGCCCGTAGTTCGAGGCAATATTCACCACCGCGCGTGATTCAGGCGCTGCTGCGTATTCGAACTTCATATTGGGTGGCCTCGCCTTCAGTCGATCGTGACGTAGTTGGGGCCGGAGTAATGGCCGGTGGAGATGCGTTGACGTTGCAGGAGTAGATCATTGAGCAGAGTGCTCGCGCCGAATCGGAAGAGATCCGGAGTGAGCCAGTCTTCGCCGAGGGTTTCGTTGACCAGCACCAGGTATTTGATTGCGTCTTTGCTGGTGCGAATGCCTCCAGCGGCCTTGACGCCAATTCTTGTTCCGGTGGTGCGATGAAAATCACGAACGGCCTCGAGCATCACGAGTGTTACCGGGAGCGTTGCAGCAGGTACCACTTTGCCGGTGCTCGTTTTGATTACATCGGCTCCAGCGACCATCGCGAGCCAACTCGCGCGGCGCACGTTGTCGAGGGTCTTGAGTTCACCGGTTTCCAGGATCACTTTTAGGTGCGCTGATCCGCAGGCTTCTTTGATCGCCACGATCTCATCAAAAACTTTGACGTAGTTGCCCGAGAGGAAAGCTCCGCGGTCGATCACCATGTCGATTTCATCCGCACCAGCGTTTACCGCATCACGCGTGTCGAGCAGTTTTACCTCGAGGCTGGCCCGACCGCTGGGAAAGGCTGTGGCCACTGCAGCCACATGAATCCGATCACCGACTGCCTGGCGAGCGGTCTGGACCATGTCACCGTAGACGCACACCGCCGCCACACTGGGGCACGAGGAATCGGTGGGATCGGGGCGCAGAGCCTTGGCGCACATCGCCCGCACCTTGCCCGGGGTGTCCATGCCTTCCAAGGTGGTCAGGTCGATCATGCGGATCGCCAGATCTATGGCCCAGGATTTTGCGTCGTTTTTGATGGAACGAGTGCCGAGCATTGCGGCTCTGGCCTCTGCCCCTACCTGATCCACTCCGGGCAACCCGTGCAGGAAGCCTGTGAGGGAGGCGGCGCTGCCATCGGGCAGGCCGCTTGAGGTGATTGAGGGGGAAGGCACGGCCCTACTGTAGCCAGCCGCCAACCTCGAAGGCGAGCGCCGAAAGGACCCCTTGGGCTGATGCCCGAGCGCTAGTGAGGTCTGTGCCCGTGACGGGAGCGACCGCCTGCAGGTAGCACTTGACCTTGGGTTCAGTGCCGCTCGGCCGCACAATCACCCGGGCACCGCCGGCCAGGCGGAACAGCAGGCCGTCGGTGGGTGGCAGATCGGGAGAGCCGAGCTCGAGATCGATGAACTCATCGACAGCGATTCCGCCGATGGTGCTGGGCGGGTGACTGCGAAGCTGGTTCATGATCCGGGGGATGTCAGCGAGGTCTTGGACCCGCGCGCTCACCTGATCGGTCGCAAAAACTCCGTGCTCAATCGCTAAATCGTCGAGTGCGCTCTGCAATGTGCGGCCCTCGGACTTGAGGTGCGAGGCCATCTCGATCACGAGCAGCGCGGCGCTGATGCCGTCTTTGTCCTTCACCGTCTGTGGGTCAACGCAGTAACCCAATGCTTCTTCGTATCCGTAGACCAACCCGGGGATCCGGCCGATCCACTTAAAGCCGGTGAGGGTTTGGCGGTACTCGATCCCGGCGGCTGCGGCGATTGATTGCAGCATCTGGCCCGAGACAAGGGATTGCGCCATGACCGGGGGGAGTTCTTGGTGCTGTTTATCTCCTTCTTGCTGCGCGCGTTCTGATTGCTTCGCGCGTTGGATGATCCACCACGCAAGGAGTGAGCCCACTTCATCACCGCGCAACATTCGCCAAGCGGGCATGCCTTCATCGTCAGTTTCACCAGTAGGAATCGCCACGGCGCAGCGATCCGCATCAGGATCGTTGGCAATCACGATGTCGGCGTCGTTCTCGCGGGCAGCGATGAGCGAGAGGTCAATCGCTCCAGGTTCTTCGGGATTGGGAAACGCAACCGTGGGAAAATCAGGGTCAGGGTCGAATTGCAGATCAACCGGTGCGGGCACGGGGAAAGCAGCCTTGGCGCACACCCTGTTCATGATGCGTCCGCCCACACCGTGCATCGCCGAATAGACAACGCGGGCATGGGTTGTGGGTGGGCTAGTAATCAGCGCAGCCGTCTTTGTGATGTAGGCATTGATGACGTCGTCATTGAGCGTTACCCACTCATCACCCACAGGGATGTCACTGATCAGCGTCGAGGCGGCAACGCGATCGATGTGCGCAGCGATTTCTGCATCCACCGGTGGAATGATTTGCGATCCATCACCAAGGTAAACCTTGTAGCCGTTGTCTTGCGGGGGATTGTGGCTCGCAGTGACCATCACGCCGGCTGCGCAGCCGAGCTCAAGAATGGCAAACGCAAGAATTGGGGTGGGCAGTGGCTCGGGCAACACCATCGCGGAAAGGCCGGCGCCAGTCATGACGGCAGCCGTATCGCGGGCGAACACATCGGAGTTGTGGCGTGCGTCGTAGCCGATCACTACCGCCCCACCGCCACGCTCATTGAGGTACGCGGCAAGTCCAGCAGCTGCTTGCATCACCAACACGCGGTTCATCCGGTTGGGGCCAGGGCCAAGAGCCCCGCGTAAACCGGCGGTGCCGAATGCGAGGCGGGTGTTGAAGCAATCGTGCAGTTCGCTCATTGCCTCGGGGTTCTCTGGCGCTTGCTCGATCAGCGCGCGCAACTGCTCAGCGGTACTCAGATCAGGGTCTTGGTCAAGCCAAGCCCGGGCATGTCGCAGGAGTTGCACATCGCTGGGGATGGCGTTCATGTGATCAGAGTCCTCGAATCACGCGGGCAAGGAGATCGCCCATGCGGGTGGCTGCGGCGTTACCCGCTTCAAGGACTTCCTCGTGATTGAGGGGTTCGCCGGTCATGCCGGCCGCGAGGTTGGTCACGAGTGAGAGTCCGAGAATCTCCATCGCGAGCGAGCGCGCAACGATGGCTTCAAGTGCGGTGCTCATGCCCACCAACGTGCCTCCGATTGCTGCGACCATGCCGATTTCTGCGGGTGTTTCATACATAGGCCCGCGAAACTGGCAATACACGCCTTCGGTAAGGCTCGGTTCAAGCTCTTGACACATTGCCCGCAGTCTCGGTGAGTACAGATTGGTGAGGTCAACAAAGTGCGCGCCGTGCAGCGGTGATACCCCGGTGAGATTGATGTGATCGCGAATCAGGACCGGGGTGCCCGGGCTCCATTGTGGGTCTAGGCCACCGCAACCGTTGGTCAACACGATCGTCTTACAGCCGGCGAAGTGCGCGGTGCGTACGGCGTGCGTCACAGCATCAACACCGCGCTCTTCATAGAGATGTGTGCGTCCAAGGAACACGAGCACCTTGGTGCCGTCAGCGTCGATCGAACGAACCCGGCCGGCATGGCCAGCTACTGCCGGCGGGGAGAAGTGCGGAAGTTCGGTCACGGGGAAATCGGCCACCGTGGTGCCGAGCAACTCAGCTGCCGGCACCCAGCCAGATCCAAGGATGACGCAGACGTCGTGCTGGTCAACGTTGGTCAGGGCGCGCAGTGTGCTGGCGGATTCACGGGCGGCATCATTTGCGACCTTGGTGGCCTCGTTATCGGTCATTCGGCAAACCTACTCTGAGTGGCTTGTCTGGGTTGTCGCGTGCAAGAACTCGCTAGTCCTCGATGATGTGGAGGCGGCGTGCGGCTTCAGCGATGGATCCGGAAAGGCTCGGGTACACAGTGAAAGTTGCCGCAACCTCATCGGCGGTGAGGCGCTGTTGGATAGCAAGGGCGAGCACATGTATGAGCTCGCTCGCGTGGGGGCCCACCACCACAGCCCCGGCAATCAATCGGGTTCCCTTGCGGCAGAAGATCTTGACGAAGCCTTCTTGGGTGTCTTGCATCTTCGCCCGTGCATTAGTGGCAAGGGGCATCGTGTACACGTCGGCCCGGATTTCGTCGGAATCGATATCGGACTGGGTCATGCCGACTGTAGCAATCTCAGGATCGGTGAAGACCGTGCTGGAAACCACATTGCGATCAAGCGGCTGCACTGCATCACCGAGCGCGTGCCACATGGCAATCCGGCCCTGCATCGCCGCGACTGAGGCGAGCATCAGCACTCCCGTGCAATCGCCAGCCGCATAGATATTGCGAGCAGTCGTTCTCGATACGCGATCCACTGTTATGAAGCCGGCCGGATCAACATCAACACCAGCAGCTTCCACGTTGAGCGCATCAGTGTTGGGGATCGAACCAACCGCCATGAGTACATGGCTGCCATGAATCTTCGTACCGTCCTTGAGGGTAACCACCACCCCCGCTGCACCGTCGGCACCATCGGTTGAGCGCTCGGCAGAAATCGCGCGAGAATTCGCCAGTACCTGGATGCCACGTCTAGCAAACACGTTTTCGATCACGGCTGCAGCATCAGGATCTTCACTAGGCAGCACGCGATCGCGCGATGACACCAACACAACTTCACTGCCCAGTGCTCGATACGCCGATGCGAACTCTGCACCTGTCACACCCGAGCCCACCACGATCAGCCGCGCAGGTGGTTCCGGCAGGTTGTAGAGCTGCTCCCAGGTCAAGATGCGTTCACCATCAGGGGCTGCTGATTCAAGTTCGCGTGGTCGAGCACCGGTTGCGATCAAGGTGGCATCTGCGCTGATCGTGGTGACCGATCCGCCTGGGCTGGTGATTTCAATATGGTGCTGGTCGATGAACCGTCCGGCACCCTCGAGGATCTGCACGCCATGCTCGATCAGCTGATTGCGAATGTCATCGCTCTGCTTGCTAGCAAGGGCCTTGATCCGGGCATTGACCGTGTTCAAGTCGACGCCGATGAGGTTCGCGGTAGGGGATTGGCCCGCGATCAGCACCCCGAGACCGGCGCTCTCTGCGGTCTGGGTCATCGCCTCGGCGGTTGCGATCAGAGTCTTGCTCGGCACACAGTCAGTCAAGACGCAGGAACCGCCGATTCCATCCCTATCAATCAGGGTGACCTCTGCTCCGAGCTGGCGAGCCACGAGCGCTGCCTCATACCCACCAGGGCCGGCTCCGATGATCACCACAGCAGTCACGTCGTCATTCTTTCGCAACGGCCCTTCAGTGCCTACTCTGGTCCCGTGGCCCTGTATGCAGCGTATGGATCGAACCTCGATCCTCGGCTGATGGCCGAGCGGGCTCCGTCCTCCCCATCACAGGGATTTGGCTGGTTGCGCGGCTGGCGGCTCACCTTCGCAGGAGAGAACCTCGGTTGGGACGGGGCCCTTGCAACCGTTGTTGAGGACTATGAACACGACGTCTTCGTGATGCTCTACGACATGACGCACCTTGATGAGTTGACCCTTGATGCGTGGGAGGGTGTTGCCCTCGGGCTTTGGCGCAAGATCCGCGTGCGCGTTGAGACGATGAATGGATCCCACGTTGCCTGGATTTACGTGCTCGATGATTACGAGGGTGGTCTGCCGTCTCGGCGCTACGTCGACATGATTGCCGATGCAGCCCATGAAGCTGGGGCGCCGGAGGATTACGTAGTCCGCGTGCGGTCAATGTCGAGCAACCCCTGATTTTTGCCCCACTGCGTGGTTCGAGGCCCAAATTGCGGTTCCGGGCTTGTTGAGTTGCTTCTCCGCCGTAATTTGAGCCTCCAACTTTCAAGGACTTAGGCGACTGACTGACTATTCGCCTGGCCATTCGTCTGGGCTGCCCCTGTGGACGACTATTTGCATCGTCAGTCTCATCCCTACACAGTCGGGTGATGTCACATCCACAGCGGATCGCAACGACTCTCACCATTGCTCGCGCTGTGATGGTGCACGGAGCAGCTCCCGCACATCGACTCATGAGCACGGGGCTCACCCGCCATCAATTGACTGCGGCCGTGAAGGCAGAAGCGTTGGTGCCCATTCGTTTCGGGGTACTTCTCGATGTTGAGCAATGGCGTAATGCGGACGAGATCGCTCGGCTGAAAACAGCAGTCGCAGCAGCCCACGCGGCTCGGCCAGGTGGAGTTGCAATGGGGGCAACCGCAGCGCTGCTGTTAGAGATTCCTACTTTTGATGCTCGCGGCGATGGGCATAGCAGCGGAAAGGGAAACGGTTTGGGTGATCGGGAGGTTCTCGGTCACCAAATACCGCATGTGCATTTTGCTCTGTGCAATCATGGCGAGAATTCGGGCTGGCTCAAGCTCCACAAACAAGAAATCCCAAGTCATCAACGCATCGAACTCAATGGGCTGCCCGTCACTGCATTGGCCCGAACCGCAATCGACTATTCGCTGACACTTCGACTTGACCAAGCGGTTGCGGTTCTCGATGCCTGCATACGGCGAGTGGTCGGCGCCATGGATACTGATCGGGATATTCGCCGTGCGGTCCTCGATGCGAAGAGTGTGGCGAGTGCCTTGGCCGCGCTACAGATTGCTGCCTTGGGCAGTGAATGGCGCGATGGTGCCGCAGTTCTTCGGAAAGCATTGACGCTGATCAATCCAGCATCTGAGTCCGTGCTGGAGTCGATGAGCAGAGTGAATATGAAGCGTGGGCGCCTTCCTGAACCTGAGTGCGGTCAGCCGGTTCGTGGTGCAGATGGCCACCTCTATTGGTGTGACTTCTTGTGGCGCAGGCAGCGAGTCATTGGCGAAGCAGATGGCATGAGCAAGTACCTATCCATTGATGATCTGCGTAGGGAAAAGATCCGGCAGGAAGCTTTGGCCAATGCTGGTTGGACCGTCATCAGGTGGAACTGGGCCGAGGGAGTTGTGAATCCGAAGGTGATGCAGGCTCGGATACGCAAGGCGTTGGAACGTGGTGCTGCTTAGTTGGAGGCCGAATAGACCGTGACCGTGGAAGTTGGAGGTCGAATTTGCGGTGCAACCTCGAAAAAACACCACCGGAACCGCAAATTGGACCTCGAAACCGCGCATTGGGCGCCGGGCGGGTGGGGGTCAGTCTTTGATCTCGCAGAGCACCATGCCGGTGGTGACCATGGCGCCTTGCTCAGCGCTCAAGCCCGTGACGGTGCCTGCTTTGTGCGCGGTGAGCGGCTGTTCCATCTTCATGGCCTCAAGCACGACGATCAGATCACCGGCAGCAACCTGCTGGCCTTCGGTGACCTCGACCTTGACGATGGTGCCCTGCATGGGAGCGGCTACCGCATCCCCGGAAACACCGCTGGCTGCCTTGGTGCGGGCGCGCTTCTTGGGCGCAGCACCTGTTGCGGTTGAGGTGCCCACTGATCCAAGCCCAGCGGGCAGAGTCACCTCGATGCGCTTTCCGCCAACTTCAACAACAACGCTCTCGCGCACGGCCTGTTCAGCGGCGGCATCGGTACTACCGGAGTAGGCGGGGATGTTGTTCTCGAACTCGGTCTCGATCCAGCGGGTGTGAACCGTGAATGGGGCAGCCGGGTTGACAGGGGCGAAGGCAGGGTCGCGGACCACAACTTGGTGGAAGGTGAGTGCGGTCGCGATGCCGTCGATCTGGAATTCATCGAGGGCGCGGCGGGCCCGCTCGATTGCCTCCGTGCGGTCCTTGCCGGTGATGATCAACTTGGCAAGGAGTGAATCGAAGTTGCCACCGATCACATCGCCAGCCTGAAAACCAGCATCAACGCGAACGCCGGGACCACTGGGTGGGGAGAACACGTTCAGGGCACCAGGTGCTGGGAGGAATCCGCGGCCGGGATCCTCACCGTTGATGCGGAACTCGATGGAGTGACCGCGCACTTCCGGGTCGGCGTAATCGATCGTGCCACCACGGGCGATGCGGAACTGCTCGCGCACCAGGTCGATACCGGTGACTTCCTCAGATACGGGGTGTTCCACCTGCAGGCGGGTGTTGACCTCGAGGAAAGAGATGGTGCCATCGACGCCGATCAAGAACTCGCAGGTGCCAGCGTTGACGTAGCCGGCCTCTTTCAAGATCGCCTTGGAGGAGGA
>JANQZS010000093.1:19812-91213 GCA_030728405.1 Candidatus Nanopelagicales bacterium | reverse complement strand
GAGACCTTGTCGCCAAGATCGCGGATGGCTGCCGGCGGGGGACCGATCCAGGTAAGACCAGCATCGATTACGGCTTGGGCAAAGTCGGCATTTTCAGACAGGAACCCGTAGCCGGGATGGATCGCATCGGCACCTGACTGCTGCGCAGCTGCGATTACCTTGGCGATGTCAAGGTAGGACTCGGCTGCCGTTGAACCTCCGAGTGCAAATGCCTCATCGGCCATGCGCACGTGCAGGGCATCGCGATCGGGCTCGGCATACACGGCAACGGAGGCAATGCCCTCGTCCTTGCAGGCGCGAATGACTCGGATAGCGATCTCGCCGCGGTTGGCGATTAGGACTTTGTGCACGGCGCAGTCTCCCATAGGTCGGTCCATGAAATTCCCCAACTCCCCAGTAATGAGCGCAATCCGGGCAGTGAGATTCCCACCACATTTGAGGGGTCACCTTCTACCCCCTCCACGAATGCACCACCGAGGCCATCGAGAGTGAATCCGCCAGCAACTTCGAGCGGTTCTCCGGTGGCTAGGTATGCGTCCATCTCGGCATCTGTCATGGAACCCAAGTGCACTGTGGTCGAGGTCACATCGCCGATCTCGCGACCGGTGGCTGGATGAATCAACCAGTGACCCGTGCGCAGCACCCCGCTGCGATTGGCCATCAGCTTCCAGCGTTCTTTTGCCTGGGTTGCATCGGCTGGTTTACCGAAGGCAGTGCCGTCGAGATCAAAAACAGAATCACAACCAACGACGACGACATCACGTGAATCAGCCGCAGTCAATCCTGATTCCAGCACCAATCCTGATGCCACCACGCGGGCCTTTTCTTGGGCCAACCGCAGCGCCAACTCTGCAGGGGTTGCCTCGGGCATGGCGGCTGCAATCGCATCTTCATCGACGTGACTGACCAGAACTGTTGGTTCAACTCCAGCATTGCGCAACACCATTAATCGTGCGGGTGAACGGGAGGCAAGCACCAAGTGAGTCATGGTTGTGGGTTCATGAGAGTGAGTTCATGAGAGTGCTCGTTAACGCGGAAGTGCTGACGCGCGCCAAGCGCCTTGACCTGGATACAGGTACCCGCGTAGGTGTTCAGAGCGGTCGTTCCACCGGTTGACCTCGGTCACATCTGGCTCAGGTTCGGTTCCACCAGATGCTGCGACCAACGCGAGGATGATTGCAACCTCTTCAGGGGTCGCGTTGCCTGAGATGACCTGCAGGGCGGGGGCGCCAGAGTCCGGACTGGTCACAGCGGGATGTTTCCGTGCTTCTTGGGAGGCATGGTTGCGCGCTTGTTGCGCAGTGCGCGCAGTCCGCGGGTGATCTGAAGGCGTGTCTCGTGCGGCAAGATCACCCGATCGACGTAACCGCGCTCAGCAGCGATGTAGGGATTGGCGAGGGTGTCGGTGTATTCATCGATCAACCGGGCCCGCTCGGACTCAGGATCGGTAGCAGCGGCAAGTTCCTTGCGGTAGAGGATGTTGACGGCACCTTGGGCACCCATGACCGCGATTTCAGCGGTGGGCCACGCCAGGTTGAGGTCAGCTCCCAGGTGCTTGGAACCCATGACGTCGTATGCACCGCCGTACGCCTTGCGGGTGATCGTGGTGATCATCGGAACTGTTGCTTCGGCGTAGGCGTAGATGAGTTTCGCACCGCGCCGGATGATGCCTTCCCATTCTTGGCCGGTGCCTGGCAGGAAGCCAGGAACATCGACAAAGGTGAGAACAGGAATGTTGAACGCATCGCAGGTGCGCACAAAACGAGCGGCCTTTTCAGAGGCGGCAATGTCAAGTGTGCCGGCGTATTGCATTGGCTGGTTGGCGACGATGCCCACGGCGTGACCCTCAACGCGACCGAATCCGCAAATGATGTTGGGTGCGAACATCGGTTGGGTCTCAAGGAACTCATCCTCATCCAGAATCCGCTTCAACACCTCATGCATGTCGTAGGGCTGGTTGGGAGAGTCCGGGATCAGGGTGTCCATCTCGTAGTCCTCGTCAGTGAACTCCAGAGAAACCGGTGAGGTGATGATGGGAGCTTCTTGCAAGTTATTGCTGGGCAGGTAGGAGAGCAGTGCGCGCACGTAATCAAGCGCGTCGAGTTCGTCGGTTGCCTGGTAATGCGCAACACCGGAGGTGCTGTTGTGGGTATGCGCACCGCCCAATTCCTCGAAGCCCACGTCTTCACCGGTCACGGTCTTGATCACGTCGGGTCCGGTGATGAACATATGTGAGGTTTTATCGACCATCACGATGAAGTCGGTGATGGCGGGGGAGTACACCGCTCCACCCGCGCATGGGCCCAGGATCACGGAGATCTGCGGGATCACACCCGATGCCATCACATTGCGCTTGAAGATCTCGCCGTACAAGCCAAGGGATACGACGCCCTCCTGAATGCGGGCGCCACCGGAATCATTCAGGCCGATCACGGGGCAGCCAGTCTTGAGGGCCAAGTCCATGATGCGGACGATTTTCTCACCGAAAACCTCACCGAGGGATCCACCGAAGACGGTGAAGTCCTGGGCGAATACGCAAACTGGGCGGCCATCAACTGTGCCGTACCCGGTGATCACGCCATCGCCGTACGGTCGGTTCTTTTCGAGGCCAAAATTATTGGAGCGATGCCGGGAGAGACCGTTGATCTGCTGGAAGGAACCCTCGTCCAGGAAGGCCTCGATGCGCTCGAGCGCGGTCATCTTTCCGCGGGCATGCTGCTTGTCGATGGCGTCTTGGCGGCCTTGAGCTGCCTCGGCCCGCCGCGCCTTCAGGATCTCTGCTTTGCCGGCCGTGGTGCGCTTGCCCGCTGTGCTCTGGCTCGCGCCACTTTCTGATGTTGCACTCATGTGCGCCTCCTTCGCTCCGACCCGCCTACCCTAGCCGTGTGAGCGCTGCTACCGATCGTTGTGCCCTTGTGGAAGGACGTGTTCGCGAGTTACTCGCCGCAGCCCACTGGAGCGGCCCATTTCCGGTGATAAAACCAAGTACGACGACGACCAATTCCGATGCAGCTGACCTTGCACGCGCGGGTGCTGCGTCGATGAGTTGTGTTGTGGCAGAAGAGCAGACCGCTGGGCGAGGTCGACTCGATCGTGCGTGGGTGAGCCCGGAGTTCGGTGGACTCTGGATGTCTGTGGTTATTCGAAACAGCGATGTCGACCCAGCGCGGTGGACGTGGTTGCCACTCGCTGCTGGATTAGCCGCTCGTGATGCGATTGCTGAGCAGTCGGGGATTGATGTCGCATTGAAGTGGCCCAACGACTTGGTGCTCAACCCTCGGGAGGGTCAAGGGACTTTACGCAAACTCGGTGGTGTGCTCTCAGAATGGCTTTCCGATGTTGATGCCTTCAGCGTGGGTGTCGGGATCAACGTGTCGATCACGGATGAAGAATTGCCCACTCCTGAAGCCAGTTCGCTGTTGGTAGTTGGTGGGCGCACTGACCGGGAGGCGCTGCTCGCAGCCGTTCTTGGACATCTCGATGCGCGGGTGAGCCAGTGGCGCTCGGGCGATCCGCTGCTCGAGGTCGATTACTTGAGGTCGTGCGCGTCCATCGGGCGCCAGGTGAGCGCCCGGTTGCCCGATGGTGAGACCGTGGCTGGACTGGCTGCAGAGATCGCACCGGATGGAGCCCTGATTATCAACACACCTGAGGGAAAAGTGCTATCCATCACCGCTGGCGACGTCATTCATGCCACGATCACGCCATGAGATACCCCACGCGCTTGCTATCACCGGGCGAGACCATCAAGTACGAGCTCAAGCCGCATTGGCGCGCGCTCATCGCACCGGTCATAGTGCTGATCCTGATCGCCTTCGGTGGAACCTGGCTGTATTTCTTTACGGATAACTCGATCGTGCGTTGGATCGTCTTGGGTGCCGGCCTTGTTTTTGCCGTGCTCTGGGTAATCCTTCCTTTCCTTCGTTGGTTAACCACTCAATACGTGTTCACTGATCGACGCATCATCTTGCGCCGCGGTCTGATCACCAAACAGGGTCGCGATGTGCCATTGGCGAAAGTGAACAACGTCTCGTTCAATCAGAGCATGCTGGGTCGGATGTTCAACTTCGGCGAATTGCAGATTGAGTCGGCAAACACCGAGGGCAGTCTGTTCATCGAAGATGTGCCAAACGTTGAAGACATTCAGCGCGATGTGTACCGGCTGCAAGAAGAGGACGATGTTCGCCGTCGATCTTCTGGGGGCGGTGCAACAACGCCTGTATTGCCCACTGATGGAACCTGAACCAGCGAGTATGAAAGCGCGCAACTAAATCGGCGCTTCTAAATCGGAGTGACCGCGTCGCGCTCAGCGAGTTCTCGATCTGCAGGATCATCGGGAATCGCGGGGAAGACCCACTTGCGATACGACCAGAATCTAAAGAGCGTGCCAAGGCCCAAGCCGATCACGTTGGCGCTGATGTTGTCGGCAAGGGCGCTGGTCAGGCCAAGCACGTAGTGGCTGAACCACAAACAGATGAGCGCGATTGCCATAGCGATGGCGCTGAAGAAGAAAAAGAGTGCAAACTCTTTGCCCATGTGTGTGCCGCCGCGGTGCCGGAACGTCCAGTAACGATTTCCGACGTACGCCACGATGGTTGCGACTCCCACGGAAATCGCTTTTGCGGTAATCGGCTTGTCGTAGAGCGGGCCCTCACCGTCAGCAAAGCGCAAGATGTTGAACAAGCCAATATCGACGACGAGGGCGGTGAGACCGACGATCCCAAACTTGGCGATTTCACGGAAGAGCACGGTGAACTGATCGCGAATCGACCGATACGCCCGTGTAGCGAGGCTTGGTCGCTGCTCTTGCACGAAGGTGAGTCTAGAGAGCGGGTGCGGCCGGGCGCTGGTGCTCTGCCGCTGTTGTTGTGGGGAACTAGAGTTCGGCTGTGCATACTCCTCGGGTCGGCATGGTTGGCGGCGGCCAATTGGCCCGCATGTCTGCCGCTCCGGCTGCAGCGCTAGGCATCAATTTCAGGGTTTTGGCCACTGAGCCGGACGAGTCCGCAGCGCAGGTTGTTGCCGACGTAGCGATTGGTCGGCACGACGATCCCGTGGCTGTACTGGGTTTTGCTGATGGCTGCGATGTGGTCACGTTCGACCACGAGCACGTGCCGACCGCGATTCTTGACGAAGTTCTAGCCCGGGGGATTGACGTTCGCCCGGGACCGCACGCGCTGCACTTCGCCCAAGACAAGGTGGCGATGCGCGAGCGGCTCAGTACAGCTGGCTTGCCGTGTCCGATCTGGTCGGTCATCGCTACGCCTGAAGATGCAGACGCATTCGTTGAGCAGACCGGTTACCCATTCATCGTCAAGACCTCGCGCGGAGGCTATGACGGCAAGGGAGTGTGGGTAGTACGTGACCGCGTCCAAGCCGTTGAGTTACTCGGATCACCGTTGGCGCCGGGCGCAGTATGGCTCGCTGAGGAACTGATCAATTTCACGCAAGAGATCTCGGCCCAAATCGCGCGCTCACCAAGTGGGCAAAGCGTTGCCTATCCCGTGGTGCGGACCGTGCAAAAAGACGGCATCTGTTCAGAAGTGATCGCTCCCTGCCCCGGGCTTACCGATGACCGAGCGATGCAGGCGCAGGCGATCGCGCTGCAGATAGCCGCTGAACTTGATGTGGTGGGAATGCTGGCCGTTGAAATGTTTGACACCGGCACCGAATTCTTCATCAACGAATTAGCGATGCGTCCGCATAACTCCGGGCACTGGTCCATCGATGGGGCCAATACCAGCCAGTTCGAAAATCACCTGCGGGCGATCCTGGACTTGCCATTGGGCAGCCCGCACATGCAGGCGCCTTACGCCGTGATGGTCAACATCCTTGGTGGTGACGTCGGTGATCTTTATTCGGCATATCGCCATATATATGCGCGAGATCCGGGGTTAAAGGTTCATCTCTACGGCAAGGAAGTGAAGCCGGGCCGTAAAGTCGGCCATGTGACCGCCGTGGGAAGCGATCTCGAGGATTTACTTACAAGGGCCCACCATGCCGCTGACTACTTCTCCGGAGCGATCGATGAGTGATTCAACCCCTATCGTCGGAATCTGCATGGGCAGCGACTCAGACTGGCCCACCATGAAAGCTGCTGCCGAAGCCCTCGATGAGTTCGGTCTTGCTTACAGCCTTGATGTGATCTCTGCGCACCGTATGCCGCACGAGATGGTGGAGTACGGCAGCACTGCTCGTGCTCGTGGACTGCAGGTGATCATCGCTGGTGCTGGTGGCGCCGCACACCTGCCCGGAATGTTGGCCTCACTCACCCCCCTGCCGGTAATCGGCGTCCCCGTTGCAGTGGGCACCCTCGATGGCATGGATTCGTTGCTCTCCATCGTGCAGATGCCAGCAGGTGTGCCCGTTGCCACCGTTGCTATTGGTAACTCACGTAATGCCGGGCTGCTCGCCGTGCGCATTCTCAGCGGCGCCGATTCAGACCTGGCCGATGCGATGGAAACCTTTCAAGCCGATCTGAACGCACAGGCCAAAGCTAAGGGTGCGAACCTGCGCTAGAGCGCACACTTTTTATATCGAGACTCCGCGCCTGCGCCATTCGATCAGCGGACAGGTATCCATCACCATTAACAGGCCTGCATCAAGCACGCGTTGCGCAGCGGCTTCATCGCTCACACCGAGCTGAAACCACACGGCTTTAGCTCCGGCGCTGATTGCTTGGTCGGCGAATTCACCAGCGCGAGATGAACGCACAAAGCAATCCACTACATCGGGTGCGCCGTGAACGGCTGCAGCTTCGGCAATGGTTCGGAACCCTTGTTCACCGTGCACTATTTCTGTGCGCGGGTGGATCGGCACGATTTTCTTGCCCTTGGCCTGCATTTCGTGGGCCACATGGTGAGCCACCCGCTCTGGGTTATCCCCGAGGCCAACCACGAACCACAGTTCCATGGCGAGCACCGCATCAATCACCTCGGCGCTGCCGTAGAGAGCCTCGCGGTTCATCTGTGCGCCGGCGCTTACGCGTTCGGGCGACCGAGTGCGCGGTAGGTCCAGCCGGCGCCCCGCCACGCTGCGGGATCAAGAGCATTGCGGCCATCGATGATGGTGCGCCCTTTGACGGTGCTGGCGAGGATTGCGGGATCCAGTTCGCGGTACTCATCCCACTCGGTGCCAAGAACGATGAGGTCGGCGTCTGCGGCCGCCTTCAATACATCTTGTTCGTAGGCAAGGTTGGGGTAGACGCGCTCTGCGTTGGTGAGTCCCTTGGGGTCATGCACCACAACATTGGCGCCTGCATTGGAGATTGCGACGGCAACATCGAGGGATGGTGAGTCGCGTACGTCGTCGCTATTGGGTTTGAATGCTGCGCCCCATACGCATACGCGCTTGCCACGCAAATTGCCGCCGACGAGAGCCCGTGCTAAATCAACGGTGTGTGCGCGCCGGCGCAGGTTGATCTGATCCACCTCGCGGAGGAAGGTCAACGCTTCTTCGGCGCCGAGTTCACCGGCACGAGCCATGAATGCACGGATGTCCTTAGGCAGACAACCGCCACCAAAGCCGAGCCCTGCGGCTAAGAATCTCCTGCCGATGCGGGTGTCGTAGCCGATTGCAGTTGCAAGTTGAGTCACGTCGGCACCGGCCGCCTCACACACCTCGGCCATCGCATTAATGAAGGAGATCTTGGTGGCGAGGAATGAGTTCGCGGCAACTTTCACCAACTCAGCAGTGGCAAAGTCCGTGACCACGAACGGCACTCCCTCAGCGGTGATCGGCGCATAGACCGCGCGGAGTAACTCTTCGCTGCGTGCGCTGCGCACGCCAATCACCAGGCGATCGGGATGCAGGGTGTCCTCAACAGCAAAGCCCTCACGGAGGAACTCCGGGTTCCAGGCGACTTCAACACCCGATGGGGCAGAAGCTTTCAAGATGCCTTCGATGGTCTCAGCCGTTCCCACGGGAACGGTGCTCTTGCCCACCACGAGATCACCGGGTGAGAGGAAGGGGATGAGCGCCTCGACTGAGCCAAAAACCTGACGCATGTCTGCGGCGTGAGCACCGGCCTGCTGCGGGGTTCCGACACAAATGAAGTGAACGTCGGCGCCGTTGCCGGCCTCTTCGAAAGAAGTGGTGAAGCGCAGCCGGCCGGCCTTGATGTTTCTCGCCAGCACCTCATCTAGGCCCGGCTCATAGAACGGCACCTGCCCAGAGTTCAAGAGCTCCACTTTGGCCGGATCAATGTCGACCCCGATTACCTCGTAGCCCAACTCGGCCATGCAGGCAGCGTGGGTGGCTCCAAGGTAGCCAGTACCGATTACTGAGAGGCGCAGGGACATAACCCCAAGGGTAGCCAAGCTCTGCCCCCTACAGTGTTCGCGTGGCCGCTCCGAATACGCCGGGATCCCGCATCCGGGCTCAGCGAGGCGATACCTCATGGAAAGTACGGGCAGATTCCCTCGATGCACTCCGGGAATTGGCGGTGGCTTCAGTGGGTTCGGCCGCAATTACCCATCTAGATCTTGAGGTTGCAGCCTGGACCCCTCCTAGTAAGGGCTGGCTCGGAAGCTTGGGCCTGGCTGGAGTCGTGAAGTTTCAAGTTGATGCAAGCGGGCCTCGGGCGATTGTTGAAGTGGATCTAGCGAGTGCTGTAGATGCCGGCATCGTTTTATCCGGGTGCCTGCGGTTGCTTGCGCCTACTCCTACCGGCACCCCGCATGCGCGCCTGACCTGGACTCCGGGTGTGAACTTCCACGGAGTTCTGGCTGCGGAGATTGAAGACGTCATCACCGATTCCGCCGATGTTGATGAGCACGTGCAGCGCACTGATGTGTTGCTCGTCGATTCTGGTTCGTCGTGGAATGTGGGATCAACGGCTCAGATTGGCTCGAATCGAATCGTCGTTATTGATTCTGAGAATTGGTCTGGGCGATCGGTACTCATCGACCCGGCTGTGCATCGGCCGATTGGGCGACGCAGCGATGTTGTGGGTAGCACGGTTGCGGCGTCGAGTCTTGATCTTCCAGCCTGGCTCGATTCCACGCATGTACGCGCACTGCGCGAGGTGTCGGCGGTTACCAGTGCCGATGCACTCTCATCCACGGTGCGGGCGCAATTGCAAGCTGCTGGGGTAGTGATTCTCAACGAGGCCTCGAACCCGCCGGCTGTTGACGATCATCTTGGATGGCAGGTCGCCTCCGTTCGATCACGCAGAGAAGTTCTACGCCACCACTCGCCGCTACCTGCTGTGGGGGATTGGCCCACGGTCTCGGTACTTCTGGCAACGCATCGCCCAGAGCGGTTAGAGCACGCGCTGTCAATGATCACGCAGCAGACCTATCCGTATGTTCAAGTGATCGTCGCAGTCCATGGTGATGAACCCACCACGGTTGATGTCCGGGGATTACTCGAGGGTTGGGGCGGCCATTGGGCGATCATCGGTGTGCCAGCAGATCGCAACCTGGGTCAGGTTTTGCAAGAAGCAACCGATCGCGCTGAAGGTGATTTGCTCACCAAGATGGACGACGACGATTACTACGCGCCAGAACACATCTGGGATCTGGTGCTTGCGCGCATGTATTCCGGGGCGCAGGTGGTGGGCAAGGCGTTGGATTACATCCACCTTGCGGCCCAAGACTGCACGGTATTCCGACCTACGTATCGTGCGGAGAAATACGCAGACTTTGTGGCTGGCGGCACCATCTTGATTTCGCGTGGCGATTTGGCATCGGTTGGTGGCTGGCGTCCTATCCCTAAGTCGGTGGATCGAGCGCTGTTGGATAGGGTCCTTGCGCACGGCGGGCTGGTGTACCGAACACACGGTCTTGGTTATGTCTATGTACGACACGGAGCCACGGAAAATACTTCTCAGGTTCTTGATGATCACTTCCTCACGAAGACGGTTGCTACCTATTCAGGTTTGCTGGCGCATGTTGAACTCGGAACCGCCCGCCCAGATGATGACCCGGTTGCAGAACAGTGAGTACTTCTCCGCGGGTAGTGGTGGTGATGCCGGTCATCAATGAGGAGCGTCACCTTCGCGATTCCATTCTGCGCCTGCTCGAACAGGACTATCCGGGGCCACTAGCCATAGTGATCGCAGTTGGTCCATCACGTGATGCAACACAAGAGATTGCAGAGAAGATCTCCATCGATCACCCGAATGTGCATGTGGTGGAGAATCCCAGTGGGAAAACACCGACGGGGCTCAACGCGGCGATCACCTTCATGGAATCAGACATAGTTGTCCGCGTCGATGGTCATGCGATGGTCTCGTCCGATTACGTGCGCACCGGAGTGGAAACGTTGGCGAGTACCGGCGCAGACAACGTCGGTGGAATCATGGATGCCGAGGGCACCACACCCACGGAGTCGGCAATTGCTGCCGCGATGAAATCCGCATTTGGTGTGGGTGGCGCTGCGTTTCATATTGGCGGCGAAGCCGGCCCGGCACTCACCGTGTACCTGGGTTGCTTTCAACGTAGTGCGCTTGATCGTGTTGGCGGCTATGACGAAACCATGGTGCGCGCCCAAGATTGGGAGATGAACTATCGGATCCGGCAATCTGGTGGACAAGTGTGGTTCACGCCGATGATGCGGGTGTC
Organism: Candidatus Nanopelagicales bacterium; assembly: GCA_030728405.1. GTDB lineage: Bacteria > Actinomycetota > Actinomycetes > S36-B12 > S36-B12 > CAIXFB01. Next base: position 80,648 of record JANQZS010000093.1, on the reverse strand, counting down.
GTACCGGCCGCGGCCAACATTGCGTGCCCTTGCTCGGCAGTATCACGACTATGGCCGTTGGCGCCGCGAAGTTGCGCGGAGGCACCCCGACACAGTTTCCCTCCGTTACCTCGCAGCACCGGTAACCGTTGTCGGCGTTGGAGCAGGAGTTGTGCTCGCGGTGGTGGGAATTTCGACGGGAACCACCTGGCTCACCGCGCTGGGAATTGCCGCCCCGGCTGTTTACTTCGCTGGGAATCTTGCGGCCAGTGCTCATACTGCGATCAAACATCGGTTGGGGCCGGCGTCGGCGGTTTTGTTACCCGCAGTCTTTGCGACCATGCACGGCGCGTGGGGTACGGGCTTTCTTCGCGGAGTGCGAGGCTGATCACGTGGGCCTGCTTTCCAAACTGACCGGTGCTGGGCGAGAACGAGCCCTGCGCTGGTCCGTGGTGGTCGCATCTCCCAAGGGTGAAGCGGGAGATCAATGGGGCGACACCTGGTTCGCGCGCGATCTTGTTGATGCACTGCAACGGCAGGGCCAAGAAGCGAGCGTGGTGTTCCGCGGCGGCGCTACGAGTGCCAAGCGTGCTGAAGACGACGTGGTACTCGCGCTGCGCGGGTTGCGCCGAGTTGATCCGCGCGACGTCCCGAAGACCCCGAACTCTCCTGGACCAGTGTGGATGCAGTGGGTGATTTCGCATCCTGAATTGGTCGGGGCAGATGAGCCCGCCACCTTCGATGCGAACTTTGCAGCGAGTAACAGTTGGAGTCGGGCTGCAAGTGGTGAGTTCGGGGTGCCAATCACGCCGCTATTGCAGGCCACCAATCCGCGTCGATTCAACCCCGATGCAGCTGCCCCCGATACCGGTTTCGATGTGCTTTTTGTTGGTTCCACTCGTGGTGAGTTTCGTCCGGTTGTGCGCGATGCCCTAGCTTCCGGGGTGAACCTCAGTGTGTTTGGTGTGGGTTGGTCGGGGCTTATTCCTGAGGAAGTGATCTGCGGGGAGTTCCTGCCCAATCCCGAGTTGCCGGCTGCCTACGCCAGCGCTGGTGTGGTTCTTAACGATCACTGGCCAGACATGGCCACTGAAGGGTTCTTGTCCAATCGACTCTTTGATGCGGTGGCAAGTGGGGCACGGGTGCTTTCGGATGAAGCTGCAGGACTTTCCGAGGTATTTGGTGATGCGGTGGTCACGTATGCGAACGTAGCTGATCTCGCAAAAATCCTGAACTCTGATCGCGACGAAGTATTTCCTGATCGGGCTCATCGTTTGATTGCGGCAGCACGGGTGGCTCGCGAAAACAGTTTTGATGCTCGTGCAGAAGTGTTAATCAATCGGGCACTCGAACTTCGGAATTCACGATGAGCGATCCGCTAGTCACTGTGATCCTGATCGGCTATAACGATGCTGCGAGACTCCCGCGAGCTATCGAATCAATTCTTGGTCAAACTCTGCACGATCTGGAGTTGATCATTGTTGATGATGCCTCTACAGATTCCACTGCTGAGGTTATTTCTGAAGTGTGCCAGCGGGATTCTCGGGTTAAGTCGATCCGATTGCCCCGCAACTCTGGAGGCTGCAGCGCCCCGCGCAACGCCGGCCTCGATGCAGCCCGTGGCTCATACGTCATGTTCGCAGACTCTGATGATGAATATGAGAAACATGCGTGCATGAATCTGCTGAGTGCAGCAGAGGAATGGGGTGCCGATCTGGTGTGCGGCACTGCTGTCCGGGTGGTTGGTGAAAAGGGTGAACGGGTGCGCTGGCGCCCGGAGTTGCATAGCAAACGATTGGTCGTCAATTCACTCAATGACTGCACTGATCTGCTTTATGACACCATCGCCGTAAACAAGATCTACCGGCGCGATTTTCTCAATAGCAACTCGATTCGATTCCCCGAGGGCGTGCTTTTCGAGGACCAACCGTTCACCCTTCAATGTTTCTTGCGGGCCAGGATCATCGGCGTGATCCCGGAAGACGTGTATTACTGGTACGTCACTAAGGCGAGTGCATCAATTACCCAGAGTCGCCATGAGCGCAGAAATCTAGAGGATCGCCTCACCGTGAATCGCTTGATGGATGAATTGATCGGCAGCAATAGTGCGATCAAGGAAGCGAAAGAAGAAAAGTTTCTTCGGCACGAGGCCTATTTGTACTTGAGTACCATCGCCAGCGCGGATGAGCAGACCGCTCGAGAGCTGATGGGGCTCTTGGTGCCCTACATTGCAGAGCAATCGGTGGAATCATTCGATGCATTGCGCCCTTTGGTGCGCGTTGCGATGTACGGGCTGCTCACTGATGACCTCAACCTCTTGCGTTCGGCGATGCGATATGAAAACTGGGCGAGCGTGGTTGATTCCGTTTTGGTGCGAGAAGCAGGTCGCACATTCTGGCGGGCGCCAGATGAGACGGAGCTGATGCACAGGTCATCGCGCTACTGGCTTGATGTGACCTCGATGCAATTGCTGGGTATTCCTTTCTCTCAACGCCGCTACCTGCACGTGGTCCAGCGGATGGAGCCAACTTCAGCCGGAATCGACACCGAAATCACAACTGTGGATTTTGCTAGTGATCTCGAAAGTGTGAACGAGGCAACTGTGGTCCTCTCTGCCTCCAAAGGTCGGCGGTGGGAATTGCAGTTGAGGCGGGTGTCCGAGTCAGCTGGGGTGATCACCTGGCGTGGTTCTGGACACTTGAGCAGCAATCATGTGTTGCGTTCGGAACTTGGTGGTTGGGTCGGCATAGCGATAACACTCAACGGCATCGAGAACTTGACTGCTGTTCGAGCGCTCTCGCCTGTCGGCGTTCAGGTTGGCCATGTTGATGAGATCTGGGGCGGATCTGAAGCCATTGATTTTGCCCCCGCTGATCGAGCTGGAGTCACGTGGCATGCATCCGGGCGGACCCGTTCCTTGGGCTCAGCATTCCGGAGACTTCGCGCCCGATCCCACCACACCCAGCAATCGCCAGAGCGCGTGGAACTCCCCGCTGATCGCTTAGCTGTAGTGCTGGCAATGGAACCACGCCGTGGCCTTGGCCCTGCTTCATCGACGAGTGTTGAACTCTCCGCATGGATTAAAGGCTTGGGGGATCGGACCTATCTATTGGTGGTGCAGAATTCTGCTGATCCGAACTTTGCTGATCCGATCGCGGTGCCGACCCGAATGCGGGGTTGTGTGCGATCCATTTCGGTCGACCAATTCGACGAACTCATCACAGGCCAAGATGCAATTGCGCTGGTGTGCGGTGATGCCACGGACGCTCTCAATCGGGCTCATGCCCACAAAATCCCAGTCCTGAAGTTTCGACCGGAGCGCGGCGCACTTGAGTACGGTCTTGATCCCATTGATGCAATGGAGTACGCCAACACCTTGGAGCAATTGGTTGCCCAGGCTGAATCAGTTCTCTTTGGACAGGTCCAGAGCCCATGAGTCATCAGCGGATCGTGTTGATGGCCAACAACATTGATGAGGTTGGCGGCGCCCAGCGGGTGGTGCACGTACTGGCTCAAGGTTTTGCGGAGCGTGGCTTTGACGTTGAGTTGATAGGCGTCACCCCGCAACCCCCTATCCACGAGTACCACGAGGCACCTGCCTATCGCCGTCGAGTTTTGATGAGTGAGGTGTGGCCGGCGGGGGATTCGAATGCATCAGTGAAAGGGCTGCGTAGCCGTTTACGCACTGAAGCGCGCGCAAAGCTTGCTGATGCCCTCGGGAGTGGACCGACGGGCGTGCTCATCACGGCTCAAGTGTGGGCCATGGAAATTGCATCAGGGATTGACGTGACCGGATGGCGCACGGTGGGCCAGTACCACGGCGCTTTCGCAGCAGCAGCCCAAGGACGTGACCTACGCAGGGTTCTCGATACCTATGCGCCATGCGATGCGTCGGTGTTCCTCACTCCATCTGATGCGCAGGCGTGGCAGCAGGCCGGGCTCAACAACACCGTGGCCCTTCCCAACCCACTTGCCTGGTGGCCAGAACATCCCGTTGCAGCGACTTCTCGAACGGTGGGCTGCATCAGCCGGTTCTCCGAAGAAAAGGGTGTGCAGGAGCTACTTGAAGCGTGGTCATTGATTGTTGACGAAGTACCCACCTGGGAATTGCTCTTGGTGGGTAGCGGGCCAGACGAGGCCCACATCCGCGAACGCGCGGCGGCTTTGCGTGGAGTGCGCATGATGGCACCCGTTGCTGATGTTTCGTCGATCTTCTCCGAGTTGGGAGTTTTTGTTCTGCCATCTCGAACAGAAGGGCTGCCGCTCGCTCTCATGGAAGCCATGGCTAGTGGACTGCCGTCGGTGGCAACGGATTGCTCAAGTGGGGTTCGACTTCTTGCTGGTGATGAGAGCTCTCCTGCAGTTGAACTAGTGCCCCGCGGTGATGTTCCCGAGTTAGCGTCAGCGATCCGCTTCCTGATCGAAGACGAGGCGCGTCGAGAGCAATTGGCCAGGAATGCTCGCGAACGCGCTCAGAAATTCACACTGGATCGCGTGGTTGATCAGTGGGAGCGATTATTTGCTCGCATCGACCGCTGAGCCCACCCGCTGAGCCCACCCGCTAAGCCCACCCGCCACCATCGAGGTTGGAGCTTCAAATGACGGTGAAACAGCGGAAAAGTCACCCCGGAACCGCCATTTGAGGCTCGAACTTCGACAGTGGTCGGCTTACAGGTGTGCGTTTGCGCGCGAGAGGTCCTCTTCGAAGTCAACTTCCACGGCGAATAGGTCGGAGATGTCTACAGGGGTAACTGCGAGCCCAGCGTTGTCGATGGCGAGCTCAATGCCGCGCTCAAAGTAATCGGAGTCTGCGCAGGCAGCGAGCCAAGTGATCAAGGTTTCCTTGTCTTGTGATGCGACGTAGTTGATACCGACGGCCTCGCCGAGTGCGTTCTCAACCTGCTTGGAAAGCAGGGCGACGTTTCCATCAGCGTCGACCGTGTATTTCACTTCTTCGTCGCCAACAACAGCAGTGTTGACGCAGATGAATGATTGATTGGCTTCCATGAGGGGGCGCACTCGTTCGAGAAGGGCGGGGTCAAACACTACGTCGCCGTTCATCCAGAGCACGCCGCCATCTCCCGATAGTTGGAGAGCTTTGAGCAGTGACCTGTTGGTGTTCGTTTGGTCGTATGCCTCGTTGTATACGTAGGAAACGTTGGGGAAAGCCTCGAGGATCAGCTCAAGTTTGAAGCCGACAACTGTGGTGACGCGCAGGTCGGAGCCAAATGTGGTCTGCATGTTGTCCATCTGCTGGGCCATGATGGTGCGCCCATCAGCGAGTGGGGTCAACGGCTTTGGCCATGGCTTACCAAGGCGGGTGCCCATTCCGGCGGCGAGAATGACGGCATTGACGCTCATGCGTGCTCCTTCGGCTGCTGCTCGCTGGTCTGGTTGGGATCATTCAGGTCTTGCACTACGCGGATGCGGCTCAGGTTGCCAATCGCTGCATCGTGTTCGTGCATGGCGGTGTCGAGTGCTTTCCAGAAGCGCTCCGTGCTGGCACCAGGGGCGATGCCATCGAAGTAGAAGTCGCGCATTGCGTGCCGTTGATCGCGGGTGGAATCGTGCGCGATGAGCTGTGCAAGATCAGTGCGAAGGGTTGCCACGTTGTTGTTGTCAAGAACGTGAACAGCAGCAGCAAGGGGCGCATCGGTGAGCAGCAGATCGCGTTCGGTGCGGCGATCACACAGCACGATGGGGGCATCCGGGCGCAGGTACAAATGATCGAGCGTGACACTTGAAACATCGGCGATCATGACGTCAGTTCCTCTAATCACGCCGAGAACGTTTCCTTTGATCATCACCGCGTGACCTGCCTGAGGATTTGCTGCGGTAGCTGCCTTGATCATGCGCACAATTTCAGTGTGAGCGGCCCGCACGCCGGCATCATCGGAGGAGGGAACACGGGGATGGGGCTTGTAGATCACGCGGGCACCTGGCTGGGCCAGGGCTGCGGTGATGATCGAGACACCATAGAGATCGAGGGAGGTGTAGTTGTTGGCGTCGTCCTCGCCTTCCCAGGTGGGGGCGTACGTGATGGTCGGACCATCATGAGCGCTTAATGGGTTTGGAATCTCAAGATCAAGCTGCGGGCGACCAACGCGCACCAGGTGGCTGGTGTCAAACCACGCCAGGGCAGCTTGGTGGCGACGAACGGCGGCTTCACCTGCAACAAATACTTTGTCGTAGGCCTTGGCCTGATTGCTGACCATGCAGATCTTGTCGGACTCACCGTGATTCACATGGATGTGAACAGCCTGCTGGAATGCGAGCGATTGGAAATTCGTCCAACCGTTATTGACATAAATGACGGCGTGAAAGTTCGCGCGGTCGTACATCGCCATCAGCACTTCATAGCGAGGAACCAGCAAGATCTTCAGCGGAGTTGTACCAATGAGGGCCTCGTAGGTTTCCACATGACGCACCGCGATCACGGTGGTGATATCGGTGCGCGCCTCGAATATCGGCAACCACTGGGTGAGTTGGTAGAGCTTGCTTGGCTGATCAGCGAAGTAAAGGCAGATATCCGCCTGTGGCACATCGTTGAGTTCAAAGCCCTCAGCTTCGGCCGCGCCAAAGTCACGAAGCCGGTTCGCAACACCGCGGGCTAACCACTTCGAGCGTCGCGCCATCCACGACTCACGCGTAGGCGTGTTAGCGGGCACGTTGCGGTCCGATCTTTCGGTATTCGCTGCACGGAGTTCGTGGCAACAGGGGTCAATGAGTGTAGGTGCCCTATCGTAAACCGCGTGCGTTCTATCTGGGAGCACCGTCAGGTGCTCCGCATGTTGGTCCAACGGGACCTTCAGCGACGCTATTCCAAGTTTCGGCTGGGCTACCTCTGGACTCTCCTTGAGCCATTAGGCATGTCGGTGGTCCTGTGGTTCGTTTTCTCGATCCTGTTGGGCCCCCGCGGCCTCGGTCTGCAGCCGTATCTACTCTTCCTATCCCTCGCGATTTTGCCGTGGTGGTGGTTTTCCAAGGGGATTAACGCCTCGACCAAGGTTTTTGCCAAGAATGGTGGTCAACTGCGGGTAAGTCTGTTGCCCACTCAATTGTGGGTTTTGCGGGTGGTGTTGGTCTCGACGGTGGAGTTTATCTTTTCACTCCCGGTGATTCTGATTGCCATTGCAGTGACTGGCTTTTGGCCTGGACCACTCATCGTGTTGTTCCCGGTCGCGATCATTGTGCAGTTCTTCTTGATGTATGGGCTGGCGCTGTTAATTGCAGCAAGTGCTGTAGTGATTCCTGATTTGGCGCGCATTGTCAAGATCGTGCTGCGTGCGATGTTCTATCTCTCACCGGTGTTGTATTCGGTATCGAATATCCCCGCAGAATTTCGTACGCTCGCCGAACTCAACCCGCTCGTGGGAATTTTCGGTCTGTATCGGGTGGGATTTTGGCCTGAAGAGGTGAACTCGGTTCTTGCATTTGGAATTTCCATAACTGTTGCCGTGGTGCTCTTTATTGCTGGCGTCGTCGTTTTCCGTCGAATCGAACCGCGCATTTTGAAGGAGGCGTGAGATGGCGAGACAATCGCTAACGCGCGGACTCGATGCGGCCATCGAGTTTTCCGGTGTGGGAATTTCACTACCTAAACGACGACGTCGCAAGGGTGTGGGCAAACGGCAAAGGCTCAGGCGTCTGGCAGGTGATTCCCGACGTGAAGAAGTCTGGGTTTTGCGCAGCGCATCGTTTTCGGTCCTGCCCGGTGAATCGGTTGCGGTACTCGGTGGAGGCTTGCCGGCCCGCCAAGCATTACTGCGGTTGGCTGCTGGAACTTTGATGCCCGATGAGGGCCACGTGCGCCGCAGCGACACTGTGATCCCGATGGTTGAACTCGCGCGGGCCTTGGATCGCAGGTTCACGATTCGGCAGAACATTTACTTACTCGGCGGCCTGCTGGGAATGACCCCTGATCAGATCGGCGCGCAGGTGGCCTCGATCGCTGAGCAGGCCGGGGTGGATTCGCTGATGGATCGATATCTCGGTGCCGCTCCAGCAGTCACCCGCCAGCGCATGGCATGGACCATCGCGATGGCCACCCACGCCAGGGCCTACGCGGTTGATCGAGCGTTGGTCGTGGGGGAGCGGGAATTCAAGGAACAGTGCTGGGTGCAGCTGTACGAATTGAAGCAGCGAGGCACTACTTTCCTTGTCGCAACCGATGCCCCACGGCCGCTCCGGGAGTTTTGTGATCGTGCGCTTGTGATTATCGATGGCTCGATTCAGGCTGCGGGCAGTGTGGATGAGGGGATCGAGCTGCTCCGTGAGGCGCGCGCACAAGGGAAAATCGACGAGCCGCCCCTAGGGTAGAGGGCATGTCTGAGGCCGGATTCACTCCTGCACCGGCGATTGCCCCCAATGGACTGCTGCTGCACATCGGTGTCCACAAGACCGGCACCACCGCTATTCAGGCGGCTTTGGCTGATGCCCGAACCGATCTAGCGGCCGACGGTGTTCGTTACCCCGGCAAATTGCAAGCCCACCACCGGGCAGCGCTCGCGGTGCTCGGTCGGCCGTGGGGTTGGAACACTCGGGGCGGTGCGGTCCTAGATACCGAACACTTCGACAAACTGGCCAAGCGGGCCAATGCGCATAGTGGTCGAGTTGTGATCAGCAGTGAATTCTTCTGCGAAGCTGATGAAGAAACCGCCTGCACTATTGTTGAGAGGCTGGGCGGTGAGCGGGTGCAGGTGGTGGTCACCTTGCGCAACTTGGGCAAACTACTTTCTTCATCGTGGCAGCAATACCTGAAGTACGGTCTCACCACTCCCTATGAGAAATGGCTCGAGGACGTTTTCGCGAACCCTGGCGCTGCACGTATTTCACCAACCTTCTGGAAGCGGCACGATCACGGCGCAGTTCTGACTCGGTGGGCTGCTGCGGTGGGGCCAGAGAATGTCAGCGTGCTGGTTCTTGAAGATGTTCCGCGAGATGCCATGTTCATGACGTTCGCGCAATTGCTGGGCGTTCCACCCGAGGTGTTGACCTCGCGAATGGACCTGACCAGCAATCGATCCATGACCGCCGCTGAAGCTGAACTCTTGGTGCAACTCAATGCGCGGGTAAAGAACGAGATGCAGTGGAACGATTACGTGCGTTTGGTGCGGCGCGGAGTGGCGTTGGGAATGGTTGAGGGACGCGAACCGGATTTGTCTGAGCCCCGCTTGGTCACACCAGACTGGGCTTTGGATGCTGCTGCAGAGCAGGGCGCTGTGGCGGCTGAAACTATTGGTGCACTTGGTGTGAACGTCTACGGAAACCTCAATGCGCTAGCCGTTCGTGTGCCATCGTCAGGAATTGCAACCGAACCATCGGAGGTGCCCATCGCGGCCGCGGTCGAAGCACTCGCATCGGTGATCGCAGCCTCTCGTGATGAAGCAAGCTCGCGCCAACTCGCGGGTCGGTTGGTGCGGGCTACGCGCAAGCAAGGAATCTCCTCCATTTTTCGCAAGGACGACGAGTCCCGGTGACTGATCGGGCATCTAGTTCGACGATCGGGCTACTTTCTGAGCTCATTGACCGGCTGCGTGCTGCCACCGAGCCGGTGATTGTGATTGCAGATGAGCTTGTGGTCTCTGCTGCCGCGATCAGCCCTGTGGCCGAAGACTCCTTCGCTGGAACTAGCGCGATGGTCGTTGCAGATGGATCAGGTGACCTGCGGGTTCTGCACCATCAAGTGGTCAGCGCGGGCACGAGCTTTCACAACGTGGGCGCGCCCACGCATCGAAGCATTGGAGTTGTGCGCATTTCGGTAGCCGATGCGCCGAGCGCAGCTGCTGCCCTGACAACACTGCGCGATCATGTGGCGCACGATGAACTCATCGTTCCACCGGCTCAATTTCCAGAGCTAGTGCTCGTTGCGCTTGTGCGCAGTGGCGTTGCGGTGCGCGCGGTGGGATTGGTAGATGTTCCGTGGTTTCGCGGTGCACAAGATGCACCTGATGCTCAGCAACTCGTTGACGCCATTCCCGTAGATCGGATCCGTCGCTTGCAAGCGAATCGGATCGATGATGGTTTCTATTCCACCTTCGTAGTGCGCAAAGCTTCGAAACCTCTCACGCGACTAGCGCTTTCCCTCGGGCTTACCCCCAACACCATCACGGTGATTTCCTTTGTGGTGGGTATCGCATCAGCGTGTGCATTTGCCGGGGGTACTTTTTGGTGGTTACTCCTCGGTGCAGTACTGCTGCAATTGAGTCTGATCATCGATTGCGTTGACGGCGAAGTTGCCCGAGCTACACGGCAGTTCAGCGCGCTGGGTGCATGGCTCGATGCCTCAACAGATCGCGTTAAAGAGTTTGCGGTGTATGGCGGTTTGGCGGTGGGCGCTGCGCGTTTGGGCAACGATGTGTGGTGGCTCGTCCTCGTGTTGATAACGCTTCAAACATTCCGGCATATGGGTGATTACGACTTTGCCCGGGTCCAGCGCCTGCGCGAGGCAATAGTGCCCGTGCGGTCTCTGCTTGACCCCTCGGATGGAAATGCAATCAGTGCTGGGCTCTCTGTAGCGACGGCAATGCAGGCCTCACGCAGCATGAATCGGTCATCGATCGTGCGCTGGGCGAAAAAGGTAATCCATATGCCGATCGGTGAGCGTTGGCTGCTGATCAGTGTGGTGGCAGTCGTGGCTGGCCCTGCCTGGGCACTGGTTGCATTGTTGATCGCCGGGCTCATCGCATTGGGCTACGTGCTCGTTGGTCGCACACTCCGAACGTTTACCTGGCATGAGCCGTTGGTCAGCAGCGGCGTGCAGTTCTTGCGCGAACAGATTGATCTGGGGCCACTCGGAAGCACGATCGCGAGTGCTTTCCCGGAGACGTTGCGAACTCGAATACTCAGCGCGCGCTGGGGTTGGGCGATCCCAGCACTGCTTCGGTTGTTAGAACTGGGCGCTGTGACTGCGCTCGTGCTGGCGCTATTCCCTGATGCTGAAGTGGTGGGCTATGTCTGGCTTTTTGTCGTGGCTTACCACCACTACGACACTTTGTACCGAGCGTTGAACGGCGCGAGTGTGCCCCGTTGGATCGCGTGGACCGGTCTGGGTTGGGACGGCCGGCTGATTGTGGTTGCGGCAATGGTGTTGTTTGCAGGGTCGGCTTCCACGTTCGCCAGCGGGCTGCTAGTCATGGCCGTTGCCCTGTTCATCCTCTTCGTACCCGTAGCCTCAGGCCAGTGGTTGCTGAGTAATCGAGATAGTAATCGAGTGGTGGGAGGCGAGTTGTGACCGAGAAGATCGTTCGACCGGCCCGGCCCACCATTGCCGAAATCAGAGAAGTAGGTCAGCCACCTGCTGTGCGTGGTCGGAAGAACTCGGAGCACTGGGTTGCCGACGTGTACCTGCGCAAAATTTCGCCGTACCTGACCTTGGTTCTGCTGCGCACGTCTATCAGCGCCAACCAGGTCACGTGGCTCATGGTGTTCACCGGGATGGGCGCGGCCGCCGCGCTCCTGATCCCTGGTCTGCCGGGTGGTTTTCTTGCCATGGCGTTGGGGCAGATGCAGATGCTGTGGGATTGCAGTGATGGCGAGGTTGCCCGCTGGCGCCAGACCACCAGCCCCAAGGGTGTGTTTATTGACCGGGTTGGTCATTACACCGCTGAAGGCCTGATCCCGATTGCATTGGGCCTGCGCGCTGCCGGCTTCCCCGAATCTGGCTGGCTCGATTCGCCGTGGCCGTTGATCGGTGCACTCCTTGCCGTGTTGATTCTCTACAACAAGTCGCTCAATGACATGGTGCATGTCTCGCGGGCATACAACAACATGCCAAGGCTTGAAGACAAAGCCGAGGTGGGTGAGCCATCATCAAGTGGCTTGCGCAAGCTTCGATCTCTCGCACGTTTCGTGCCGTTCCATCGCGCATACCACTCCGTGGAGTTAACGATTTTGGCGTTTATTGCATCTGTTGTTGATGCTGCAATGGGCGGTCTCGGTGCCACTCAGTTCCTGGTCGGAGCTCTCGCGATTCTCGCGCTCGTGACAGTTGTTGGTCACCTGCTCGCCATTTTATCCTCGAGTCGGTTGCGTTGATGTCAGATTTTGGCGTCGTCATTTTGACGATGGGAACCAGGCCAGCGGAGTTGCGCAGGGCGATCGATTCAGTACTCGCTCAACAGGACGTGACCTGCGACATTGTGGTTGTCGGTAATGGCTGGGAACCGGTTGATCTGCCCGATGGGGTGCGCGCATTGGGACTCGCTGAAAACGTGGGCATCCCAGCTGGCCGAAATGCTGGGGTTCCGCAGGTTCACGGTGACCTTCTGTTTTTTCTCGATGACGATGCCGAACTTGCGAACCCCGGCTTTCTGGCAGAAGTACGACGACGCTTCGAGGCAGATCCTCAGCTGGGTTTGATTCAGCCACGCGTGGTGGATCCCACTGGGCGGCGAGCACCTGGGCGTTGGGTCCCGCGCCTGCGCGTGGGTGATCCTGCGACGCCGGGTCCAGCGACTTCACTTTGGGAGGGCGCCGTCGCGATTAGGCCTGAAGTGTTTGCGGCAACGGGTGGCTGGCCGGGTGAATTCTTCTACGCGCACGAGGGCATCGATTTGGTCTGGCGTGTCTGGGATGCGGGCTACGTTGCTTGGTATGCGGGCGATCTGCAGGTGCACCATCCGGTGATTGATCCGTTGAGGCATGCAGAGTTCTATCGCATGAACGCACGCAACCGGGTGTGGTTGGCGCGGCGCAATTTGCCTGCGGTGCTTGAACCCATCTATGTGGGTTCGTGGGTCGTGTTGACCACCGTGCGCGTGCGAGACCCCAAAGCTCGGGCGGCATGGTTTGCCGGTTTGCGAGAGGGGATCAGCACTCCGCCTGTGGAGCGTCGCCCGATCAAATGGAAAACAGTGTGGGAGATGTCAAAGGCCGGTCGGCCACCTGTTGTGTAGCTAGCTAGGAAGCGCAGAAGGATTCGTCTGCGGTATTGACGTTTGCGGTGTTGTCCTTCAGTGCAGCAGAAATCGACACCGGCTTTGCCGCGGTGAAGTCCGGACCGATGACCAACGTCATGGTCTGCCCCTGACCGGGTACCGCTTCACTCGCAGCACTCGCGGAATAGATCAGCGTTTTGGCCGAAACATCCCAGTCTGGGTCGTAGAGAACCGTGGTGGCGGAGTAGGCGCCATCCTTTGCATTGGCCACCTCGACGACGTTGAACCCCTCTGCCCGTAGCAGTTTCTTTGCTTTTTTACCCGCACCTGTTACGCCGGTGCCATTAAGTACCTTGACCCGAATCGTTTCTGGTTCGGCGCGCAGCAAAGGTTGATCAGTGCTCTTCTTGGGCGGCCATGCGGTGTCTTCCTTGATGGAGTTCCAGAGCGGCTTAGCTTTTTTCTTGTTCTGTAACACGTTTGCGCCATCGCCTGCTGGGTACCACGGCATCGTGGTGAACGTGATGTCGCCGGGGCGCAGATCTTGCATGCTGACGGCGAGATCGCGCAAGTTTTCGATGTTCGCGAGTTGTGGATCTGCGGTGAGAGACTGGGTAGCAGCATTGAGCACTCCAACGAGGGCTGCCGGGTTGAGTAGGGTGCCGGCCGAAAGAACTTTGCGCGCCATTGAGGATAAGAATGCTTGCTGGCGCCTGATGCGCGAAGTGTCCGAGCCATCGCCCAGCTCCTTGCGAGTACGGACAAATGCAAGGGCTTGTTCTCCATTGACCGTTTGCAGGCCTGCATCGAGTTTGAGGCCGCTGAGTGAATCGTTCACCGGTTCGGTGAGGCACACTTCCACGCCGTCGAGGGCTTCGACGATGCGCTTGAATCCGCCAAAGTCGATGACCATGAAGTTTGTGAGATCAAGGCCAGACATTTCCTCAACGGCCTTCATCGCGCATCCTGGGCCACCGATCATAAAAGCTTCATTGAACTTGCCCTGGTAACCGCCGATGTTTTTGCCATTGGCGTCGGTGCAGACCGGCAGGGTGATCAAGGTGTCGCGAGGGATGCTCACCGCGGTGGCGCGTGAGCGATCGGCGCTGACATGCAAAAGGATGGTGGTATCAGAGCGTTCGGCATCGCCAAATTTTGCGCGGCTGCCGTATCCCTCGTTACCTGCACCCTGCCGGGTGTCGCTGCCCATCAGCAGCACATTGAAGGGAGTCTGCTCACCTGTTTCTTCGTCAATCACCAACGAGGTGGTTTCGGCAGCCGTCTCACCCGTTTGATCTGAGACGTCTAGAGCCGTGATGTTGCCTTCGAGTTGTCCCATCACCACGGTCACCCCTGCTCCGACCATCGTGGCTGCGACCACGGCACCGGAGGTAACGGCGGCGAGCGTGCGGGTCCAACGCCGGCTACTCACGTTTCTCGCCTTCTATCGGGTGTGTCATGGGCGCCACGGGGGCAGAAAGCCATGGTAAGCGGGATCTGCTTTCTCTCGGCATGTGACGCACCAGTGTGAGGGACAGTTCCCAATGTCCGTTTTGCCCGATTCTTTTGGTGTCAATGTGACGTGTGAGGCTTGGAAAAATTGCAAAGCCATGGCACCGTGGCATGAGTCGGTGCGTCTGAATTCTCGATGCACCTCTTCCCGGCATCATTGATTTGGAGGTACGGCCACCGTGCGGCACTTCCCAGGCATAAACCGCCGCCGCACTCTCGTGGCAGCAATTTCACTCCCCGCCGTGGTTTTTGCTGGACTCTCCCTCCCCGTAGCGGGCTCACTCACTGCCGGAGTCGAACGGTCTTTTCTAGAACGCGATCCGGTCCCGGCTACCGTGGCGCAGGTTCCCCTGACCGGTCTGGACTTAGACGTACTGCAAGAGGCCTCTCTTGCCATGGCCAACTGGGAGGGGATGCGCAGCGAGGTGCACACCGATGCTTTGGGCCTTTCCACGCAGGAGCCGCTCTTTAGCACCTCTGCCGACTACGACCGTGCACACGACGACCATGCACACGACGAAGACATCCCATTGGAACCGGTATTGGCCACCCGGTCCGTGACGACAGGTGACTTTGGATTGGTAGGGATCTCCTCTGACCAACCCCTTGACCCCAACACTCGCATCGTGGTCCGAGTCCGCGAAGACGGCACGTGGTCGGATTGGTCAGCCATTGGAGTGACCGAGCACGGACCTGACCCCGATTCAGAGGAGGCTGCGGGGGCATTATTCGGAACGGAGCCACTTCTCACTG
Source organism: Candidatus Nanopelagicales bacterium (assembly GCA_030728405.1). GTDB lineage: Bacteria > Actinomycetota > Actinomycetes > S36-B12 > S36-B12 > CAIXFB01. The sequence continues at coordinate 65,526 of JANQZS010000093.1, read as the reverse complement.
GTAACGCCGACGGTGTTGAGGTCAGGATGGATACCCCTGGCGGCATCGTTCCCCGTAATGCTCAGGTCGTACTGGTGGATAACCCGGTAGTAGCTGCCGATGCGCAATTGCCAAGCCCCACTGAGGTTTCGAACCTACCGATGTCGACGGTTGCGGCAAGCACGGTGAGTGCCCCGAAGCCCGCAATCATTTCCCGCGCCGAATGGGGCGCAGATGAAACCCAACGCCGCGGTAACGCTCGCATTTCGCCAACGATCAAAGCAGCATTCGTGCACCACACCGCTTCGAAAAACAATTACTCTGCGGAACAATCGGCACAACAGATGCGCAACCTGTACTCCTGGTACGTCAAAGGGCTGAAGTACCAAGACATGGCGTACAACTTCCTCATCGATCGTTTTGGCCGCGTATACGAAGGACGCGGCGGGGGCATGGATCAGGCCGTAGTCGGCGGGCACACCGCAGGATTCAATGAGGAAACTTTTGCCGTCTCGGCGATCGGCAATTTCCAAAACTTCAATCCAGAGGCTCCAGAAAAAGAAGCAATCGTTGAGTCCATTGCATCTTTGGTCGCCTGGAAAATGTCGATGAACCATCGCGACCCCAACGGCACCACCACACTTGTTTCAAACTCCGGCTCTGGCACTTCGAAATACCGACCGGGTCAGGAAGCAACAGCAGCCGTGGTGGGCGGTCACCGAGATATCGGCTCCACCTCATGCCCAGGTCAGTTCCTGCACGCTGAACTTCCGAATATACGGGCCCGCGCTGGTGCAAAAATGGGCGCGTCAATGATCAATCCGACTGCGGGATCAGCCTCGTGGGGCAGCGCCGATCCAGTTCAAGTCAACGCGATTACCAACGCACCCCTCGCATGGTCGGCAACAGTCACCTCGCGCTGCGGCACAACCGTCCGCTCTCTCGGGGGACAACAAGAGGCGCCCGGCGCGTTCGGATTTGGCTGGGACAAGCTCGACGACGCAGGCCAGCCGGTGCCACCAGGCACGTACACGATCACCGTCAACTCCAATGGGAATGGCGAACCGCTATACCCATGGGTGGGCCAGGCTCGGGTCTTGGCAGCGCCCGGATCGCCACCGGATCCATGCGGCCCGCCAGATTCCTTCACACTTAACGGCGCCGGATTCGGTCATGGTGTGGGAATGTCGCAGTACGGCGCCTACGCAATGGCCAAAGAAGGGCGCGATGCAACGAGCATCGTCACCACGTATTACACCGGCACAAATGTTGCAGCGGTTCAAGACGATATGGATATTCGCGTCAACGTTGAGTACCAGAAGCCCAGCGTCAAGGTTCGCTCGGAAGCGCTAGACGCAGCGGGCGGTCAGATCGAAGTCAATGTGAATGGCACTGTGACCGTCGGTGGGCCGCAGGATGTGTTCACGTTCAACTCGGGTGGAGCGGGCATCACCGTCTCCCGAGCAAGCGGTGGCACAAATACTGACCTGGGATCCGCACCGAACGTGTCGGTCCGCTGGGCGGGTACTCGCAATCCCGGCGCTGCTGCCGGTGGACCCACCCTGCTCAACGTGGTCGCAGGTGGTGCTGACTTCAGTACGCCAGGACACCGTTACCGCTATGGACATGTGGAGCTCAGTGCCGCTGCGGGCAAGGTGAACGCAGTGAATTCAGTGCGGCTGCACGATGAGTACCTCTACGGGATCTCGGAAGTTTCAAACTCGTGGCCCGAGGCTGCCATGCAGGCGCAGGCCCTAGCAGCACGCACCTACGGCCTCGCCAAGATCAATGCCGGCATTCGCAATTCCTGTGCATGCCATGTTGATGATGGTTTCGGACCATTCACCGATCAGACCTTCTCCGCATGGTCCAAGGAAAGCAGCGCGAAAGGCAATCGCTGGGTTGCTGCAGTGAATGCCACACACGTTGACCCAACGAGCGGCCTAGTGATTCTGTACAACGGCGCGCCCATCACCGCGTTCTATCACTCATCCTCCGGCGGTGCGACCACCGCAAGCCGGGACGCATGGGGTGGCGATCTCCCTTATGCACAAACGGTGGCTGACCCGTGGTCATTAACTGCGGATAACCCGAATCGCAGTTGGGCAGTCACGGTGCCACAGGAGCAAATGGCGAAAGCTTTCGGTGTTGGCGGCGTCTGGAAACTTGATGTCACGGAGCGCCATGCATCTGGTGCGGTGAAAACCATCCAAGCAACATTGGGTGATGGAAGTGTCGTGAGCAAAACTGGAAGCGCGATTCGTTCGGCTCTCGGATTGAAGTCCACCTACATCAACTCCGTGGATGGCAGTGCTGGTTCTGCCGGTACACCACCTCCGGTGACACCGCCGGCGGTTGGCACCGAAGGTGAGCCAGTTGCAGCGTCAGAGCGCCAGGTGCGCCTGCTCTCGCCAGCCGCTACTGAGGTGAAAGCCGGAAAGTCGTACTCGGTGCGTGCAAAGGTGACACCCAAGAAGAAGGACCTCAAGGTCTGGCGTCAAGAGCTTGTCAATGGTGAATGGAAAACTGTCGCTAAAGGTAAGACTGACACAAAGGGACGGGTGAGTTTCTCAGTTCGCAAGGCTTGGCCACCAGGTACTACCACGACAAACCGACTCGTTGTGGTGCGCAAGAGGGCTCCCATTGGTATCAGCCAAGACATCAGTGTGACAGTTACCTCGAGTGTTAAGGCGCGCACCGTTGCACTCGTCACTCCGGCACAAATTGACGTGCCAGTTGGAAAACCTTTTACTATTAAAGCGAAAGTGCGCCCCTTCAAATCTGGAATGACGGTCTGGCGTCAGGCTCTCGTCAATGACCAGTGGGTCACGGTAGGGAAAACCCGCACCAAGGCCAAAGGCACCGTGATTTTCAAGGTGAAGCGAGCCGGGCCGGCCGGAGCTACCTACACCTATCGCCTCATCGTCGTTGATAAAGCGCAGGCTGCAGGAGTCAGCCCAAGCCTCACTGTGGTGGTCGGCTCCTAGCTGTAGCGCCCTCACCAGCTGCGAGTTCTGCTGAAAACACCTCCGCCATGAGCACGGATCCGTCGATGCGCAGTGGAAGCGCAAGTGGGGCAATCCACTCTGATTGTGGATTCAGATCTGCAGCAGCGGCAAGAACACGGCTGCCATGAGCAATGCTCCAGAGCGTGGCTAGGTCTTCTGCAGCGTCGAGAACTTGGTCTTGGGAAAGTGTTTTTCCTTCAATGGTGAGTGCAGCGGCATCAGCGAACTGACCGCCCACGAGAAGCGCATCAGGTTGATTGCGAACATCGATGGTCACATCGCGACTCCCATCAGGCAAACCGACGGTGATGGGCAAGCCGAAGGGGTGCAGAGAAACTGCTAACACGTCGCCGCAGCCGAGTTGAAGCATTCGAGAGCAGCAACGCTCATCGGTGACAACAAGATCACACGACGTGAACTGATCCTCATCCACCACGGCAATGCAGCCGCTGGCCCAGATCCCGCCAAGCCACGTGGCACGCTGCCAATGCCAAGGGAGAGAAAGTGCGATGCGGGTCCCGGGTTCAGCGTCGAACTCCATGACAAGGGCGTTGGCGATTTTGGCGGCTGCATTGGCAACAGAAATGCCTGAGAGCTCAGTCCGCGACCCATCATCGGCGTCGACATAGGTCACGAGAGGTAAAGCCGGATTATGCCGCCGGGTAAGCAGGGACCAGATATCGTTCATGAATAGGCAATCTAGTCATGTGGCAGGCTGAGGGAATGACCGAAGCAGTGCTCCTGGTGGGCGGCCAAGGGACGCGACTTCGTCCCCTCACAATCAACACCCCCAAACCAATGCTTCCGGTGGCTGGCGTGCCATTCACGGTCCACCAGATCACGCGAGCGCGCGATGCCGGTGTGACCCGAATCATTTTGGCGACTAGCTATCGAGCTGATGTGTTTCGGGAGTTCATCGATGATGCCGATCTCGGCATCGAGATTGTTATTGCCACCGAGGATGAGCCGTTGGGCACTGGCGGGGCGATTCGGCACGCACTTCCTCATCTCACCAGTGGCCCAGATGACCCAGTTCTGATTTTCAACGGCGACGTCCTCACCGGTGTCGATATAGCCGGCCTTGTTCGACACCACGAAGCCACTAATAGCGACGTCACGTTGTACCTGACTCCGGTGGAAGATCCGCGCGCCTATGGATTGGTGCCACTCGATGAATCTGGTCGGGTTATTGCATTTCTGGAAAAGCCCACAACTCTTGAAGAGATTGTGACCGATCTAATCAATGCCGGTTGCTACGTGTTTCGCAAGAGCGTCATCGATTCCATCCCAAGTGGCCGGCCAGTCTCTGTCGAGCGGGAGACATTTCCTGGATTACTTGCTGGCGATTCGCTCGTGACCGGTGTGGTGGATCGCGGCTACTGGCTCGACCTCGGTACTCCACTTGCATTTGTACAAGGAAGCCGTGACTTGGTGCTCGGTGCGGCGCCATCTCCGGCAGTGCCCAATCCAGGTCCATCGTTGGTGCTGGGTGGTTCGCAGATCGCCCCTGATGCCACGGTGACCGGTGGTTCTTCGGTCGGTCGAAATGTCGAGGTGCGCGCAGGTGCGTACGTCGATGGTTCCGTTATTTTCGACTCTGCAGTGATTGGCTCTGGGTCCCGCATTTACAATTCCATCGTCGGCGCCGGCGCCGTTATCGGATCCAACTGTTGTATTGAGGGAGCTGTGATCGGTGATGGAGCGATGATCGGTGATGGAAACGAGCTACTGACAGGGGTGCGAGTGTGGCCCGACACCAACCTTGCTGCGCTGACCGTGCGCTTTTCGAGTGATCGCACATGACAAGCCTGCGCGGCATTGCCCGCACCACGGCGGTCGCTGCTTTGGCTGGCGGCCTTACTGTTCTTTCGCCTCTGGCCGCCCCGGCGCATGCTCATGGCATCATCGAACTCGATGAAGGCAGTGCCGTTGCTGGCACAACCAGTGTCATGACGCTAGAAATCCAGCACGGCTGTCTGCCCGCTGAGCCCACTGTTCAGGTCGAGGCATTTGTTGGTGCACCTTGGCGGGCCGTGAAGCCGCAGGCTGTCCCGGGCTGGACCTCTTCGGTGCGCAAGCAGGCTAAGGGCGGGTGGCACATCACGTGGATCAACCAGGGAACACCGATCCCGTTCGGAACCCCTACGTTCTTGCCCATCAAGGTTGCGTGGCCTAAAAAGACAGGCACATACGGCATGAGCGTTATGCAGTTATGCCCAGGCTCGTCGTACTTCTGGAACGACAAATACGCCCCGGCTCAGGCGAATGTGCCATCACCGCCGCTTACGCCACGGCCTGAGGTATTGGTCGTCGCTCCTAAGTAGGCAGTTCTAAGTAGGCAGCTCGAACACTGATGGGTCAGCAGGCGGCCGCGGCGCTGGGGTTGTTGCCGGATAGCCGATAGCAATTGCCCCCAGTGGAAGCGCGGTTTCGTCGAGATCCAACTGACGTTGCACGACTTCTGGGCAAAACAGCGTGGAGGAAATCCATGCTGATCCCAGACCCTGTGCGGCAATGGAGATCAGCAGATTTTGCACGGCGGCACCCCCGGCAACGAGGAACATGTCGCGTTCATAGCCGCTCCGCGCCTCATCAGGATACGTATGAGCGCCGCTTGCCAGATCCATAAACGGCACAATCACAACGGGAGCGGTGCGCAAAAGGTCGCCGCGGGCGATCCTTTTCTCGATTTCCGCGGGTGAGATACCAGGTGTTGCACTGAGGTCTCTGCGCCAAGCTGCGGCCATGGCGTCAAGAAGTGCGGTGCGTTGCGCGCCTTGGCGCAACACCGAAAATCGCCAAGGGGTGGAGTGGTGCGGGGCAGGTGCGGTGATGGCTGATGAGATCGCTTCCTTGATCACCTCATCAGCCACATGGTCATGTGTGAATGCTCGAACAGTGCGTCGATTGCTTGCAGCCTCGCGGCGGCCTAGGGAAAAAGCTTCAGCGGTACCAAGGGAAAAGAGGTCTTCATCAAGTGGGCGGATCAGCGCCGTACTTCCAGAATCTAGATCAGCGGTGACAAATTCCGCCATTCCACGCACAACTGCAACAGGTGCGTTGGTGACTTTCCCTTTGACCAAATCGGCGGCAGCTGCGATCTCATCGGCAATCGCGATGATGGTCATCTCTAATGTGCGACCGTATGAATCGGTGCGCCCGGTGTAATCGTCGAGCACCTGCAAGCCTGCTGAACCGATCGCGACATCAGTCACGCCCATGCGCCAGGGCCGACCCATTGTGTCGGTGATGACGACGGCCACCTGTGCACCTAAAGATGCGCGCAGGGTCAATGCCATTGCGCGGGCACTGCTATCTGGATCGACCGGCAACAGCGCAATGGTGCCCTCATCAACGTTGCTTGCATCGACTCCTGCCGCGGCCATGACCAGACCGTGCCTCGTTTGCACAATTTTTGTCACGCCTTTGGGTGTGGTTTTTGTAGCTACCACCCGAACTGCTTCCCGGTCTATGGCTTCGTCTCGACTACTCGCTTGGATAATTCGGTCTTCACTTTTCGACACGATTTTGCTGGTCACAACAATCACATCGCCGTCAGTGAGAGAGCGGGAGCCATCAGGCCAGATGATGGATTCCAGGTGAGCGTGCAGGAGTTCAGCAAGGTCATCACCGGCTTGGATGCGTCGATCGATGAAGACTGGGATCACCTGAAGTGCTTGCATGGCAACGCTTTAGACGTGCGTGCCAGCGACGCGAAGCGCCTGCGCAGCCATGGCAGCAGTGGCGTCCAGATCACTCATCATGAGCGGTATCGCACTGCATGGAATGCCGAGTGCTTCAATCGCGGGAACTGCGTGCGCATCGGATTCATCAATGAGCCAGGCATCGAGAATTCCAGATTGCGTGCGGGCACCGTACAAGCCGGCGACACCAAGGGCAGACGTTTCAACGCCCACGGTGGTGAGGCAGGCATCTGCCATCCCACGAACCGGCGCGCCACCCACGATGGGGGAGAGGCCAACAACAGGCGCGGATGCCGATCGCAGGGCATCGCGAATACCGGGGACAGCCAAAATCGTGCCGATAGATACCACGGGGTTGCTGGGCGGAAGAAGAATCACGTCAGCCTCTGCAATGGCGTCAAGCACGCCAGGAGCAGGCCGGGCATCGTCAATGCCGACAATGACAAATTCATGCGCGGGCAGAGCCGCCCGGTATCGAATCCACCATTCCTGGAAATGGATAGCGATGCGCATGGGTGCCCCATTGCTATCGAGTGCACCGCTGGGGTCGTCGACCACCACGTGGGTCTCGGCGCGCTCATTGCTCATGGGGATCAGCCGAACGCCTGGTTGCCAGCGGTGACACAGAGCTGTAGTGACGTCGGCGAGGGAGTAACCCGCACTTAAGGACGTTGACCGTACGAGATGGGTTGCGATGTCCTTGTCGCCGAGGCCGAACCAGGTGGGTTCAACCCCGTAGGCGGCCAACTCCTCTTTTGCGCTGAACGTCTCCCTCTCCCGACCCCAGCCGCGTTCTTCGCTGATGCCACCGCCGAGGGTGTACATCACTGTGTCGAGGTCGGGGCAGACCCGCAGGCCATGAATCCAGATGTCATCGCCGGTGTTTCCGATGACGGTGATCTCAGCATCGAGCTTTTCGAGTGCGAGATGTTGTTGAAGTCCACGCAAAAATCTCGCGCCGCCAATACCGCCGGCGAGGGCTGTGATCTGCATGACGGCATCCTTGCAGCCTCGGCTGCAAGCCGCTGAGCGTCGAAGGGGTGATGTCCCAGTCCCGGGGGACTTTTTGTGGTCATTTCGATCAAATTCCAGGTTTTTTCATAATTTGTGTCCGATTTGCCCTTTTCGGACTTGACGTGGTGGAATCACACGTCTGTAATACAGCAGTCGAGTAAAACAGTGGCCCAGTCCACTGTGGGTCGAGGAGGTCCTACGCGTGAATGACATGGCGCTTGTGCCGTTGTCTGACGTCGAGGAATTGGCATGGCAGGAGCGCGCCCTGTGCGCGCAAACTGATCCCGAAGCGTTCTTCCCAGAAAAGGGTGGCAGCACCCGAGAGGCGAAGAAGGTGTGCCTCTCGTGCGAGGTGCGCGTCGACTGCTTGGAGTATGCCCTCGAGCAAGACGAACGCTTCGGAATATGGGGCGGATTGTCCGAACGAGAGCGCCGTCGCCTCAAGAAGCGCGCAGTCTGAACTTCGTCATTACGCCGCGTACAGTGTGACGGTGACTGAGGAAGCCGGCCTGCCTGAGGAGCTCGTCGGTGTGGGCGAGACCTCAGATCAGATCTCGGAGTGGTTTGCCCCTGAAGACGAGTGGGATCCCGAAGGGGATTTCCTCATGCCCGCGCGCAATCACTTCGTGACCGCAGTGGTGGTGGCTCACGATGGCGCCGTATGGCTGCCCGCCGTCCTCACCACGCTTTCTCAGCAGACCCGGCCCGTAGAGGCGGTTGTGGGCGTAGACAACGCGTCCTCTGATTCCAGTTTGGCCATCTTGCGCGAGTCACTAGGTGCAGATCGGATCGTGCATCAAGACCGCGATTCCGGCTTTGGTGCTGCCGTTGCCGTTGGACTTGCGCACGTACGAGTTCCTGAACTGCCCACTGACTGGGTCGAGTGGGTATGGCTTCTCCACGATGACAGCGCGGCCGACCCTTCCTGTCTGGAAGCGCTGCTGCGTACTGCTGATGCCAATACGAGCGTTGCGGTTCTCGGACCAAAGATTTTGGGGTGGCACGACCGGAGACTGCTGTTGGAGGTGGGTGTCAGCGTCACTGCCGATGGGCGCAGGGTTACCGGCCTCGAGCGGCGCGAACATGACCAGGGCCAGCACGATGGGGCTCGAGATGTGATGGCCGTTTCTTCCGCCGGCATGCTCGTCCGCCGAGATGTGTGGGATGCGCTCAATGGGTTTGATCCGCAACTTCCGCTTTTTCGCGATGACCTTGACTTCTGTTGGCGAGCTCACCGCATGGGCGAGCGGGTCATGGTGGCTACCGACGCAGTGCTGCATCACCGGGAGGCATCGGCGCACGGTCGTCGAGCGGCAACGGAGAACCCGCACCAGGAAGATCGCGAAGCCGCAGTGCATGTTCTGCTCGCTCAGAACACCGGTGTCGTCGGATTCTTTTTAGGGCTGCGCCTACTGCTGGGTAGCGCGATGCGGTCACTCATTTACCTACTTGGCAAGGACGTCTCGGCTGCGCGACAGGAAACCACCGCGGTAGTGGCGGTGCTGGCACGACCTCGTCGGCTCCGGTCCTCCCGCAAACTCATCGCGGTAACTTCGACCGAACCTGCATCAGTGACCCGGTCTCTGCGGCCGTCGACCTTTGACCAGATTCGCGCGGTACTTGAAAACGCTACGGCTTTCCTCGCCACCAGTAACTCGCCTGCGTCCATGGCATCGGTGAGTGGGCTGGAGAGTGGACCTGGCGGCGATGACGCCGACTATCTCGCCAACGAAACTGGCGGCTGGGTTCGCAGGATTCTGTGGCGACCGAGTGTGCTCGTAACACTGCTCCTTGCGGTAATCGCTGTTATTGCCACCCGATCCGTTTGGTGGGGCGATGGCGTAATCCAAGGCGGTGCGCTGCTACCGGCGCTATCGGGCGCGAGTGATCTGTGGTCGACCTACCTGCGTTCATGGCATGACGTCGGAATGGGATCGACGGTGGCGATGCCGCCGTACGTAGCGGTACTCGCGACAACGGCAACGGTCTTACTCGGCAAGGCATCGTGGGCCATCGCTGTTGTCTTTTTGCTCGCCGTTCCCATTGCAGGGTGGTCGCTATATTTCGCTACCCGAGGGTTCATCGATAGCAAACCCGTGCGCATTTGGATGGCCACTGCATATGCGCTGCTGCCGGCGATGACCGGAGCCGTCGAACAGGGTCGCATCGGAACAACGATGGCGGCCATCATCACGCCATTTGTCATTCGATCGCTGGTGCGAATCTCACGACCGCAAGGCACGATGCGCCGCGCGGCAGGGACTGCCCTTTTACTCGGGGTTCTTCTAGCGGTGGCTCCAGGACTGTGGTTGATCGCGTTGATCATGGTTGTGATTACTGCGGGCTACTTCTTCGTGACTGCTGGCTCGTCAGCGACGCCGTTGGCGATCCGCTTCGCCATCGCGATGGTGGGATCGGTGCTGGTCACAGCTCCGTGGTCGTTCCAACTTCTCGTTAATCCCACCCTGTTCCTACTGGGACCTGGCCTGAATTCTCCGGCATTGGGTGATCCAAACCTGAGAGCGATCGATGTCTTGCTGCTGCATCCAGGTGGTGCAGGCATGACTCCACTATGGATTTCGATAGGCATTGTCCTGGCCGGGTTCATCGCTTTGTTCCGAATGGATCGGCTGCGGATAGTGGTGGCCTGCTGGGTCGTGGCAATTGCAGCGCTGGCCCTTGGGGTTTTCCAGACCATGGTGCTTGTTACGCCCCCTGGAACCACCACCCCCATGCGCACGTGGCCAGGGCCGGCAACCCTCCTGCTTGGACTTGCCTTGATCACGGCCGCAGGTGTGGCGGCGCAGGGATTGCGAACCCGATTTGTCGGCCAGAGTTTGTCGTGGGGTCAGCCGGTAGCTGCGATCGCAGTGCTGGCTGCCGTTTTGGCACCGATCCTTTCCGCAGGATGGTGGATTCCGGCCACTGATGATCTTGTGAAGAGAGCCCCGGTCGCCTCTGTGCCGGCATTTGTAGCTGCCGACGCTCTCGGCCCGCAGGCACCGCGCACTCTGGTTCTTTTCGACACCAAAGCTGGCAAAGTCTTGTACTCCCTCATCAACGGCGAAGGCCCGATTCTTGGTGATGCCGATGTGTCACCGCCAGCTGAATACTGGGCCGCCCTTGACCCGATCGTGGCCGCGCTGGCATCTGGTCGCGGGGGAGATGAGGTTCAAGCACTCGCCGGTTACGGGGTGCGCTACGTGTTGCTTGCTCGCGGCACATCACCTGAATTGATCCCGGTTCTCGATGGTGAGCCGGGTCTGCGCAGGCTCTCCTCTGCAGATGAATCCGTGCTCTGGCGAATAGCTGGCCAAACCGCTCGGGCACGCGTTGTCCAAGGCGAAGATCCTGTCGCGATCGATCTGTTCGATATTGCAGGATCGAGCGTCGACCCTTACATCGAATCGCTGCTACCGCCGGGCGATGGGGAGCGGGCCCTCGTTCTGGGATCACCCCCGGATTCAGGCTGGCAAGCAGTCTCACGCGATCCGGCAACCGGTCAGCAGGTGGTGTTGCCATCAGTTCAATCACCTGAGCCCGAAGCGTGGTCACAGTCATTTCTCCTTCCGGCAGGCGAACAGCCGGTCACTGTCACATTCGATACCGGCGTGCGTGATCGCTGGTTGTGGTTCCAACTCATCGTCTTCCTGACTTTGGTGGTTCTTGCTTTGCCGCAACGTCGAGTTCTTGATCCTGATCCTGATGAAGATGGCGACGCCGTGATCTTTTCTGAAGGCATGAAAGGTTCGGAGGCGTCATGATTTTTGGAAGAGGATCTCGAAAGAAAGTCGTGTTAGAGAGTCGTGCGATTATTCCCTCATCGGCAGAAGCTGACGATCAGGTCATCGGACTCATTGATGAATATGGCACTCAAGAGGGCGAACGCGAGGCTGCACAGTCAGAAGAACGACGACGCAGGTTGCGTAGGAGCAGAAACCCGCGCACGCCGCAAGCGCCCCGTGAGCCTCGACCGCCATTGTGGTGGCGGCCTATCGCTGTGGTCGCTGCGTCCGTGGTCGTCATCTCGGTTCTGGGCACCTTTGTGCGCGCCGATGATTCGACCGAAACAGCAGCCGCGGTGACTCTTGAACCCATTCAGTCTTCCGTGCTGATCTGTCCCGAGCCTGGGTCTGGTGGTGACCTCGGGGTGCGGGTCACTGCTGCGGTTATCCCCGGGCAGCCCGGTCAAGCGGTGGGACCAGGCAGGGCGGGGCTAGAAACATTGCTGGGCAAGGAGTCTGCAAGGGCGACACTTCGGCAGCCCGGCAGTCAGGCGCAGATCGAGGCGTTCGGTGCCAGGCTGCCGGCTATTCGCGCTTTCGGCGAGGGTTCGCTCGCTCCCGGACTCGTTGCAGATCAGTGGGGCCGCGATCCCAGCGGTCAAGGCCGTGGCCTCGCCAGCACCGCGTGCGGCCCAGCCGCCTCGGAGTTCTGGTTTGCGGGTGGCGGTGCGGTGGCCGGCCGCCAAACCAAGGTTGTGCTGGTCAATCCAGATGACACCGCAGCCGTTGTCGATGTGATCATCCATGGACCTGAGGGGATTGTTGACGCACCGGCAAGTCGAGGTTTGGTCATCCCCGCTCAAGACCGCTCGGTCATTCGACTCGATGTGTTGGCACCGGGTATCACCGCAACTGCATTCCATGTGATCGCCCGAACGGGACGCATCGGTGCATCAGTTGATGACGAACAGAGGAGTGGTTTGCAGTCGGTTGGCGTCGACTGGATTCCGCAATCAGCGCCACCGGCAACAAAAGTGTACGTGCCAGGTGTACTTCCTGGCGACAAAGCCCGAGTTCTTTCGGTCGTTTCAACTTCTGACAACGATGCCATCGTTTCTATCCGTCTCTTTTCGGCAGAGGGTGCCTACGAACCGTTTGAACGCAATCAACTCATCGTCCCTGCTGGCGCAGTGGCAACGATGGATATGTCCTCTGTGATGCCACCGAATCCGGACGGGTTTTCCGGCGCCACATTAGAACTCATCTCGGATCAACCGATCGTGGCGGGGATGCGACAATTCTTTGGTGGCACGCGCGTGCAAGATGAAACTTCTTTCTCTGCCGGCGCCCAGCCCTTCACTGCAACTTCAGCGGTGAGCGGATTCCCTGTTCGCGATGCCACTGATGTTCGTCTCTATGTGACTGCTCCCGAGAGTGATGCCACGGTTGATGTTGTGCTGTTACCTTTCCGGGGCGCTCGCCAAGTTGCTGAGCCAACTCCACCTCGTCGGGTGGTGATCAAGGCGGGTGAGATGAAGAACTTCGCGCTTAATGCACCTGCTGGCGTCGAATGGTTCACGGCGGTGGTCACTCCGGTAGCAGGATCTGGTCCGGTGCTCGTTGCGCACCGAATCCGCGAAAAGTCGCGATTCGGGGATCTGGTCACTGGTTACCCATGGACTCCGCTTCGCACGCAAGTCTCGGTACCCGTGGCGCAATATCAACAGTCCGTTGCCCTTCGCTAATTGCTGACGGCGCGCCCTGCCTTCTTTGGCACGTGTTGGCCGCTAACGTGCGGGATTGTGAGTCGCCGACGCTGTTCCAAGCCATCGTGCAGTGGGTCCGCCGTGTCAACGCTCACGTACGTCTACGCAGACTCCACCGCAGTGCTTGGTCCGTTGGCCACCTACGCCGAACCTCACTGCTACGACCTATGTCAGATGCACAGCGAGCGCCTCACCGCTCCGCGCGGCTGGGAGATTGTGCGGATCACTCCAGATCCCGATGCTCTCAAGCCGAGTAGCGACGATCTCGAGGCCTTAGCCAACGCCGTCCGAGAAGCGGCGCGGCCGCGATATGAGCCCGATGCGCAGGTTGCACCCCCCTCGGGTTCGGTTGAAGTCGCCCGGAAGGGCCATTTGCGTGTACTGCAGTCCGTTGAGTCTTACTACTCAGAGAATCCAGACCGAGAAAAGAGCGCAAACACCGAAGACGAGGGTCTCTTCGACCTCGATCGGTAGCATCACGGCATGCGCGATCTAGATTCCATCATCAAGGCCTACGACGTCCGGGGCATTTTCCCTGATCAGCTCGATGCGGACCTTGCCCACGATGTGGGGGCAGCTTTTGTGCGGGTGTTGGGCATCAGGGCTGAAGATGGCGGTGCAGGGGCAGTAGTCATCGGTCACGACATGCGACCATCTGGCCCGGATCTGGTTGCAGCATTCGCTGAGGGCGTGCGCGAGCAGGGCTGCGATGTGGTGTTGATCGGATTGGCCAGCACAGACGGCCTCTATTTCGCATCGGGCCGGTTGAACTTGCCTGGTGCGATGTTTACCGCGAGCCATAACCCGGCCCAATACAACGGCATCAAATTGTGCCGTGCTGGTGCGGCCCCGGTGGGTCAGGATTCGGGCCTACGCGACATCAAGGCCATGATCATTGATGGAATACCCGCATATGAAGGTCGCATAGGTGAAGTGCGTGAGCAAGACATGCTGACTGATTACGCCATGTTCTTGCGCCAGCTCGTAGATGTCAGCAAGGTGCGTCATCTCAAGGTTGTTGTCGATGCAGGTAATGGCATGGGTGGATTCACCGTTCCCGCGGTCCTTGAAGATGCTGCCGGCTTGCCATCCCTTCCGCTCACCATCGTGCCGATGTACTTCGAACTTGATGGCTCTTTCCCCAACCATGAAGCAAATCCGATTGAGCCTGCGAACCTCGTTGACCTCCAAGCCCGAGTACTCTCCGAAAAGGCTGACCTGGGTCTTGCATTCGATGGCGACGCCGACCGGTGTTTTGTGGTGGATGAGAACGGCACAGTGGTGAGTCCGTCTACGCTGACAGCACTCATCGCGCAACGTGAGCTCGCCAAGCACCCCGGCTCCACGATCATCCACAATCTGATTACGTCAAAGACGGTTCCTGAAGTGATCGTCGAAAACGGTGGCGTTGCTGTTCGCACTCGTGTGGGCCACTCGTTCATCAAGGCGACGATGGCCGAGACCAATGCGATCTTCGGTGGCGAGCACTCTGGGCACTTCTACTTCCGCGATTTTTGGCGAGCGGATTCGGGCATGCTGGCTGCCTTGCACGCGATCGCAGCCCTCGGGGAGTCACCGGTAGGCACCACGTTTTCCTCGCTGCTCACCCCGTACCTGCGCTATTCACCAAGCGGAGAAATCAATACCGAGGTGCAGGATCAACAGAGTGCAGTGGATCGCATTCGGGCAGCGTATGCCGCCAAGGATGGCGTGATGGTTGACGAACTCGACGGGATGACCATTGACGGTGGCGACTGGTGGTTCAACGTACGTGCTTCCAATACCGAACCACTTCTCCGACTTAATGTTGAAGCCGCTGATGCGTCACAGATGGAGCAGATTCGTGACTATGTGTTGTCGATGATGAGGGCAGGTGCGTGATGGGTCCGCTCGGGCTTCCGGTGGAGCTGTGGGAAGTGCTTGCCTGCCCTGCTGATGATCACGGACGGGTTGAAGCCGATCTGGCTTCAGGTCAGATCGTGTGCGTGGAGTGCGGGCGCCGCTACGACATCCGTGATGGCGTTCCGGTCATGCTCATCGAAGAAGCGACCCCGCCGCGTGGTTGAGGTCATCCGTGGCGCGCTCAAGGACTATGCGTGGGGGGTCCCAGACGGCTTAGTCGCATGGTCGGGGGAGCGCACAGGCGCGCCGCAGGCCGAGTTATGGTTCGGCTCGCATCCTGGGGCTCCTTCGCCGCTGGTGGGGCAGCCGGTCACTCTCGATGCGGTTCTATCGCCTAACGAGGTCCCATTGCTCACCAAATTGCTGGCAGCGGCGCAACCGCTGTCCATTCAGGTGCACCCGGATGCGCAGTTAGCCAAAGTCTCTTTTGAACGACAGGCGCAACCTGGTTCGGATCAGGTGTACTCCGATGCCAATGAAAAAACTGAGTTGCTCGTTGCGATCGAAGAGTTTGAGGTGTTTGCTGGCTGGCGAGATCGTGAGCAGGCGTTAGCGATTTTGGCCCAGATTGATGGCACCGAACTCGCCCGCCCGATCCTTGAAACTGATGGCCCGATTGCCGCTATCCCAGCTCTTCGGGCGATTGACCACGAAGGTCGAGGGGAACAACTGGTCTCCGCCTTGCGAGCCTTGGGGATGAACTCATCTGAGGTGGATGCATATGGAACAGTCGCGCAGTTGTACCGCAGCGATCCGGGCTTACTGGTCACAGTGTTGTTGCAATACCGCGCGCTGGCACCTGGCAATGCAATTTTCGTGCCGGCCGGAGTGCCGCATAGCTACATCCGCGGCCTTGGTCTTGAAGTCATGACCTCCTCAGACAATGTCGTTCGACTCGGCTTGACACCCAAGCCCGTTTTTGTAGAAGCCGCACTCGCTGCTTTAACGAACTCTCCCGACGAAGTCATCTTCACTTCCGAATTCGGCGAGCGGATTTCTCCTGCCGGAGCACCCTTTGCCGCCACGATCACATCGAATGAGACCCAACTCGAATCGGGGGCGTTCCGTCTCGTGCTTGCACTCGAAAGTGAAGCGAGCGTCAGAGCGCACGGTGGTGGTGCCACCATCTCGCTGCAGCAAGGCGAAGCAGCAGTGTTGAGTGCCGAGGAACCTGCGGTGCTGGTCAGCACAGCAGGAGTGGTCGCCGTAGTGGAGCATCTTCCTCGTTGAGCATCTGCCCCATTGAGGGTCGGGGGCACGGTTAAATCCGTATTGGGGCGTGCCCGTGTGCAAAAGTCTGGGATATCTGGCACACTGAGGGTGTCGTTGATGGTCCGGAGCCCTGGTTTCCGTCGCGGCGATCTCTTTGCGGAGATCGCACCCATCGCGAACCATCGAAGCCTCGTGACGTTCGCTCCGCCTAATCGCCGCCCTACAAGGGCGCGTCTTCGAGGAGTTATGCATGTCAGTTTTCAAGGCCGACGGCACCCCTGATTTCAAGGTTGCCGATCTATCCCTAGCCGATTTCGGTCGCGACGAGATTCGTCTCGCCGAGCACGAAATGCCTGGCCTCATGGCCATGCGCTCGGAATTCGGCGCGTCCAAGCCCCTCAAGGGGGCTCGCATCACCGGGTCGCTGCACATGACCATTCAGACCGCAGTGCTTATCGAGACCCTCGTCGAGCTGGGTGCCGATGTTCGCTGGGTGTCCTGCAACATCTTCTCCACCCAGGATCACTCGGCAGCTGCAGTAGTTGTGGGCCCGAACGGCACAATCGATGCACCGAGTGGCGTGCCCGTGTATGCATGGAAGGGCGAGACCCTTCCTGAGTACTGGTGGTGCACTGAGCAGGTGCTCATGTGGCCAGATGGCAAGGGCCCGAACATGATCCTCGACGACGGTGGCGACGCCACGATGCTCGTGCACAAGGGCATGGAGTTCGAGGCTGCCGGCGTGGTTCCCAATGCCGATAGCTCTACCTCTGAGGAGTACGCGGTCGTGCTCGACACGCTGCGCCGCACTCTGACGGAAGATCCGCAGCGCTGGACGAACATCGCTGCCGGAATCAAGGGCGTGACCGAGGAGACGACCACTGGCGTCCTTCGCCTCTACGACATGATGCGTGACGGCTCGCTGCTGTTCCCGGCGATCAACGTCAATGACTCGGTCACAAAGAGCAAATTCGACAACAAGTACGGCTGCCGCCACTCCCTCATCGATGGCATCAACCGCGCTACCGACACCATGATCGGCGGCAAGGTTGCTGTCGTGTGCGGCTTCGGCGATGTGGGCAAGGGCTCTGCCGATTCGCTCCGCGGCCAGGGCGCGCGCGTGATCATCACCGAGGTAGACCCGATCTGTGCACTCCAGGCAGCCATGGACGGCTACCAGGTGGCGCTCCTCGACGACGTAATCGGTACCGCTGACATCTTCATCACCGCCACGGGCTGCTTTGACGTCATCACGGCAGAGCAGATGTCGAAGATGAAGCACCAGGCGATTGTTGGCAACATCGGACACTTCGACAACGAGATCGACATGGCCGGCCTTGCTGCAATCCCCGGCATCGTCCGCAAGACGATCAAGCCACAGGTCGACGAGTGGACGTTCCCCGACGGCCGCTCGATCATCGTGCTGTCGGAGGGTCGCCTGCTGAACCTCGGCAACGCAACCGGTCACCCCTCGTTCGTGATGAGCACCTCGTTCACCAACCAGGTTCTCGCGCAGATCGAGCTATTCACGAAGCTCGACCAGTACCCCCTCGGCGTCTACACGCTGCCGAAGGCACTGGATGAGAAGGTCGCGCGCCTGCACATCGACGCACTGGGCGTTCGTCTCACGGAGCTGTCGAAGGTTCAGGCCGAGTACCTCGGTGTTGACGTCGCCGGCCCGTACAAGGCTGACGCGTACCGCTACTGATCCGCACAGTCATTGATCCCGATGGGGCGTTCTCCTAAAATGGGGAGCGCCCCGTCGGCGTTTAACCGAAGACCTTTTCTGTAACCCTGGCGATGAGGGCGATCCACGCTTCGTGGCTCATCGGGTCTGGAGTGACGTCGTCGACAACTTTGCCGAGGGTGTAGGCCTGAATAAATACTGCGGCTGCCCGCGGGTCAAACTCGGAATTGAGCCACCCTTTTGACTGAGCTTCGCGGAAGAGATCGGTGAGGGCATCGGTTACGCGCTGCTGCTCCGCACCCAGTTTCGCACGGAAACGATCACTATTGCCGGCAATGCCTAGCGCTCTAGCCCGCTCGAACCTGATGTGAGCAAGTTCAACTCCCTGAGTCTTGATGGTGATTTGGGCCAAGCCGAGGAAGAAGTCATCGCGGTTGTTGACGCTTGTAACAAGGTTGGTGATTGCGTCGATATTGCGATCCACATTGACACTGAATCGGTAGATGAGCGCCGATTCGATCAGCTCGCTGAAGTCCTCAAAGTGATGATAGAGCGAGCCTTTCGAAATGCCCGACACCGCGAGCACCTGATCCACATGAACTTTGTCGGGGTGTTCCCCGCCCATCAGTTGTACGGTCGTAAGGATCAATCGCTCTTTGGTCGGGTGAATTGAGCTGCGCATGCCCTCATCCTAGGCAGGTTTGGCTGGTAACTTCGATATGAGCGAGACTCACAAAGTGGAGGCAGTCATTAACGAGCAGTCCCTCAAGATCCGGCGTCAATGGGGTTTGTGGGATGCGGTGGTGTGTCTCGCCGGCGCTCAAATCCTCGGACTCATCGTTGGATTGGCCCTCATCGTTAGTGCTGCGCCGATTGGGGTATTGATCATTGTTGGATCGGCTGCCCCCTGGCTGCTACTGGCCGGCTGGCCGCTGTTCGCCACCTCGCGGTGGGGGAATGGCCCACGTATCGATTTGCACCTTCGGTTGAGTTGGTCTGATGTGCGTTGGGGTGTTCTTGCCGGGATCGTGGGTTTGTTTTTTGCCGCCATCGTCGCTGCCATCACAACCCTGATCGTCGGTGATTTCACATCTCTTGCTGCGGAGGCAGCCGAGGAATTGGTCCAGTCCGCCTCGTTCACATCCCTATTCATTTTTGCGGTGATGATCATGGTGGGCGCGCCCATTGCTGAAGAGTTGGCCTTTCGAGGTTTACTTTTTGGCGCATTGCAGCGCCGGGGGGTGGGGGCTTTCTGGACGATCGTCATCACCGCTGTGGTTTTCGCGGCGTTCCACTTCGAGCCCACCCGATTCTTTGTGCTCCTGGCGCCAGGGTTGGCTTTCGGATTTGTTCGCTGGAAAACCGGCTCGTTAGGGGCAGCCATGGTCGCTCACGGGGTCAACAACGCCCCAGCGGCAGTGTTTCTGCTCATCGGGTTGCCCGAAGTGACACCATAGGCACATGTCGATGCACAACGGTGGTCCTACTCGAGGTCGGGTGCTCGTCGTCGACGACGACGCAGCGCTCGCCGAAATGCTTGGAATTGTGCTGCGCGGTGAGGGGTTCGAGCCGGTCTTCTGCGGTGACGGACTCGCCGCCCTCGATATTTTTCGGGCTAGTAAGCCAGACGTGGTGCTCCTCGACCTGATGCTGCCAGGTCGGGACGGAATCGACATTTGCCGAGCCATCCGGGCAGAGTCAGGTACGCCGATCGTGATGCTGACGGCAAAGTCAGACACCGTCGACGTAGTGGTCGGCCTCGAATCAGGTGCCGACGATTACATCGTCAAACCATTCAAACCCAAAGAGCTGGTTGCCCGGATCCGCGCGAGGATGCGCCGAACTGATGACGTGTCGACGTCGAGTTTGGCAATCGGAGATCTCGACATCGACGTGATCGGTCACACAGTCAGGCGCGGTGAGCAGGTGCTCTCCCTGACACCATTGGAGTTTGATCTTCTTGTGTGTTTGGCCCGAAAACCAGGTCAAGTGTTCACCCGAGAAACCTTGTTGCAAGACGTATGGGGTTACCGCCATTCCGCTGACACCCGATTGGTGAATGTGCACGTGCAGCGATTGCGCGCCAAGATCGAGCACGATCCCGAAAACCCCGACATCGTGTTGACCGTACGCGGTATCGGCTACAAGGCCGGGCCCGCGTAATTCATCAGATGATGCGCGTTCTTCTTTTTCTTCCCCGGTGGGTGAGGCGAATCTGGCGTCGATCGCTATTTCTTCGCGTCATTGCCACCACTCTTGTGCTCTCCATCATCGTGGTGGGTGTCTTGGGATTCTCGTTGCTCTCCCGCGTCACCTCGGGCCTGCTCGATGCGAAGGAACGCATTTCCGTGGCGGAGTCGGCAGCCGGACAAGGGGAGGCCCAGCGTTTACTGGACGCTGCCGACACCGGGCCATCGACCCCGTCACCGTCGAGGCTGGTGGACTCAGTCGTTTCCATCCTCGCCTCGCGCGCAGGTTCCCCGGCCACTTTCGACGTGCTCCTGCTCTCCTCGCAAACGTCAACAGATGCACCCGAGCGTGGAACGAACTTGGTCGCGGTGGCATCTGTCCCAGAAGAGTTGCGCTCAGCGATCTCACTGACCAAGAGACAGTCATGGACCTATTCGGAAATTCGATTCCTTGATGGTCGATCAGTGCCCGGCTTGGTAGTGGGTGCTCCGCTCACCATTCCTGGAGTAGGACCGTACGAGTTGTATTACCTGTTTCCGCTGACCCAGGAACAACAGACCCTTGATCTCGTGCGTAGCGCAGTTGTAGGTGCAGGCTTCATTTTGGTTGTGCTGCTCGCTGCGGTCGCCGGCATCGTGACTCGGCAGGTGGCTATACCGGTCCGTGAGGCAGCCCAACGGGCTCGGCGCCTGAGTGCGGGCCACCTTGATGAACGAATGCGCGTTAAACGTGAAGACGATCTCTCTCAATTGGCCCGATCGTTCAATGAAATGGCGGAGAGCCTAGAAAACCAGATCGAGCAGTTGGAGGAACTCTCTAGGGTCCAGCAACGGTTTGTCTCGGATGTCTCACACGAATTGCGCACGCCGCTCACCACCATCCGCATGGCAGCAGATGTGTTGTTCGGGGACCGGGAGTCCTTCGATCCTGCGACTGCTCGCTCTGCTGAACTCTTGCAAACCCAACTCGATCGATTTGAATCACTTTTGGTAGACCTGTTGGAGATCTCACGGTTCGATGCCGGAGTTGCGAATCTCGATGTGAGTGTCATTGACCTTTCCACCCTGATCGACCAAACCATTGATTCAGTAGCCCCTCTTGCGGCACGGTTGAGAATCCCAGTCCGTTTTCGTTCGTACGAGCGGCCATGTCGTGTGGAGTGTGACTCCAGGCGCATCGATCGCATCATTCGAAATTTGCTTGACAATGCCATCGAGCACGCTGATCCTCGCGGTGTGAGAGTAGAACTTGCGGGCGATCACGATTCGGTTGCTGTAACCGTGCGAGATTTAGGCGTAGGGCTGCGCCCCGGTGAATCCTCGCTCGTTTTCAGTAGGTTCTGGCGAGCCGATCCAGCTCGAGCGCGCACAACCGGGGGAACAGGCCTAGGTCTCGCAATTGCACTTGAAGACGCACGGCTGCACGGTGGTTGGTTGGAAGCGTGGGGAGAGCCCGGTAAGGGTGCCTGTTTCCGGCTGACACTGCCACGGGCTCCCGGCGTGGAAGTGCGCAGTTCGCCGTTGCTTATGCCTGAGGAAGTTGCACCCGAGCCCGATGTATTCGTCGATCGCGTGCGTGCCGCTGCGACCGCTCCTGATGGCGGTGATCACAATGCGTAGTCCCTCCCTGCGGGGTAGTGCGCTGGTGTGTGCACTCGTGGCATCGGTGCTCGTGCTGAGTGGTTGCGGAAGTGTGTCGTCGACTCTCACCGCGCAGGTTCCCACCTCTGGACCGATTGAGCAGGGTGCGCAAATCGCGGGTACCAGTGAAGACCAGTTCATTCGAGTCATTGCCCGACCGCCACGCGAGGGCATGACTCCCAGTCAAATCGTGCAGGGTTTTTTGGAAGCGAGCGCATCTTTTGATGGTGACCATGCCGTTGCCCGCCAGTACCTCACGCCGGACGCGAGCAACGACTGGAACACCGCTCGAGGTGTAGCAGTGTATGAAGGAATTCCAACGTTGTCAGAGTTCGAGAACGGTGTCTCGATGGCCGCACCACAATCGGGTGCAATCAGTGAGATCGGTACCTATTCAGTCCTTGCACCCGGTAGTGAATTGCGCGCAAACTTCGGTCTTGATCGAGTAAACGGTGAATGGCGCATCGCCCGCGTGCCCGAGGGATTGCTGCTCTCCCTGGCCGATGTCGATCGCGCCTTTCGGAGTTACTCGCTCTACTTTTTTAACGCTTCTTTCACCACGCTCGTTCCTGATCCTCGAATGATTCCGGTGATTGGCTCAGGCCTTGCCAGCACCTTGGTGCGACGCCTCATTGAGGGACCAAGCGAGTGGCTCGAGCCGGCTGTTCGCACTGGTTTCCCCGATGGCGCTGGCTTGGCAATTGATGCGGTGTTGATTGAATCTGGTGTTGCACAAGTACAACTTGATGCGTCCGTACAACTTTCAGATGATCGAACAAGACAGGCGCTTTCCCAGCAGTTGGTGTGGACCCTTCGGCAACTTCCAGAAGTGCAAGCGGTTGAGGTAACTGCTGGCGGGCAACCGCTGAGTGTTCCCGGAGCGCTTAACCCGCAGCCCCGAGATTCCTGGGCAGCAGTGGATCCCAGTGGGCTCCCCGCAGGAGCAAGTGGTTATGCGATCACCTCGAGTTCCGTGGTGCGAATTGACCCATCAAGAATCGCCCCAGCGCCCGGTGAGGCTGGACTGGGCACAACCAATGGCGAAGAAGGCGTGTTGGTCGACATCGCGATTGACCGCCAATCGGAAGAGATCGCGGGATTTGATTCGGAAGGCGCGCTATGGCGTGGCCCGCTCCGCTTTGCCGCCACGCTCAGTGAGGTCGGCAGTTTCCCTGGAGCGACCGCACTGCAATTCGACCCGAGTGGTGCCCTGTGGTTAGTTGACCCAGAGCAAGGGCTGTTGGTGCTGCCCGGATCCGGGGTGCCCATTGCCGTGGCGGTTCAAGGTCTGGCCAGCAACGCAACGGTGCAGCTTTTTGTGCCATCGCGTGATGGCACACGCGCAGCCATCGTCGTGCGGCGTGGTCCTCGAACCACGCTCTATATGGCACGCATCATTAGGCCTTCGCAAACAAATGTGATCGGGCTCGTTGTGGACGCCCCGATTCGCGTCGAGGCCAAACTGGCCGAGGTAGTAGATGTTTCGTGGTCAAGTGCTGAGAGCCTGGCGGTGTTGGGATCAGAAAGTGCGGGTTCGCTGCAGGTGTATGAGGTAGACCTCGCTCGCGGGCAGGTGCTGGCTCAAGGTGCCCCGGAGGCACCGGTCGCAATCGCTGCAGCACCTGGCCTGCCCACCCTGACGAGCGCGGCTGATGGAATCTTGTATGAAGGATCGAGCGGCGCATGGTCGCAGGTGCTCAACGCCACATCACCGGCCTACCCCGGTTAGAGAGTGTGCGCGATGGCGGCGACGCCACGCACTCGGCAGCCAGCCTGCTCCAGAGTTCTGGCCGCTTCACTGATTGTGCTTCCTGTGGTGATGATGTCGTCGACGACGATGACTTCGGTGCCAGGAACGATGTCTCGGGTCACCGCGAAGGCCGAGGCAGACGAGCGGAGCCGCGAGGTTCGGTCTAGGCGTTTGCTGGCTCCCTTGCCGCGCACATCCTGCAAGCAGGGCATGAGAACACCGCCACGTTGGTGTGTGTCCATTGATCGGAGCAGATGGTGCACTGGATCAAACCCGCGGCGTCGGATGGCGGCCTTTCGGCTCGGTACGGCAACCACCCGAAGCAGCGGTCCGGTGCCGACATGCTCGCGGACCTCCGAAATGGCCGCGGCGAGCAAGGGGCTCAGATGAAGGGCCAGCTCGGGGATGTGGTGGTCTTTGTAGGTGTACAGGACCCGCCTCAGCGCTCCCCGGTAGGCCCCCGAGTAGGCCGCAGGTAACCAATGCAAGCCCGAGTGGATCAAGAACTCGTGCACCGCAGGGGCGGGTTTAAGGGCACTTTCGCACTCGTGACACAGCAAAGTGCCTGGTGCCGTGCACCCCGAGCAGTTTCGGGCGAGGAATAGATCGGTCACCGCGGTCTTGAGCTGGTTCAGGTTCATACTTCCTGAGTAAGCCCTAGGAGGGGCGTGTTTGCTCAGGCGCATGACCGACTGCGGATGGGGGACCGCGCCTGTGGAGCAGGCGTCTACGATGGGGGCAATGGCCGCTCGAGAGGGCGGCCGAGCGTCGTCGACCATGCCGCTCAAGCATCCAGCGATCTGAAAGGCACGTCACTGTGGGAGTTTTCGACAAGATCCTTCGTGCGGGTGAGGGCAAGACGCTCCGCAAACTCGAAGCCGTGGCGCGTTCGGTCAACACAATCGAGGATGAGTTCACCGCTCTCACCGACGCAGAACTACGCGAACTCACCGATGAATACCGTGAGCGCTATGCCGCGGGAGAGTCTCTCGACGATCTCATGCCCGAAGCTTTTGCTACTGTCCGTGAAGCCGCCAGACGCACCTTGGGACAACGGCATTACGACGTCCAGATCATGGGCGGGGCAGCTCTGCACTTAGGCAATATCGCTGAGATGCGCACCGGTGAAGGCAAGACCCTCGTGGCGACTCTCCCTGCTTACCTCAATGCCATTTCCGGTAAGGGCGTTCACGTTGTCACTGTGAACGATTACCTCGCCGAGCGTGACTCCGAGTGGATGGGTCGCATCCACCGCTTTCTCGGCATGAGCGTGGGCTGCATTCTCTCTGGCATGACGCCCACCGAGCGTCGCGCTGCCTACGCCTGCGACATCACATATGGCACGAACAACGAGTTCGGTTTCGATTACCTACGCGACAACATGGCGTGGTCGCAAGAGGAGTTGGTTCAACGAGGCCACTACTTTGCCGTGGTCGACGAAGTTGACTCCATTCTGATCGACGAGGCACGTACCCCTCTCATCATTAGCGGCCCGGCCGATCAGGCCAATACGTGGTATGGCGAGTTCGCCCGCTTGGCGCGCATGCTCACGCGAGATACCGACTACGAGGTTGATGAGAAGAAGCGCACGATCGGTGTACTTGAGAGCGCCATTGACAAGGTCGAAGACCAGCTCGGCATCGACAATCTCTATGACACAGTGAATACCCCGCTCGTGGGATTCCTGAACAATGCGATTCGCGCAAAGGATTTGTTCAAGAAGGATCGTGACTATGTGGTGATGGACGGTGAGGTCATCATCGTCGACGAACACACGGGTCGAATCCTTAAAGGTCGTCGTTACAACGAAGGCTTGCACCAGGCGATTGAGGCGAAAGAAGGCGTGGAAATCAAAGCCGAGAACCAGACCTTGGCAACGGTCACCCTGCAGAACTTTTTCCGACTTTACGAAAAGCTCGGCGGCATGACCGGTACGGCCATGACAGAGGCAGCAGAGTTCAACCAAATCTATGGCCTCGGAGTGGTGCCGATTCCGACGAACCGTCCCATGGTGCGCATCGATCAGCCTGACCTGGTGTTTCGTACCGAGGACGCCAAGTACGGGGCAGTCATCGAAGACATCACCGAACGCTACGCCACGGGTCAGCCGATTCTGATTGGCACCACGAGTGTCGAAAAGTCTGAATACATCTCTGGTTTACTGAAGAAAAATGGTGTTCCACATGAGGTGCTCAACGCCAAGCAGCACGAGCGCGAGGCGGCAATCGTTGCGCAGGCCGGTCGCAAGAGTGCGGTGACTGTTGCCACCAACATGGCAGGTCGGGGCACCGACATCATGCTGGGCGGTAATCCGGAATACATGGCAACTTCCGGGCTCACGCAGCGTGGGCTTTCACCAGTAGAAGATGCAGAGGCCTATGAGGCTGCTTGGCCAGAGGCAATCGCGACAGCAAACTCTGCGGTCAAGGCCGAACATGATGAAGTGGTGGGTCTGGGCGGTTTGTACGTGCTCTCCACCGAACGCCACGAATCTCGTCGTATCGACAATCAGCTTCGCGGACGTTCGGGACGTCAGGGAGATCCCGGCGAGTCACAGTTCTACCTGTCCCTACAAGACGATCTCATGCGTTTGTTCAAGGCCGACATGGTCGATGCTTTCCTCCGTCGGTTCAACGTTCCCGACGATGTGCCCATCGAAGCGAAAATGGTCACCAACGCGATCCGGTCAGCGCAAGGTCAGGTCGAAGCCCAAAACTTTGAAATTCGCAAGGACGTGTTGAAGTATGACGACGTTCTCAACCGGCAACGCCTAGTGATCTACGCCGAACGCCGTCGGGTGCTCGAGGGCGAAGACATCGAGGAGCAGGTTCGCACGTTTATCTCAGACACGGTTGAGGGTTATGTGCGCGCTGCCACAGGCGATGGCTACCCCGAAGGCTGGAACCTGGATAAGTTGTGGACGGCTCTGGGTCAGCTCTACCCGGTTGGCGTGACCATTGATGAAGTTGAGCAGGCCTCGGGTGGAGATCGCGCCGGTTTGAGTTCGGACTTCTTGGTGTCCGAATTGGTTGATGATGCCCAGAATGCTTATGACCGCAGAGAAGAAGAGCTTGGTGAGGAGGTCGCCCGCGAACTTGAACGTCGGGTAATCCTCTCCGTACTCGACCGGAAATGGCGTGAGCATCTCTACGAAATGGATTACTTGCGCGATGGCATTGGTCTCCGGGCCATGGCTCAGCGGGATCCGCTCATCGAGTATCAGCGTGAAGGTTTCGATCTGTTCACCGCAATGATGGATGGAATCAAAGAGGAATCCGTGGGTTACCTCTTCCACGTTGAGGTGCAGGTACCAGCGGCAGTCTCTGAAGAGGTAGCAGAGGCAGTTGAGGGTCTTGCCGATGCAACGAGCAGTACCGCCACCGCCGGCATCGCTGCAGCGGTAGCGGCTAGCAAGGCAGCACCTGCTCCTCGCATCGAAGCCAAGGGACTTGCGCCCTCGCGTCCAGCGCATGTTGAGTATTCGGCACCCGATGCTGACGGGGGAGTCATGCACGGTGAAATGGATCTGGACAGCGATGGATTTGTCGAGGTCGGGGAAGGTGCCTCTCGGGCGGAGCGTCGTCGGGCCGAGCGAGCGAATCGGAAGAAGCGCTAACGCATCTCGATTGCGGTCACCAACCAACGACCATCAGTGATTTCCATGCGCAGTGCCACCGCATGGGAACGTTCCATGCCGACGATGACTGCTGAGGCTTCGACGATTCCTGGTGCGACTGTGCACACGCGTACTGAGCGCACTTTGCGCAGTCGAGACACTCCTTGGTGTACGCGCATCGCAGGATGACGGGCCATTGCAGAGCCGCGGAGATTGATTCGTTCTAGGACAACCCGCTCAACCCATTGTGATAACTGGGCCGCAGGACGTTCGCCAATCGATACTTCATAAATTGCTCGAGCCATGCGCGCCGCCCAATCCGAAGCGCGGGGCAGCTCCGTCTGGTCGGTGGCGGTGGTTGATGGTTGCAGGGCTCGGATATCACCTGGTGCTGGTGGTCTGGCCGCAAGGCCTGGTGCCGTGCTCCATTCCAATGCGAGGGAGAGCTGGTCTGTGCGCAGCGTGCGGCTCGAACCACCGGGTAACACTCGCAACTTCGGGCGGGCCGCTTTCGTTTCGCTGTGATCGGGCTGTGGATCGAGAGTGCTTGACATCACGTTCCCCTTCGCGAATCACCTCAGTTGGGAGCGAGGTGTTGTTGTGTGCTGATGTGCGGCAACGTACTAGCGCACAGCACAAAAAAAAGAGTGATAATTTATGTTGTTGATGGAAAAAGGCCTGTGGAGGAACGAATAGTTCCGAAGATTCACCAAATTTCCTCAAGGAAATCAAGCACCTGTAGTGCTAGCGTCACACTTTCAGAAGTATGGAGTTTTCCACAGGTTTATGGAGATGGGAGGACAACAACTTTGTCCCCCACTTTGGACCATTCGTAGAGTTGTTCGGCTGCCTCCGGCGCCATGCGCACACATCCACCCGTTGCAACTGGTAGACCCAACTGATCGGTGGAATGCATAGGCTTTCCGTCGTAGTACCGCGGGATGCTGTGGAAGCCGATTGCTGTTTTCCCGTCGTTGCCGAATGCGAATCTGACCATGTGGTCAAATGTCACTCGAGAATTCGGGTTGCCACTTGACGGGGACTTGGAAAAGATCCGGTACTTGCCCATGACGGGCCGATCCCATCGCCCGACAATGGGGAACCGATAGACGACCTCGTTTTTCTTGTTCATGGCCCAGACAGTCATCAGAGCTTTGTCATAGACAATCCGACGCCCTTTGCCATCGTCTAATGGCATCCAGGGCACGTTCTTGGCCTTGCGCTCGCGGGTGGCTGGCTTTGGCTTCTTGGGCTTTGCCACAGCTAACTTGACGGCCGCTACCGGCTTATCGCCGACTGAAGGAACCACAATTTCGGCAGGCTCTTGCGTTGGGGTAGTCACAGCAGGCGTGGAGGTAGCTACTGACGTGGAGGTGGCTGCGGGCGTAGGTGGCTCCTCTGCCCCAGCGGTGGGCAGCATTGCCCCACTTGCAAGGCCCAACACCATCGCGCTGGCAAGGAGAATCGACGCCGGACGATGCCGAGAGATGAGGCCTCGCGCAGATTGTGCAACAGGGGGGAAGTTCACACATACAAGACTAGGGCTCAGAACGATAAGTTCGCATTCTTGGGCAATTTATAGGGTGTGTCGCCCTCACAAGGGCGCTCCGTGGTGTGATGTGCACGCAAAGGTCAAGAGCAAGAGAGGGGGCGGGGATGGATCGACTTTCGGCGGTAGATGCATCGTTCTTGTACCTCGAGGATTCCTCGACTCCCATGAACGTCGGTGGCGTGGCCATTTTTCGGCCGCCACCGGAAGGTTTTGACCATGAGCGCCTCGTAGCTTTGATCCGTCGACGCATCGCCTTTGTCCCGCGCTATCGCCAACGAGTTCGTGAAGTGCCTTTCGGCATCTCACGGCCGGTGTGGGTTGACGACGAGGATTTCGATGTCACCTTTCACGTGCGTAGATCCGCTTTGCCCAGACCAGGAAACAGAGAGCAACTCGATGAACTAGTGGGCCGCTTGATGTCGAGACCCCTCGATCGGTCGCGACCGCTGTGGGAGATGTACCTCGTTGAGGGCCTTGAAGATGGGTGCTTTGCTGTCATCACGAAGAGTCATCAATGCCTCGTTGACGGTCTGGCTGCTGTCGATATCGCTCAAGTCATGCTCGACACCACACCCGATGCCACGATCGGGCCACCGGATGTGTGGCAGCCCCGACCTGAACCGTCAGGTGCTGAATTACTCACCGCGGCTCTTACTGAAGCTGTTGCTCGCCCGGCGGCTGCGGTTGATCTTGCGAAAGACACTTGGCACGACGTCACTAACGCAGCTGGCTCCGTCGGAAGTTTTGTGGTCGGTGCGGTGGAAACTGTGACGGGTGCGGTGTCGAGCATTCTTCGATCACCGTCGATGAGTCCGTTAAGCACTCGAATCGGCGCACAACGTCGGTTTGCCACTGTGACAGTGCCATTTGAGGAGATCCGCGGAATTCGTGCTGCAGCCGGTGGCAGCGTTAACGATGCGGTTCTGGCGGTCATCACGGGTGGTTTGCGTGGTTGGCTCATGGCGCGCGGCGAGGCTGTCACCCAAGGGCGATCACTGCGCGCGTTGGTTCCTGTCTCGGTGGAAAGTGCCGGCGCTGGAGCCAACCAGGTAGCTGGCTTCCTTGTTGATCTCCCGGCTGGCGAGCCAGATCCCGTCATGCGCTTACGCCAAATCTCATTTCACATGAATTCTCTCAAGCAGTCGGAACGTTTCATCGGCGCTGATGCGATTGTCAGTATTGCCGGCTTCGGTCCACCAACTCTGCACGCACTGGGTTCTCGGGTGGGTGCATCTCTCGCGCGCCGGGCTTATGACCTTTCCATCACAAACGTTCCCGGGCCACAGGTGTCGCTGTACGTGGCCGGCTCTGAAATGGTCGAGGCCTACCCGTGCATCCCTTTGTTGCAAGGACAGGCGCTGAGTATTGGGATTACGTCCTACCACGGCGTGGTGTGCATCGGGTTGACGGCTGATCGGGACTCCATGCCAGATGTAGATATTTTGATGTCTTCGATTCACGATGCTGTTGCTGAACTCCGGGAAGCGGCCACGGTTGGTCGACGGACGCTACGGTCGGTGACAACGGAGGACTTTGAGTCTGCATGAGCATCCGGCGGGCAATTGTCATTGGCGGCGGTGGTGTCCTCGGCGGCACGTGGGCGGTCGGCGCTCTGCGAGCGTTAGAAGAAGCCCGCGGCTTTGATGCTCGAAGCGCTGACCTTCTGGTAGGCACCTCCGCGGGCTCGGTACTGGTGTCGCTCCTCGGCAACGGCGTGAGTGTTGCGGAGTTGATGCAGCATTACCGCGACGATGTGGTCACGTCCGGACCGTTGGCCGGATATTCCTGGAGTGCGGATCGCGCTGCCGGTGGCCACCGTCCGTCGATGCCCAGAAATTGGTTACCGGGATCACCCGCATTGATGCGAGAGAGCGTGATTCATCCAGGTCAAAAAAATGCCACTGCGGTTCTGTCTGCGTTTTTGCCCGAAGGTGGGCGGAGCTTGGAGCGGGTCGGCCACTTGGTGGATGCGGTAACTCCGATGGGGCAGTGGGCTGCCCACGATGGCGTCTGGGTCATCGCAATGGACTACGCCTCAGGTCGGCGCACCGTGTTCGGCCGATCAGGGGCTCCTCAAGTCCCACTGCGCAGCGCAGTGATGGCGTCGTGCGCAATTCCTGGCTGGTTTGCTCCCGTGCGAATCGGTGAGCATTCCTACATAGACGGCGGGGCGGTGTCAGCAACCTCGGTTGATGTCGTTTCACACGCGGAGCTAGACGAGGTGTACGTGATTGCACCGATGGCGGCTGCAGATAGTGGTCGTGCCAGTGGACTTGTGGGCTGGTTGGACCGTCGTTGGCGAGACCAGGTCACCAATGTGTGTGACCGTGAGGTCGCCCAGGTCAGAGCAACGGGCGCCAGTGTTTTTCTCGCCCAACCATCTGGAGAAGACCTGAAGGTCATGGGCGGGAACATGATGGACAGTTCGCGCAGAGCACTCGTGCTGGAAACTTCCCTCCTGACAAGCCAGGAGACATGGCAGGAGTGACTACCTACTGAGCCATTCTGCGGCGGCTTTTTCCTCGGCGCGCAGGTACTTTTTGGTCTGATCGGATGCCATTTCCTCGATCGTGCCGCCCACGAATGGCACTGTGGCTTTGAAGGTACCGACCGTTGTGGCGATCGTCTCCGCGCCATCGGCAGTAAGGGTGATAGTCCCAGCAAAACTGAGCGGTCCACCAAATGACACATCAACTTTGGCTGACTGATCATCCAGGTTCCACAGTTGCGTCTCGGTGACCTTGATCGTGTCGCCAACGAATGATTTCACCGAGGCAGGCACATCAGCGGGCATGACGCGTGAGTTCACTACGGTCACTTGGTCATCCTCAGGAGTGACGTCAACACCGGTTTTGATCGAACCCGTTGAATCGCTTTTGTGCTGGACATATTCGGGGTCGGTCATCATGGCAACAACCTCGACGGGTGTGGCGGAGAAGCGCTGCTCATGGGTGAAATCGGTGCTCATGGTGTCTCCATCGGTTCCGTCAAAGTGAATGAATATGTGTGATGAACATATCCTGAGGATAAACCGTATGCGAAGACTTGGGTCAGAACCCCGTCGGGCTTGCAAAGGGGGCTACCGTAGGCAACGGCATCACAACGGAGTGATGCCACAAGGGGCGAATCTGCATGTCACTGGAAAATGAGTTGTCCGTGGGAGCGGTGCAATCACCACATGTCAAAACTCTGTGCTCGCGGTTCTTGCGACACATCACGGCCGAAGAGTTAGTGGGCCGTTCCCTTCCAGAGCTCATTGATGGCGTTGAGGCGATGGCTGCTTGGGGACATAACCGAGCTGAGGGTGAAACCTTGGTGCGCACATATGAACGAGACACCGAAACCATCATCGAGGTGGTCACAGACGATATGCCATTTCTGGTGGATTCAGTCTCTGCTGCGATTTCTCGTCTCGGTCGGACAATCACCCACCTCTTTCACCCCCAGTTAGTTCTGATTCGTGATGCTCGCGGCGATATAGCGCGGATTTCTGACACCGATGTTGACGATCCGTGGCCGCCCGGCGCCATCGCGGAGTCATGGATGCGCATTGAAGTTGAGCGCGACCTAGTCCGAAGTGATATGGACGGTATTGACGCACGCGTAGTTCAGGTTCTTGGTGATGTGCGCAAAGCGGTCAATGATTGGCAGGCCATGCGTGTGCGGGCGGAGGAGTTGGCCCAAGAGCTCAGTGTCAATCCACCCAAGGGGATTTCGGCGTCGGAAGTACAAGAAGCTCATGACCTGCTCTTGTGGCTAGTCCAAGACAACCTCACGTTTATCGGGTATCGCGAATATGACCTTCTTGAAGCTGGTGATGACTCCGCGTTAATTCCGGTGCCTGGAACCGGTCTAGGCATTCTTCGACGCAGTGATGAGATCAGCGCGTCGGCAAGTTTTGCTGCGTTGCCCCCAGCTGTGCGAGAGCGCGCCAGCGAACCGCGCGTGCTGGTCCTATCCAAAGCTAATTCGCGGTCCACTGTGCATCGCTCGGCATATCTTGATTACATCTCGGTAAAGAGGTTTGACCATCAGGGGAATGTGACGGGGGAGCACAGGTTCCTCGGCCTTTATGCCTCATCCGCCTACACCAGAAGCGTTACTGAGATCCCGGTTCTTCGCGAGAAGTTTGAGTACGTTCAAGAGGTGCTTGATTTTGCACCTGGTTCACATAGCGCAAAAGACTTGCGCCAATTCCTTGAAACGTATCCCCGAGATGAACTTTTCCAAATTCGTCAAGAGCATTTAGTGAAGATCGCAGGTTCCGTTCTGGCAAATCAGGAACGACGTGTCACCAAGTTGTATGTGCGATCGGATGATTACGCTCGCTTTGTTTCTGCACTCGTGTATCTGCCTCGAGACCGCTATAACACCGAAGTGCGCGAGCGAGTTGAGAATATTTTGCTCGCCGCTTTTCAGGGTGCAAGCATAGATTTCACTGTGTTGGTGTCGGATTCCCTGTTAGCGCGCATCCACTACGTGGTTCGCATGGCACCTTCTGAGTCAATCCCCAGGGTTGACCTCGTTCAACTCGAGAGAGATGTTGCGCAGGCCGTGCTGGATTGGTCGGATGTCTTCGCAGAACTCCTCATTTCGAGCGTGGGGGTAGAACGCGCGGCCAGACTGCTGTCTAAGTATCAAAACGCTTGCACTGATTCCTATAAGGCTGATTTCTCTCCCGAGGATGCCGTTGCTCACATCTTGGTCATAGATCGGCTGGGTCCAGATGGCATGGCCGAACACATGTACCGAGTTCCGAACTGTGCGCCAGGGCAAGCACGATTCACCGTTATCCGCCACGGCGCACCGGTTTCACTCACGCGAATCTTGCCGATCCTGCAACTTCTCGGGGTCGAAGTCCTTGATGAACATCCCTATGAGGTGTCTGCGGGTAATGAATCACGGGCATGGGTACTCGACTTTGGCCTATTGCTCCCTCCCGAAATCGCCACCAGGCAGGAAGTATTTGACCGCTTTTCCGAAGCATTCAGGGCGTGTTGGGATGGCAGGGCGGGTATCGACGCCTTCAACGGATTAGTTCTCAGGGGTGGAGTCACATGGCGCTATGCGATGTTGATCCGCGCCTACGCGCGCTACCTGCGTCAAATTGGTTCGGCATTCGGGCAGGGCTATATCGAGCAGGTTGTCCTTGAGAATTCCGCGGTTGTTGCTGATGTGGTCGAGCTGTTTCGCATCCGCTTTGATCCGGAATTTACCGGCGATCGGGAATCTGCAACCCAAGGAATTACCAGCAAAATCGAATCTGCTCTCGATGATGTGGTGAGTCTGGACGCTGATCGAATTCTGCGTTCATTCGCAGCGTTAGTGCTCGCCACCCAGAGAACTAACTTCTATCTTCGGGCAGCCAATGGCGAATTTGTTGAAGCTGTCGCTTTCAAATTCGACCCCAGCGGTGTACCTGATCTACCGCTTCCGCACCCAGCACGCGAGATCTGGGTGTATTCCACTCAGGTAGAAGGCGTCCACCTCCGCTTTGGTGACGTCGCCCGAGGCGGTGTGCGATGGAGTGATCGTAGAGACGATTTCCGCACCGAAGTGCTGGGTTTGGTGAAGGCCCAAGAGGTGAAGAACGCGGTCATAGTTCCGGTAGGCGCCAAAGGCGGGTTCTTCCCCAAGCTCCTTCCTGATCCGGCACTGGGCCGAGATGCATGGCTAGATGAGGGTCGAGCCGCTTATGCAAGCTTCGTGTCGTCGATGTTGCACATCACCGACAACATCGTGGATGGGGTGGTAATCCCTCCGGGAAACGTCGTTCGATACGACGGCGATGATCCCTACCTTGTGGTGGCAGCCGATAAAGGTACTGCAAGTTTTTCGGATTTGGCGAACTCAATCTCAGCGGAATTCGATTTTTGGTTGGGTGATGCATTCGCATCCGGTGGATCTGTTGGCTATGACCACAAAGCGATGGGGATCACCGCCCGTGGAGCGTGGATATCGGTGCAGCGACACTTCCGCGAGCTTGATCTTGATACCCAAAGTCAGGATTTCACGGTGGTGGGTATCGGCGATATGAGCGGAGACGTATTCGGCAACGGCATGCTGCTCAGTGAACACATTCGACTCGTTGCTGCATTCGACCATCGACACATTTTTATTGACCCGGATCCATCTCCGGTCACATCGCTCGCTGAGCGAAACCGGCTTTTCGAAATTCCTGAGTCATCGTGGGATGACTACGATCGCTCCCTCATTTCCGCAGGCGGAGGAGTGTTCTCGCGCTCCTCAAAATCCATCCCACTGACTGCTGAAATCTGTTCAGC
Organism: Candidatus Nanopelagicales bacterium; assembly: GCA_030728405.1. Classification (GTDB taxonomy): domain Bacteria; phylum Actinomycetota; class Actinomycetes; order S36-B12; family S36-B12; genus CAIXFB01. The sequence continues at coordinate 30,497 of JANQZS010000093.1, read as the reverse complement.
GTTAGGCATTACCGAGGCTATCTCGCAATGCACTCCGGCCGACCTGATCTCGGCGATTCTGGCAGCGCCGGTTGATCTGCTGTGGAACGGCGGAATCGGCACCTATGTGCGGGCCAGCACCGAAACCAATCTTGATGTCGGCGATAAGTCCAATGATGCAATTCGAATCACCGGAGAAGAACTGCGTTGTCAAGTAGTGGGCGAAGGTGGCAATCTGGGCCTCACCCAGCGTGGACGAATCGAAGCGGCCCGGCGCGGGATCAAGCTAAACACAGACGCAATCGATAATTCAGCCGGTGTTGATACCTCAGATCACGAGGTCAATATCAAAATTCTGCTTGATGCATTGGTGGTCCAAGGAGAGTTATCGGAGACAGAGCGAAATCAGCTTTTGGTGGAGATGACCGACGAGATTGCTGAGATGGTGCTGGAAGATAACTACGACCAGAACGTGGTGTTAGGTAATGCCCGACGAGGCGCTGTCTCACTCGTCACGGTGCACCAAAGAATGATTCGCGAGATGGAGCATCGAGGATTGATCGACCGTGCCATCGAGTTCTTGCCCGACGACGAAGAATTCGCAACGCGAAGGGCAGCGGGAGAGGCGTTGAGGTCACCTGAGTTGGCCGTGCTGCTGGCCTACGCCAAGATCTGGACGACTGCAAATTTGAACAAGTCGATGCTTGCGAGTGATCCATGGTTCACCCAAAATCTGCGCGATTACTTCCCGTCCATTCTGCGTGAGCGCTTCTCGGCGGGGATTGATTCCCACCCACTTAGGGATCAGATCATCAATACGGTGATCGTCAACAACATCATCAACGTGGGTGGCATCACCTTCGTCTTTCGCGCAATTGAGGAGACCGGGGCGAGTGCTGAACAAGTTATTCGCGCGGCCACTGTTGCCATGGAAATTTTCGGTATCCGGAAATTTTGGGATTGGATCAACAGTCTGGATAATCAAATTTCCACCTCAGCTCAGTCTGCCCTCCAACTTGAAACCCGACGACTCTTTGACCGTGCCACCCGCTGGTTCCTGCAAACTCGCGGAGGTGAGATCGATATCCAGGCCGAGGTTTCCTACTTCATGCCGGTTATTGCGGCCCACGCAGGAGAAATCCGGAACATGTTGCACGGCAACGAAGCAGAACGGTTTACCCGTCGAGTGGCCAGGTTTGTTGAGGCAGGTGCACCAGAAGAGCTCGCGGAGGCGGCAGCGGCTTCGCTGGATGTTTATGCCCTTCTCGACATCACCGATATTTGTCAGCGCACGGGTGAGTCAGCAGAAACGGTGGTTCCGCTCTACTTCACTTTGTCCGATCGCTACGACGTTGATCGAACTCTGATTCGAATTACCGAGTTGCCCCGTGGCGATCGCTGGTCAGCATTAGCCCGACAAGCGTTGCGCAGCGATCTCTATCAGGTCATCGCCGACCTCACCGCGCGCGTCATTGTTGCGACGGACATGCAGCAAAGTCCTGAGGAGCGGGTGGAAACCTGGGAGGGTGCGCATGCTGAGGGAGTGTCTCGCGCTCGTACCACTCTTGACGAGATCACCGCCATAGAAAATCCCGATTTGGCCACCTTGTCGGTGTGCCTTCGGGTCCTGCGAAATCTGGTTGCTCAGGGCGCTGTCTCGCACAGTGTCTCGATGGACGCGCAGTTGCAATAGATGTGCAAGTGATCGGGTGGGCCCCCGCGGTGCGCTCATACGTCGTTAATCTTGGTTGAAATATTAAGTAATCACGAGGAGTTCGCTGTGTCGCTGCAACCATTGGTGGAACCCGCAGAGAGCCTGTCGGTGGACGAAGTTCGACGCTATAGCCGGCACCTGATCATTCCCGATGTGGGAATGACCGGTCAGAAGCGCCTGAAGAACGTCAAGGTTTTGTGTGTTGGTGCCGGCGGCCTGGGCTCGCCGGCATTGATGTATTTGGCAGCCGCAGGCGTGGGGACTCTGGGCATCGTCGAATTCGACACTGTTGATGAATCAAATCTGCAGCGCCAGATCATCCATGGGCAGAGCGACATCGGTCGCTCCAAGGCCGAGAGCGCACGCGACTCCGTCCTCGAGATCAATCCCTACGTCACGGTGAACCTGCACGAGTTGCGGCTGGACTCCTCCAATGTGTTGGAACTCTTCGCGCAGTACGACCTCATCGTCGACGGCACCGACAACTTCGCCACGCGATACCTCGTCAACGACGCCTGCGTGCTGCTGAACAAGCCGTACGTGTGGGGTTCGATCTACCGATTCGACGGTCAGGCGTCGGTCTTTTGGGCCGAGCACGGCCCCTGCTACCGCTGCCTCTACCCAGAGCCCCCGCCGCCTGGAATGGTGCCCTCGTGTGCCGAAGGCGGCGTGCTGGGGGTGCTGTGCGCGTCGATCGGCTCGATCCAGGTGACCGAGGCAATCAAGCTGATTACCGGAGTTGGAGATTCGCTCATTGGCCGATTGATGGTCTATGACGCCCTCGAAATGGAATACCGACAGGTGAAGATCCGTAAGGACCCGAACTGCGCTGTGTGCGGACCGAATGCGACCGTGACCGAGTTGATCGATTACGACGCCTTCTGCGGAGTGATCTCTGATGAAGCCGCCGAAGCAGCACGTGATTCCACTATCTCGGTCCATGACCTCAAACGCATGATCGATGAGAAAGATGCAGGCGAGCGCGACTTCATGCTGATCGATGTTCGCGAGCCAGTCGAGTGGGAGATTGTTCAGATCCCCGGTGCAGTTCTTATCCCCAAGGGTGAGTTCCTTGATGGATCAGCACTAGAAAAGCTGCCCTCCGACAAGCAGATCGTGCTGCACTGCAAGGTCGGTGGAAGATCAGCCGAGGTCTTGGCGGTTCTCAAGGGTGCCGGTTTCAACGATGCCATCCATGTAGGCGGAGGCATCAACGCGTGGGTCAGCCAGATTGAACCGGATAAGCCCAACTACTAGTTGCTGGTCCAACCCTCGCGTTTGTGGGCCCCGTTGCAAAAGGGCTTGTTCGCACTGAAGCCACAACGGCACAGGAACACGGTGTCGGCTTCTTTGATGACGTTGCCGGCTTCGTCGGTTACCACGACGCCGCCAGAAACCTGGTTGGGGCCGTCGAGGAGGGGCGTAATGGTGACGGTGTCTTCGCTCATGGTTGCAGTCTGTCAGTGATGTTGCGGTCTGTCAGGGATTACGTGCCGTACTGCTTACAAAGCACCCTTTTTGGTCAGGAAATTAAAGGCCCAATAACCCGGGATGGTGGGAATCCAGAACGTGACGAGCCGGTACAGCAGTACAGCGGAGACCGCAATCCCGGCATCGAGTCCACCGGCGGTGAGGCCGGCTACGAGTGCGGCCTCGACCGCGCCGAGTCCGCCTGGAGTGGGTGCGGCCTGTCCGATGGTGGCACCGGCGAGGTACACCACCGCTACCACTGCAATATTCATGTCTCCGCCAAATGCCTCAACACTGGCGTAAAGCACTCCGATGTAAGCGAGATTGAGTAGCAGAATTCCGCCGAGTCCCTCTGCAAGTTTGGCCGGTCGCTGGGCAATCGTGACAAGACGCGGCACCACCTCGCGAATCAGGGGAACGACCCGCTTGGAGATTTGTGCGCGCACAGCGGGTACCGCAAGTAGTGCAAGTGCGGCCACGGCAACGGCGGAAACAGCAATAACGGCAATCATGGGCGGATCAAACGTGAGGTCAGCCTGCGTGCCTGCTGCGATACCGAAAGCGAAAAGGAGCACGATATGCATGACAAACGCCATGACTTGGGCCACGCCCACGCTTGCGCCAGCAAGGGCCGGATGCAACCCAGCCTTTTGCAGAAAGCGCACGTTGATCGCGATAGCGCCGATGGTGGGCGGTGACACCAAAGTGGCAAAGTCACCGGCAACCTGAGCCAGCATCGTTCTATGCAGTGGAATCCGTTCGGGAACAAAACCGGAGAGAGACCATGCTGCTCCGAGATACGTGATGAGGCTAAACGCGACAGCGGCCAGCATCCACCACCAATTCGCACTTGCGATCAATGCGGGGAGGTCAACGGATGCCAGTTGGGAAATGAGAACGTAACCGGAAATCGTGCCAACCACGATCATGATCAACGTTCGTGGCTTGATGCGCTCGAGTTGGATCTGCTCGACGTCTGCGCCTGGCGTTAACTCAACCAAGCCATCGCGGAGTTGCACAAGTAGCCCCTTGCGTGCCCGCACTTCCTTGCGCAATCCCCGAGAGAGCGCTACCGGTTGCAACGCAGGCAATGCCCGCGTGAGGGTGGCCGATCCTAAGACCTGCGCACCGGTTGTAATGGCACGTTCGGCATCAGTGAGCAGGGCCATCGAACAGAGCATTTCTGCGATATCAATTCTCATCGCCAAGTCACTGGCCGCAACTGATCCTTGATCGCTCTGCTTGATCCACACCCCGCCCTCTGTCGCTCGCAGAAATGTTCGGGGAGTCACGCTTCGATGGCTGATTTGATGCTCGTGCAAAGTGCGCAGTCCGCGCCATGCTGATTCCAGTTCGGCATCGGACACGTCGTCAAGGTCGGCGAGCGGGGTGCCGTCGATGCGCTGGTAACCAAGCAGGCACGCGTCCGGCCCAATTTCCGATGCGATGAGCAGACGAGGTTGGGGAGCGCCAGCGGTTTCACCGGCATACGCAACCAAAGCGGCCTGGTCGAGTGCTCGACGCATGTTGAAGGCACCGGTTCCTGAGTCTTCACGAAGTCGCACGGCCGTCCAGAAGGCCTGAACCAGACCAGCGCCTTCCAGGTCGCGGTCAAGAACCGTCACGTCAAGGGTGGCGTCGTTCCTCGTGGTTGCACGGTAACGGCGGCCTCGCTCCGTGGATTCGATCGCGCGAAGCATCGTGACCGGAAAACCGCCCTGCTCCAGCGCGGTGGCAATGGCGAGTCCCGATGGACGGGTGGTGGGAGTGCCAGCGACGTAGCGCGTGAGGAGCCCAATCGCCCAACCGATAGTGAGTGAAAGGCCCACGCCGGCGAGGGCAATACCCGCACTCAGAATGGTCACTGCGATCAGTGAGCCGATGGTGATGATGCTCAAACCGTTCCAGGGTCGCCTGCCCATGAGGCGCGAGACGGTCACAAAAGCGACGAGTCCACCCAACATGGGTGTGGTTGCAGCGCTTGTCCCGACGAGGGATCCGGCCAGAGCGATGAGTAGACGCGGGTTATCCAGTGAGGACACCGCGATGGACAGCAACGTGAGCAAAATGACGGTGACCAGCAGGGCCAAAAAGGCATCAAAGAGCTGGCGCCCTCGTCCGCGAATGAGTAGAAAAACCGCAACCGCGATCGGCAAGCCAAGGGTGCCAATGCCGCCGATGATGTTCAGGACCAGAACCACCAGGCCAGGCAGTAGGGCGGCGCCCGATTCGATGTCGCTATCGAGTCCAGCGGTGGTGCTGGTGAAGAACCAACCCAAAAAGACCGTTCCCGCGGCTACCGCTACGGCAATCACAAATCGGGCCAGATCTAGGGGACGACGAACCCGGCGCGGGATGAAGCCGTCCTCGATGATCACCGTGCCGTGAGCTCCGGCCTCGGTCGGGCTTGGCTGTGGGGCCGGTTCAGGCTCAAAGACGGGGACCGGGCCGGCGATGGTGAACTCGATATGAGTCCCCGGCTCGTTGGTCACCTGCTGATGGTGTCACACCTAGGTGGTATTCATGCTCTATGCAGTGGGCCTTGGATATGCGACCCGAGCCGCTCGCGGTCGCTCCCACCCTGGATGCCCAGCAGCAGCGGGTTGTGGATCACCGCAGTGGTCCCCTTCTGGTGCTGGCCGGCCCCGGAACGGGCAAAACCACCACGATCGTTGAGGCCGTAGTTGCCCGGTTGTGCGATGCGGTGGAACCTGTTTCCCCTGATCAGGTGCTCGTCCTGACTTTCGGCCGCCGAGCCGCTCGGGAGGTTCGTGATCGGGTGGCAGCCAGGGTTGGTGGCGGCTTGATCCCGGAGGTGGCCACCTTCCACTCATACGCCTACGGTCTCTTGCGCAGCACATCTTCGGTCGAGGAATATCTAGATCCGCCGCGATTAATGTCCGGTGCTGAGGAAGATGCCCGCATTAAGGAACTGATCACTGGATCGGTCATCGATGGCAATGTGGAGTGGCCGGCTGATCTTGCCGAGGCAGTGGGCACCCTCGGGTTTGCGAATGAAGTGCGTGCACTCCTTACCCGCATGCGCGAGTTGGGCGTTACCCCAGAAGAGCTGGCCCGCCGCGGTCGTAAGCACCAGCGACCCGCTTGGGTAGCGGTAGCGCAACTTGCCGAGCAAGAAGAGCAAGTAATGGTCTTAGAAAACGTGATGGACTATTCGGAAATGGTTCGGAGAGCGGTTATCCGGGCGCGCGACCCGCAGGTGCAATCGATGCTGCATCGCACCTACCGGGCAATTTTTGTTGACGAGTACCAAGACTCAGATCCGCTGCAGGTGGAACTCCTCGCCTCACTCGTTGGTCCGGCAACTTCGATCGTTGCAGTGGGCGACCCAGATCAAGCGATCTACGCATTCCGCGGTGCTGATGTGCGTGGGCTACTCGGTTTCCGCTCGCAATTCCGCGCACCTGGCGGTGACCTCGCACCCGTTGTAGTGCTCTCGCACTCGCGTCGATTCGGACCCACCATCAGAGCGGTGGCCTCGTCGATCTTGGGATCTCGTCCGCTATCGGGCCTGTCCGCGGCCGATGTAGCTCTGCACCGCTCACCGAAGTGCGCGTCAACTGAAGCAGAGAATCCTGTTCGGCTCTGCGTGTATGACAGCCCCAACTCCATGGCAGCCCATGTTGCAGATCAGATCCGACGAGCCCACATTGAAGATGGTGCATCGTGGGATTCGATGGCGGTCTTGGTGCGCACCGCAGACCAAGTGGCCCAGATCGATCGGGCCTTGCAGGTGGCATCGGTTCCCCGGGTCGTGGCCAGTGATGAAATTCCGTTGCGTTCAGAGCCTGCCGTTCATCACATGTTGAGCCTCGTGAAGTTGGCTACCGAACCGAATCGCGTAAATGCGGAGCAGGTGATTGATGCACTCACCGGGCCGATGGGTGGCCTCGACGTCACAGATATCCGTCGTTTGGGCCGACGATTGCGCGCCGATCGAGTGCAGCGTGGTGATTCGGTATTGCCCTCGCGCGAGGCCATCAGAGAGCTGATTCTGGGAGATGAGATCTGGCCGGCACCAGATGGCGGTGAAGATGATGCCACTCTCGGGCGCGCCGTGCGCTTTACCGAAGTGCTCGCGAATGTGCGATCTCGAATCGATGCGGGCGCATCTCTTTCTGATGTGCTGTGGGAATGCTGGACAGGTGGGCGCACTCCGCACGGTTGGCCTGAACGATTGCGCGAACAGGCATTAGCCGGTTCCATGCCCGCCAATCACGACATCGATGCGGTCATGGCTCTCTTCGACACCGCAGTTCGCACCAGTGATCGCTACCGCGGGGTGGTGGGCGTTTCCACATTCATTGCATCTCTGGAAGCCCAACAACTTCCTGCTGAGGCCGTTGCTGAGCGTGCTGTTCGATCCGATGCGGTGCGCATCCTCACCGCGCACCGGGCCAAAGGCCTTGAGTGGGAGCGCGTCTGGGTAGTCGGCGTGCAAGAAGGCGTATGGCCCGATCTGCGCGAGCGCGGCTCCTTGCTCAGAGTTGAAGAACTCACCGCAGATGGCATTGGTCCGGGCACAAGGCCGGCAGATCTGCTCGTGGAAGAGCGAAATCTTTTTTACGTGGCATGCACCCGGGCGCGCAGCCACCTGACTATTTCCTACGTCGATGCTCTTATCGATTCCGGTGATCGGCCAAGTCGGTTTGTCCTAGACGTGCAGTCCCGTAACCCAGAAATCGCGCTCACGCAAGCACCAATGCGCACTCCTCGTCTGGCCTCATGGGATGGACTGGTGGCTGATCTGCGCATAGCCGTGACCAATCAAGATATTTCCGAGGCGGTCCGCAATGGCGCTGCCCAGACACTTGCTCAGATCGCCGGCCTGCGCACCCCGAGTGGTCAACCGCTCGTGCCCTTGGCTGATCCGTCGAACTGGTGGGGGATCGCTTCGGTCACTGAGGGTGTGAGCCCGGTTCGCGACCTGGCCGAGCCGATTGCGTTGTCCGGCAGTGCCCTTGACTCCCTCATCGACTGCCCGCTCCAATGGTTCCTGAGCCACGAAGTGCACGCTGAAGTCTCACGGGGAAGTGCCACCTCATTTGGCAGCGTGGTGCATGCGGTTGCTGAATACGTGGGCAAGCGCACAGTGCCCGCTGAACTCGAAGCAATGGATGCCCTCGTTGATGAGGTGTGGGCGCAATTGCAGTTCGATGCCCGCTGGCAATCGCGTGCCCAACGTGTGCAGGCGCGCAGTGCACTCGAGCGTTTTCTCAACTATCACCTGCGCGCAGAGCGCACCCTGCTAGGAACTGAAGATCAACTTCGGTCTGTGGTCGAGGTGCAACTTCCGGACGGGCGCATCGATAACGTGAGCCTCACCGGTTTTGTCGATCGGATCGAACGCGATGAGGAAGGCCGCGCGGTCGCTATTGATTTAAAAACCATGGCAACACCGCCGCCAGAGAAAGACGTGCCTGATCATGGGCAGCTGGGCGTTTACCAGCTGTTGCTGTCTCGCGACCCACGTGCCGCAGAGCTAGCGCAGGTTAATCAGATCGATCCAGGTGGTGCTGCGCTTGTGCAACTTCGGCACGATGCATCAAAAGACCCGAACTCTCCCAAAGTGCAATTGCAACCAGCCCTTGACCTCACAGAGTCACCGACCTGGGTCGAGGAGCGATTGGGTGAGGCAGTACAGATCATCCGAGATGAGAGATTCGCAGCGCACCGATGCACAGCGTGTCGCTTCTGTGCCTACACATCGGTATGCCCGGCCCAGGTCCAAGGTGAGCAGGTGCTGCCATCATGACCGAACTGTTATCTCGTGCTCGTCTTGATCAGGCGATGGGCATAACGGCCACGGAGGAGCAGTGGGCCGCGATCACCGCCCCGCTCACCCCGGGGGTGATCGTTGCTGGCGCTGGCTCGGGCAAAACCACGTCGATGGCAGCCCGAGTTGCCTGGCTGGTGGGCAGCGGGCTTGTCCTGCCTGATCGGGTGCTTGGTCTGACCTTCACCACCAAGGCCGCCGCGCAACTCCTCGGGGCGATGCGATCAGCAGTCGCATCACTAGGGATTGAGCCAATGGAGGAGAGCGAACGAGGAGATCCGCAGGTACTCACCTACAACGCTTTTGGCGCTGCAATCGTCAATGAACATGCGATGCGATTGGGTCGGGAGCCCAACCCGACTTTGCTCACTCCCGGTGCTCGGCAGCAGTTGGCTTTCCATGTGGTGTGTCGAACTGCGGTAGATCTTTCTAGTTTAGATAAGTCTCCCGTCCAGGTCACGTCGTATCTATTGGAACTCGACGACCAACTTAGCGAACTTTCCATTACCCCTGCCGAACTCGTCGTGTATGAGGATCGCACCATCGAATACTTGACCTCGGTGGGTGCATTACAAAAAATTGGTCACTCGATGCTGGCAACTGCTCGCGCGCGCCGGGCCCTCGCCGAGGTAATCGTTGAGTGGCGAGCGGTCAAGGCTGATCGTGATCTGATCGATTACTCCGATCAGATCCGGCTTGCCGGCGAGTTGGTTGCTGGATTTAGTGATGTTCAGGAACAGATCGCAGCGCGCTTCGATGTGGTCCTGCTTGATGAATACCAAGACACCTCGATTGGACAGCGCAAACTTTTGCAAGGGATCTTTGGATCGCGCGCAGCGGTAACGGCCGTGGGAGATCCCTGCCAAGCGATTTATGGCTGGCGCGGAGCTAGCGTTGCCAATATCGATGATTTCCTTGTGCACTTCACCGGGAGTAGATCAGCAAGCGCCGCTTATTCGCTCTCACAAAATCGTCGATCGGGTCCGGCAATTTTGGAATTGGCAAATGCGGTATCGAGTGATCTGCGGGCGCAACACGACACGGTTCGTGAGTTAGTAACGGGTCCGCAAGATCGCGGCCCAGGCCTTGTCGATATCGGTCTTTTCGACACCATTGACGATGAACTGAGTTGGCTGTGTCAGCGTATTCGCGAAGTGCATTCCCGTTGCTCAAGTGATGAGAGCGTCGCGGTGCTCGGCACAACGGGAACCGATCTTGCTCGGGTGGACCGGCTGCTGCGCGATCTGGGAGTACCAACTCAGCTCGCCGGCGCCGCCGCGCTCCTTGCCCAGCCTGCAGTGATTGACGCCCGCTCCATGCTTGAAGTGCTGCATGACCCCACCGCGAATCCGGCTTTCCTGCGCGTTGCAGCGGGTCCGCGTTGGCGGATCGGGCCTCGAGACCTTGCCGCGTTGGGCCACCGCGCCAAAGTCATCGCTAGGTCTGCCGGGCGTAGTACCGCCACCGATGTAGAGACGGCACTTGCTGACGCGGTGGTGGGCGGTGATCCGGTAGAGATTGCCTCACTGTCCGATGCGTTGTTCGATCTCGGATCACCGGATGATTACTCAGCCGATGCAATGAGCCGGTTCGGTGCTCTTGCCCGCGAAATTGCTGCGCTTCGTGCTGCTACGGATCTGCCGCTGATCGACCTGATTGGGAGGGTGATTCGCACTACAGGTGTGGGCGTAGAGGCCCAAGTTGCAGATGCCCAAGTTGCAGATG